>SLOM01000295.1 GCA_007132505.1 Candidatus Sumerlaeota bacterium
GCCTCGCTCCAGCCGGGTTCCAGCATGGATTACTCGCTCCTCTCGCTCCACTGCCTGGCGAGGGACCTGCCGGAGGCGCTCCCCGTCTTCGCGGATGTGCTGCTGGCGCCCAACTTCCCCGTGGACGAGGTGGAGATCGAACGGCGGAAGCTGCTGGCCGCGATCCGCATGAGCGAGGATCACACGCCTTCGGTGGCGATGCGGCGCTTCCAGCGCGAGCTGTTCGGCACGCACCCCTACGGCCGCGACCCGCGGGGCACGGCGGAAAGCGCCGGGGCGCTTCAGACCTGGGACCTTTACGAGCAGCACCGGGCCCTCTTCGTCCCGTCGAACACGGTGGTGGCCGTCGTCGGGGACATTTCGTTCGAGCGGGCGCGGGACCTCGTCCGCGAGCACCTCGGCACCCCCGGGCCTGAACGTCATGTCACCTACCAGGTGGACAAGGTGATCGCGCCGGGGCCCGCCCGGGTGGACGTGCCGCGGCCCAGCACCCAGGGCTTCATCGTAATGGGGCACCTTACGGCCCCCATCGGGCACGAGGACAGCCCCGCCGTGCAGGTGGCCGCCACGATCCTCGGGTCGGGAATGAGTTCGCGCCTCTTCCGCGAGCTGCGGGACCGCGAGGGGCTGGCCTACGCCGTGGCCGCCAGGAACCAGTCCTACCGCCGCAAGGGCATGCTGGCCGCCTACATTGGCACGGCGGGTGACAACCTCGACCGGGCCGAGGACCGCCTCTGGGGTCAGATACGCCTCCTGCGCGAAACCCCGGTGACAGCCGAGGAACTGGATCGCGCCAGGAACTCCATCCGGGGGTCCTATCTCCGGAGCAGGGAGCGCAACACCGCCCGCGCCCGGACACTGGCCGTGCACTACCACATGGGCCTCGGACCCGACTTCGTGGACAGGTTCCAGGAGCAGGTCCAGGCGGTGACCAGCCGGGACGTCATGCGCGTGGCAAACAAGTACTTCCTTGAGCCGACAACGGTTATCATCAGGCCGCTTCCGTCCGACTGAGCGGGGCGCACCCCGGTGCCGGCCCCACCGGCCGCCGGGAGGGGCGGAGACCCCCGGAATAACCCCTCCAAAGGCCTCCGACAGCCGGATTGGGGCTTGAACCTCACGGGCCCCAAGCAGTAGTTTCAGGTGTTGCGCGGCGAGCGGATTTCCCACCTCCCTTGCCGCCGCGTTAAGGCCAAGGCTGAGGCCTCTCCAATAGACTACTTGGTACAAAGACATCCATGGCGAAATCGAAGGTTGGTCAATACACCGAGGAATCAATCCAGGTGCTCGAAGGCAGGGACGCGGTCCGCAAACGTCCCGCCATGTACATCAGCAACACGGATACGCTGGGGCTCCACCACCTTGTGTATGAGGTCGTGGACAACTCCATTGACGAGGCGATGCAGGGCAACTGCAGCCGCATAGACGTCAAGATACACTTCGACAACTCCATCACCATCATGGACAACGGGCGCGGCATCCCGGTCGGCCCGCACAAGGACCCGAAGATGAACGGCCGCTCCACGCTGGAGGTCGTGCTGACGATCCTCCACGCCGGCGGCAAGTTCGAAAAGGAGGCCTACAAGTACTCGGGCGGCCTGCACGGCGTCGGGGTCTCGGTGGTGAACTTCCTCAGCGAGTGGTTCGAGGTGGAGGTCAAGCGCGCCGGCAAGGCCTACTTCATGCGCTTTGCCAACGGCGGAATACCCGAGGGCCCGCTGAAGGAACTCGGGTCCGCGAAGAAGACAGGCACGGCTATCCGCTTCAAGCCCGACCCGAGCATCTTCACCACGATTGATTTCAATTTCGAGATCCTGTCGGCTCGCTTCCGCGAGCTGGCATTCCTGAACCCGGGCGTCACGATCCTCATCGAGGACGAGCGCACGGGGAAATCGCACTCCTACAAGTTCAGTGGCGGCATCGTGGAATTCGTCCGCCACCTCAATGCAAACAAGTCCTCCATTAATTCCAAGCCGATCTATTTCCAGCGTGAACGCGACTACATGCGAAGCGACGGACAGACGGATTCGCTCATCGCAGAGATCGCGATGCAGTACGTGGACTCCTACGACGAAAAACTCTACGCTTTCGCGAATACCATCAACACGCGGGACGGCGGAACGCACGTCACCGGCTTCCGCAAGTCCCTCACCTCGACAATCAATAAATACGCGCAGAAAAATGACCTCCTCAAGAAGTTCAAGGATGGCCTGACCGGCGAGGATATGCGAGAGGGGCTCACGGCTGTCATCAGCATCAAGATCAGCAACCCGCAGTTCGAGGGCCAGAACAAGGGCAAGCTGCTGAACGCGGAAGTGGCGGGGCTCATCGAGTCCATCGTCAACGAGGGGCTTTCCGAGCACCTTGAGGAGAACCCGCGGGAAGCGCGCGCCATCGTGGAGAAGGTCGTCCTCGCGGCGTCCGCACGCGTGGCGGCCCGCCGCAGCCGGGAGATGGTCCGTAAGTCAGCCATGGAAGGCGGCGGCCTGCCGGGCAAGCTGGCGGACTGCTCGGAAAAGGGCCCCGGCACCGAGCTTTACCTGGTGGAGGGCGACTCCGCGGGCGGCTCCGCCAAGCAGGGCCGCGACCGGCACTTCCAGGCCATCCTCCCCCTTCGCGGGAAAATCATCAACGTGGAGAAAGCCCGCATCAACAAGGTGCTCTCCAACGAGGAAATCCGCACCATCATCACGGCCCTCGGGACAGGGATTTCAGATAACTTCGACTATGCGAGACTGCGCTACGACAAGCTGATCATCATGACGGACGCGGACGTGGACGGCGCGCACATCCGGACGCTGCTGCTCACGTTCTTCTACCGCCAGTTCTCCGAGCTGATTGACCGCGGGCACCTTTATATCGCCCAGCCGCCACTGTACCGCCTGCGCAAGGGGCGGTCCGAGCGTTACCTCGACCGCGAAGAGGAGAAGGACCGCTTCCTCATTGACGAAGGCGTCGAAAGTGTCCGCTTGGCCCTCTATCGTCCGGGGCCGGACAACAATGGAGAAGGCACGGAAACCGAGCTCAACAAGGCCCAGATCAAGCAGTTCGCCGAAGCGATGCAGCAACTCCAGCTTATCGAGCGCATCATCACGCGGAAGGGCATTTCGCTGGAGGACTATATGGCAGCCCGCGACAGCCGCGGCCGCTTCCCCGTCGGAATGGCCATGGAGGAGGACGGTCCCCGTTTCGCCTATACAATGGAGGAATTCACACTGCTCGATCCGGACGTCACCGCCCTGAACGGCGCCTCCGGCAACGGCAGTTCACCAGGGGGCGAGGACTCTGAGATGGAGGGGAGCGACGACCTCTTTGGCGACCCGGACGAGGCGCAGGCCCAGGTCCAGCAGGACGCCACGGGCGAGGAGGAAGAGCCGCGCCCCAAGGTGGACCTCTACGAATTCCCCGAGTCGCGCGAAATCGAGGCGAGCGTACGGACCCTCGAAAAACTCGGGTTTGATATAGGGCGCTACGATGTGGACCACTTCGGGCGCGGCGAGGAAACTCACAGCACTTCGCCCTACCGCATCTACGCCAAGGACAATACGCTCCACCCCGTCTATTCGCTGGTGGAGGCGCTCGAACGCATCAAGGACCTCGGGGCCAAGGGAATCACCATTCAGCGCTACAAAGGCCTCGGTGAAATGAACGCCGAGCAGCTCTGGGAAACCACCATGGACCCGCGCCGGCGCCGCCTCCTTCGTGTCACCATGGAGGACGCCATCGAGGCGGAACACGTGTTCTCCACCCTGATGGGCGACGAGGTGCAGCCACGCCGCGCCTTCATCCAGCGCCACGCACCCGAAGTGCGGAATCTGGACGTCTAGTCAACGGAAGCATTCCCCAATTAATTCGGGGATGCGTAGGTGTGCAATCCTCCGGCGAACCAGGGCAGGTAGCTCACCCCAAGCCACGTGATCAGGACCATCACGAAGCCGAGCACACAGGTTGCTGCGCTCAACCGGCCGCGCCAGCCCAGCACAATGCGCGTGTGCAGATAAATCGTATAGGTCACCCAAGTGATGAAGGCCCAGGTCTCCTTGGGGTCCCAGCCCCAGTAACGGCCCCATGCATGGTCGGCCCACACGGCGCCGAGAGCCACCCCCAGCGTCAGCAGCGGCCAGCCGATCTGCACCAGCCGGTAGGCGAATTCCTCCGTCCGCGGCATGTCCATGATCGGCGTCCCACCGAAGAGCGCATCGCGGCCCAGGAAGCTCTTCGCCAGATAGACGATGGCAAAAACCGCCGCCAGTGCGAACGCCGCGTAGCTCAACAGCATCATCGTCACGTGAATGTTCAGCCAGTAGCTGTTAAGCACGGCCCGGAGTGGCTGGATGCGTGTTTCGTGGAGCGGCATCATGGCCGCGCCCGTCAGGAAAAGAAAGCCGAGGACCGTTGCGGCCACACCAATGAAGGCCCTCCGATTAATCACCTCCCACACCATTGCGATCAGCAGCACGGCCCACGCGGTGAAGGTGATGGATTCGAACATGTTCGAAACGGGCAGCCGGAAATCCGCCTCGTAACTGCGCAGGTACGTGCGCAGGAGCATCACGCCGCTGTGCAGCAGGAATCCCGCCCCCATGGCGCCGATGCCGGCCCAGTACCAGCCCGGCCGCTGGAAGAAAAACCAGAGCCCGAAAAGGGCCGCGGAGAGAAGATACGTCCACGCTGCAAGGTTCCAGAAATTATAGCGGACATAGATGTTCTGGGATGAGCGAAACGCCTGTGAAGGATAGGCGCGGCTGGCGGTTGCCACGTCCAGAAACTGCTGCGTGGCACCGGAGAGCATTCCGGGGTTGGGGTTCGAAAAGGCCAGAGAAAGGGCATTTTCGAAATCCCTGCCGCTGTCTATCAAACCCGGCGTGCGATCCCCGGCGAACGCAACGGGTTGCACCCATCTGCCGTCCACCGATTCCACGTCCGGGACGATCAGGAAATGGTCTCCGAGACTCGTCAGGAGATGCGTGGAATTGAGCAGGCGCTCTGCCGCGCGGCGGAAGGGCCGTTCGCGGTTGACCGTCTCGCGCAGCGCATCGCGCTCACGATGCACCGCGCGAAGGGCATCCCGGTCCTCCAGCAGTTCGACCACATGCGAGGCGGAAATCCCTTCGTGCTCAAACATGGTGAGCACGCGGTCCTCGCGGCCAAGCCGGTGCACCTGCTCCACGGCGTTCGTGAGTCCGGTCAGCTCGTCCAGCCGCTCGCGGCGCGCCTGGGCGTCCTCGAGGGCGTGAATCAACTCGTGCAGGTGCGGACTGTCTATTATTTCAGAGGCAGAGACCGAGGTGTCCTCAACCCGCAGGAGCCGCCCCACCTCCGGGTGGCCCACCGGAAGCACCGGTGCGGCGAGCCACTCGTGCCCCTGAAACATCATGCTCAGGATTGTATAGCTCGGATGTTGCCCAGCCAGGCGTGTCCGGCCGGTAATTGCGTGGAGCTTGATGCGTGAGAACGTGTAGAGGGTTTCCGGCCAGCCCTCGTGCTTCACCGCGACGAGGTCCAGCCCCGATTCGCGGACTGCCCGCTCCATCTCCGCATCGTGGGGGATTTCCCCCCGGCGTGGCTCGTGCGAGTGATCCCTGGCGGCATGGGCCTGTTCTTCCAGGCCCTCGGGGATGGCTGCCGCGAGGGAGGGTGTCAGAAATGCGAGCACCAGTGCCGTCATGAAGGAAATCGAGGCGGGAAGGGTGGCTCCGTGGCGGCGGGTGTTGGGCATGCTCTTATACACGTGCAAGATCTCCGCGTACTGACTCGTGTTCGGCCGGAATTTCGTCGGCGGGTGTGGGTTCGGTTTTGCTGGCGCTGGTGGAGACGAGTCCCCGGCCGCCGGACAGCTCGTGGACCAGTTCGTCGAATTCCTCCTGCACGGGCGACTGCCCCCAGCGTGGCACAAGCGCCATGTGAAGCGTCCCCCGGGACGGATCCCACAGCCCGTAAAGCGCCCTGTACCGGAACATGAACGTCAGCAGCGCACCCAGCACCACAATGCCGACGCCTAGGTTCATGTAGGGCACGGTCGGCTCGTTCACCACCGTGAGGACCGTCAGGTACCGTTGCGTGGGTCCGGCTATGCGCACGTCAAAAATGCCTTCCGTGCCCAGCTCCACGTCCTCGTGGTCCACACGCGCGGTGTATTCGAAGGAGCGGGAGTCCTCGCCGAGCACGAGCATTTCCCTGCCGTGCTCCCGTTCATTTTCCAGGTCCTTCAGTGCAAGGACGAAGAGCGCGTTCCCCGGCCGGTTCCAGTCCACAGTAGAGGTGTCCACGCCTGACCGCAGGCGGATGTCCTCGAGTTCCAGCCGGAAGCGCGGGTGCGTGTCGGGGACGTGGGCGGCGAGTTCCGGGTCGAGGAAGAGCCATGTTGTGGCCACCTGTCGTCCATCCAGGAACACGGCTGTCCTGAGTGCCGGGTTCACGGGCTGGTTGGATGCGTTGTGGGGTTCGCCGCTTTCTTCGTCTATACGAAAATCGGGGAAGAATTCCTCCGGCCGGAAGGAATAGGAGAGCTCCCGCCCGCCGCGCAGAAGGCCCTCTGCCGCGACTTCGAAGGGGCTTTCGGCGGAATAGACGCGCCAGCGGTCTGCGGGCCGGAGGCCGTCCACCTCGAGGAAGTAATCCGTCTCGCCGATGCGGACGCGGTTGCCCGGATGCGTGTCGGAGACGGCAATGCGCTCGCCCGTGCGCCGGTCGCGCACGTCGAAATTCATGCGCTGAAATTCACCGTCCGAAACGGGTTGGTATCCGGCCTGGTGGAAATTCAGCCAGCCATATTGCGAGGTGTGAATCCGCAGGCCGTGATTCATGTCGAGTTCGGCCACGGTGATCGTGTTGTCGCGCGGGTCGCGCACTTCAAGGAGCGAGCGGAAGTGCCTTGGCACGTTGCTGTTCGGGTGCATGATCTCATCGAAATCGAGCACCTTGATCCATACGTCTATTGGTATTTCGCGCCGGTTCTCGTTGGTGATCTGCTGCTCGGGGGCGATGGGCTCGTGGATGATATTCGTCATCTCGCCCTCGGCGGCGATGAAGCGCCCCTCGGTGAGGATGCGTCCGTTCCAGGTGAGGACCGCCTTGGCCACCGCCGCGCCGACCACGATCAGGATGCCGGCGTGAATAATGGTCGGGCCGAACCGGCTCAGGATGCCCTTGTGGGCGAAGAAAGCGTTGCCGTCACGGTGGACGCGTGTGAATCGCCGGCGCAGGGCTTTCTCCACCGCTTCCGGTCCGCCGTCCACCGGCACTTCGCCCCGCGGGCTGCTCCCGTGCTCGTAGTACGTCCTGCTTCTCCGGAAGATTTTCCTCCACCAAATCGTGCAGCTCATGACCGTCACGTGCCATGTGCTGAAGAGCAGGTTCGCTGCAAAGAGCAGCAGCAGCGCCACGAACCACCGGCTCTCGAAAACCAGCGTGCGTGCCATCGGGATGCTGTTGTCGCCCAGCGCCGCATTGGACGCGTACCCCATCGTCCCCCAGACGGAGACACCAAGGATCAGCGCGAGAAGAAAAAGGCCGAACTTGAGCGATACGAAGATCCGCCAGCCCCTGAGCACAAGGGTGTCCAGCGTGTCGAGCAGCCCGATGAGCGGACCCTTCTTTGCAGCGCTTGTGATTTCTTTCACAATCAGTCCTGATGCCCGGTCACGGCCTGAGGAAGCTCTTCGTAGAGTTGGAGCCTGCCGCCGCGTGGCAGCCGTCCGGTGGCAAATTCACGGGAAAAGTGTGCTCATCCCCGGCACACGGCGGGGAGTTTCCCGGGCGGCCCCGGGCCAGTCAAGGATGACCGGCATGCAAATTATAGACGACTTCCAGGGGATGTTTGTCCGGAATGGATGGTCACTCCTCGATGTCGAACCGCGAATCGAGCATCCGGCGTGCTTCCTCGAGCGGCTCGGTCATCCGGCGGACCGACTTGGAGGAGGGGCGCTTGTTCTCACCTGCGGGGGGTGTTTTCCGCTCTGCCTCCGTTGGTTTCTCGCCTTCGGACCCCTGCTCGCGTGGCAGCGCGTTCACCTCGACAAGTGCCGGGCGAAGAACCCTGCTGTGGAGGAGAAAGCCCGGCCGCAGGACGTTCAGGACGATGCCGTCGGGCTGAGCGGGGTCCGTGGAGGACGAGACGGCGTCGTGCAAGGCGGGATCGAAGGCGGCCCCGGCCTCCGGCTCGATGGGGGTCATGCCGGCGGCGGCGAGTGCTGAATTCAGCTCCCGGTACACCATGGTGACGCCCTCTTGGAGGGCGCGCCCATCGGCCTCCCGCTCGAAGGACTGAAGCGCCAGCCGGAAATGCTCGAGCGGGCCGAGAAGCTCCTTCACCAGCTCCTCGGCGGCCAGCCGCTGCATTTCCTCCCGATCGCGGGCCAGACGCTTGCGCTGGTTGTCCATGTCCGCGCGTGCCTGAAATGCCTGGAGGCGTGCCTGACCCGCGGTCTCGCGCATCTTCGCGAGCTTGGACTCCTTCTTTTCGAGCCTCCCGCGCAATTCCTCCGCCTCGCGGACGAGCCGGTCCACCTCCTCGTCGCGGCGATGGAGTGCCGTGCGTGTCTCGCGCTCCACAAGGCGCAGGGCCTCCAGCTCGCTCAGCAGGGCGCCCTCGATGCCATCCAAGTCTTCCGGGAGCCCGAGTGACTCGGGCGGAGGCTCCAGCGGTGCCAGCGGCGGCCTGCGCAGCCGCTGATAAACTTTGCGCCGAACCTGCAACATGGGGCCGTGGGGCATCTGCTGCCGATGGGGGGAAGACATGAGGGAACCCCGGAACTTGTCTCGGTCCGCCCAATGTCTGCGGGATTTCCCGGACAAGGGCAAGCGGCGTTGGCCGGGCCCGCCGCAAAAACAACACTGCCCGGGCGGGGGGAGCCCGGGCAGCAGCGGCCGTCAGGGGGGAGGGACGGCCGGTGGTGGGGGGAAACGGTCAGACCTGGATCGTCTCTTCACCCTTCTTCCAGTTGCACGGGCAGAGCTCATCGGTCTGCAGGGCATCGAGCACCCGGAGTACTTCCTCAGGGCTGCGGCCCACGTTCAGGTCGGTCACGTAGATGAAGCGGACAATGCCGTCCGGATCTATCAGGAAGGTCGCCCGCTGCGAGGCGCCCTTCTCGTGGTCCAGGACGCCGAGCGCGCTGGACAGTTCCTTCTTGTAGTCGGCGAGGAGGGGGTGCTTGAGCTCCTTGAGCTCCTCCTTGGCCTGCGTCCATCCGAGGTGGCTGAAGGCGCTGTCGCACGAGCCGCCGAGGACGGCGCACTCGCGGTCCTCGAAGTCGGGCACCGCATCGCTGAACGCCTTGATCTCCGTCGGGCAGACGAAGGTGAAGTCCAGGGGGTAGAAGTAGAGGCAGAGCCACTGGCCGCTGTAGTCGCTGAGCTTGACGGTCGCGTTGGGATCGTCGCCCTTGAGGGCGGGTACTTCGAAGTCGGGGCACTTCTGTCCGATCTGGATCATGTGGATTCCATCCTTTCCTTGGTTTCGCGAGGTTTTTTTCGTGAGAAGGTTTGGGAATCAGCCGGCGGCGGCGGAGGCTTCCTTGCTTGTGGCCAGGGCGGAGGCTGCATTGGCTGCCGCGGCGCTCACGGCGCCCACCTTGATCAGCTCGTCAATCTCCTCCGCTGTGAGGCCGAGGGAATTGCCCTTGCGCACGTGCCCGTCCACACACAGCTCGCAGCCATTCACCGACGACACGGCAATGCAAATTGCCTCCACGTCGGCAGGATCGAGCGAGCTCTTCATGAAGCTGTTGGCGTTGAACGGCGCGCGGAAGCTCTCGAACTCGCCGCGCATCTCCTCCGGCAACTGGTGCCGGAAGCGGTAATAGCCGTTGAAGATGCCGCAGACTGTGGCGACGGCCACGGCGTCCAGCGTTTGCTGAGGCTCAACGCCAGCCTCGGCTGCTGCGCGGGCGAAGAATTCCGCAGCATCAGCGCTCCCCGTGGCGGATGCCACACCGACTGCCACGAGCATTTTGCGGCGCTCGTCCACCTTGCCCTCCGCCAACTGGCGGTTAAGGTTCATGTAGAGGTCGCCGATTCCGGGCTCCGACCCTGCAAGCACGCGGAACCCGGCGGGCAGGTCCTTGGCGGCGAAACGTTCCATGAGCCGCTCGATGGAGCGGGCTCCCTTTTCTGTTGGCTCAATGTCCAGGGGTGATTTCCCTCTCTCGGACATTCAGTTCCTCCTTCCGCATCAAAATCCTCCGGCAGGGAAGCCGGCGGGTTGAAGAGCATCCAACCAAGCGCCCCCCGAGAACAAATACCGTGCCGTGACACAAGCAGCCGAGAATCCCAAGCACCCAACCACTTCCCCCCGGCCCGCGCCCGACCTGTCCGTCATTCTGATTAACTGGCGGATGCGCAAGGACCTGGAAGGATGCTTGGAAGGTATCGAGGCCCACAAGCACCGCTGCCGGGCGGAGGTCATCCTCGTCAACAAGCCCTCGGACGATGGCACCGAGGAGTTGATTGCCACGCGCTTTCCGTGGGTACGGCTCTTCTCCCATTCCGTTTTCGGCTTCGCGCCGATGCGGAACGTCGGCCTGCGCAACGCACGCGGGCGCCACTGTCTGGTGCTCGACACCGACACGGAACTGCTGCCCGGGTGCTTCGACAAGCTGGTGGCGTTCATGGACCGTCACCCCCGTCTGGCCGGCTGCGGGGGCCACACGACCCGTCTGAACGGCGAACTCGAGCACAACGTGAAGCGGTTCTACGACCTCGCCACGGTCATCGCGCGCCGGAGCTGGATTGACCGGATCTGGCCCGGCAACCCCTGGAACCGCTACCACCTGATGAAGGACAAGGACCACGAGCGCCCCTTCCTCGGCGATTGGATGGCCGGTGCCTGCTTTTGCATACGCCGCGCCGCCGTGGAGGACGTCGGCGTCTTCGACGAAAGCATGCACTACTTCGAGGACGTGGACTGGTGCTGGCGCGCCAAGCAGCGCGGTTGGCAGATCGCCTTCAATCCCTACGCCCGCATCATCCACAAGGTGCAGCGGCTGAGCAGCCGCGGGCTGGACCGTGTCGCCCTCGTTCACCTGCGCAGCGGACTGCGCTTCTGGTGGAAGGTTCACCATCAGGGATTGAACTGGGCCTGGGCCTCGCGCCCGGATGCGCGAAGCCGCAAGCAGGGCAGTCCGCCACCAGCCCCCGGCAGCACCGAGGCCCCGGACCTCTCCGTCGTCGTCATCAACCTGAACGGAAAGGCGCTCCTGCGCGACTGCCTGGAGTCGCTCCGCAACGCCGCGCCCCGCCACCGCCTCGAAATCATCGTGGTGGACAACGGCAGCACGGACGGGTCCCCCGCCCTGGTCCGCGAGGAGTTCCCCGAAGCCGTCCTGATCGAGAATACGCAGAACCTTGGCTTCACCCGCGCCAACAACCAGGGCATCGAGTGTTCCACCGGCCGGTACGTGATGCTGCTGAACAACGACACGCGGGTGCTTCCCGGTGCGTTCAGCGAAGCCATCGCCTACCTCGACGAAAACCGTGGAGCAGGCGTGGCCGGACTGAAGCTCCTCAACGAGGACGGGAGCCTCCAGCTCTCCTGCCGGCGCTTTCCCAGCTTCAGCCAGGCGCTCTTCAACCGCTACTCGCTCCTCACCCGCCTCTTCCCCAACAACCGCTTTTCGCGCGAGTACCTCATGACCGACATCCAGCACGACGAGATTCACGACGTGGACTGGGTCAGCGGCGCCTGCCTCGTCATACGCCGGGAACTGCTGGACGAGATCGGCCCCCTCGACGAGCGGTTCTTCATGTATTCAGAGGATGTGGACTACTGCTACCGGGCCTGGCAGGCGGGCTGGCGTGTTGTCTATCTCCCCTTCGCCCGTGTCTATCACCTCATCGGCCAGGACACGCGCAAGGTGAAGTTCCGCCTCACCTACGAGCGCCATCGCTCCATGTACATGTTCTACAAGAAGCACTACAGCCGGAACCTGATGCTGATGGACCTTGTGACGTTCGTGACGGTGGTGTTCCGTGGCGCCGTACACCTTGGCGGGGCGCTTGTGCAGCAGGTGCGCCGTCCGGCCCCGCAGGCGGGAGAGGCACCATGACCGGGAGCCCGACCTTCGACGCGCTTTGGGTGACGGCGCTGATCACGATCCTCGTGGAATTCGCCAGCCCCGGACTGTTCCCCCGCGCGCGGCGGGAGAAGCGCCGGCCCGCCCCCGTGCTCTCCCTTTCCATGCCGCTCGGCCTCGCGGTCATGACGGCACTTGGCGCCCGGTCCTACCCGCACACCCGTGCTGCGGGGGAGGACCCGTGGCTCTGGGCCGTGCTCGCGGGCGCCGTGGCATTGCTCGCATTCTCCCTTCGTTCCGATTACCGGCGCCCCAGCAGCAAGCGCCATGCGGCCGGAGCCGTCGCCGGAGCCGCCATCCTCATCGTCGGCGGGCTCGGCATCGCGCCCACCGCGGTCCCGTTGGGCGGGACACTGCTCCCCGCCGCGCTCGTGACCGTGCTGGCCACGCTCCTCTGGGTCTTCGTTGTCGTTGCCGTGATCGAGATCTGCAGCCTGGTGCCCCTGCTGGCCCCGGCGGTGGTCCTGCTCATTGCCTCGGCTATACACCTGCCGACGGACGCCTTTGCCAACTTCACTGGCCTGGCGCTCTCCGGCGTGCTCATCGGCGGCCTCGTGGGACGCATGCTGGCGGAGCTGATGCGCGGCCGGGCCCGGGTGCTCGAAAAGTCCGAAGTCCTCCTGCTCGGCTACCTTGCCGCCGCTGCCACGCTCGCCACTTTCCTCAAGGGCATGACCTTCGCCGGCATCGTCCTCCCGGTCGCGCTGATTACCATCACGGCCGTGATCATCGCCATGCAGGGCTTCGAGAAGAGCATCCTCCTGCGCCAGAAGCCAAGAGGGTAGCGCCCGGCCGCTGTTCACCCTCAGGCCTTTCTGTTCCGGTGTTCAGTCCTGATCCAATGATGCAGCGGCGGCGCGGCTGTCGCCGGTCTGGTTAATCTTTTCCTCAAGGGCGTCGAGCTGCTCGAGCGCCGCGTCGCAGTCCACCAGTAGTTCGCGCGGCTTGCTGCCCTTGTAGGGGCCGACGATGCCCATCTCCTCCAGCATGTCCATCAGCCGGCCGGCGCGGGCGAAGCCGACCTTCAGGCGGCGCTGCACCAGCGAGGTGGAGCCCTTCCGTGCCTCCAGTACCAGGCGGGCCGCGGCGCGCACCAGCGCCTCGTCTATCTCCTCGTCCCCCGAGCGTGCCGAACCGCCCTCGTGGGGGACGAACATGCCGGCGCTGACCCGCCCCATCGTGCGGTTGGTTCCGCGGCTCATGCGGTCCTGCATGTCCAGGTCGCCCTCGCCGGCGGGAGAGCCCATCATGCGGGCCAGCTCGCGCTGTTCCTTCTCGCTGAGGACGGGCTCGAACTCGTCCACGTCGTACATGGTCCGTGCCTGCTCGCGGCAGTGGCGCGCCACGTATTCGGCCTCCTCGTCGGAGAGGAAGGCGCCCTGCAGGCGGATTGGTTTCTGTGCCCCGGCGGGGGCGAACAGCATGTCACCGCGGCCGAGCAGGGCCTCCGCCCCGTTGTGGTCGAGGATCGTGCGCGAGTCCACCTTCTGCGAGACCTGGAAGGCTATGCGTGTCGGGAAGTTTGCCTTGATGATGCCCGTGATGACGTTCACGGACGGGCGCTGCGTGGCCAGGATCAGGTGAATGCCCACCGCCCGCGACATCTGCGCAAGGCGCTGGATGCTCTCCTCCACCTCGTTCTTCGCCACGACCATCAGGTCCGCCAGCTCGTCCACGATGATGACAAGGTGGGGCATCGGCTCGATGCCGGAGACGCCATGCTCCTCGGTCTTCTCCGGGTCGGACGCAATGCGGTTGTATCCGTCTATATTGCGGACACCGAGTTCGACCAGCTTCCGGTAGCGCTCCTCCATCTGCTCGACGGCCCACTCCATGGCGGCGGCGGCGCGCTTTGCGTCGCACACCACCGGCGAGATCAGGTGCGGGATGTCCTGATAGATGGAGAGTTCCACGCGCTTCGGGTCCACCATGATCATGCGGAGCCGGTCTGGCCGCTGGCGGTAGAGCAGGCTCGTGATGATCGTGTTCAGGCAGACCGACTTGCCGGCGCCGGTCGCCCCGGCGATGAGCAGGTGCGGCATCTTCTTCAGGTCGGCGAAGTACGGCTGTCCGTCTATCGTCTTGCCGAGCGCGAAGGCCAGCGGGCTCGGGTGGTCCCAGAACTCCTGGCAGCTCACCAGCTCCTTCAGATAGACGCCCGCACGGTTCTTGTTCGGCACTTCGATGCCCACCGCTGCCTTGCCCGGGATTGGTGCCACGATGCGCACGCTCACCGCCCGCATGGCCAGCGCGATGTCATGCTCCAGCGTCACGATGCGGGAGACCTTCACCCCGGGGGCCGGCTTCAGCTCGAACCGCGTCACCACCGGTCCCTGCTTCACCTCCACGACCTTCACGGAGATGCCGAAGTCGGAGAACGTCTTCTCGAGTGTCTGGGAGACCTCCAGCATCTCCTCGCGCGTCATGCGGTTGTCCACGCGCGGCGGGGTCTCCAGCAGTTCGATGTCGGGGAGCCGGTAGGCCAGGAGTTCCTCGCGGCGGCGGTGCGCCTCGTCCTCCTCCATGGCGCTGCGGCTGGCGGCCTCGCGTGCGGCGGCTGCTCCCGCAGGCCGGGTATCCAGTTCCTCGTCGAAGAGGGGGTCCGTCTCTGCTTCCTCTTCCTCGTCCGGATCGTCGAACTCGTCCTCCGGGTCCGGTGCCTTGCCGTTCCCCGCACGGTGCTTGCGGCGTATTTCGCCGCCGGATTCCTCCCAGCGGGTGGGGAAGAGCCGGGCCAGCTCCCCGCCGACGTCCGGGCCCGCGCCCGCCTCCTCCTCCTCGTCTTCTTCCTGGTCCTCGTTGGCCGGATTACCGGACAGGAGCGGCAGGGGCGCGGTGGCGTCGTGGAAGACGATCTCCGTCTGCTCGCCGACCTGGGGGATGCCGGAATCGCGGAGGCGTTCCTGCTCCTCGCGGAGTGCCCGTTCGTACTCTTCGTCTATACGTGCTTCCTCGAGCGCCCGCGCGGCGGCCAGCGCGTCCTCGTCGAAGCCCTCGGACGGGAGCGGCTCCTCCAGCTCCTCGGGATCGGGTTCTGCAAGTGGCCGTGACCCGCGCCGGAAGAATCCACCCAGCAGGCCTCCCGACCTGCCTGCCGGGGGAGCCGGCTGCTCCGGAGCCTCCTCCCCGTCCTCCCCGTCCTCGTCCACATCGGCGGGGAAGAGCGTCCGCCGGCGCTCGCCGGGGGAGGCCTTCTCCGCCGGGGTTGTCATGTCCGCCGTGATCACCGTGGCGCTCGGCCTGCGCGCCGGCAGTGCCTCCCACAGCGCCGTGGCAACGGTCATCAGGCTCACCTGCGTCAGCAGCACCAGCCCCACGAACCCGAGGGCGAGCAGGATCATCGCGGCACCCGCGTAGCCAAAATGCATGACCAGGCCGAGCCCGTCGTTGTTCACCATGAAGGTGCCCATGACGCCGGCGCGCTCGTACGTCATGTCCGCCACGAAGCTGTCCTGCGTGTCTGCATTCGGCAGGGCGATCAGTCCGGTCACGGCAGGGAGCACCAGCGTCCCGCCGATCGCCCGCGAGAAGGAAACGCGGAAGCTCCTCCCCAGAAAGAGCAGCACCGCCACCACCACCAGCAGCACCGGCACGCCGTAGGCCACGATGCCTCCGAAGACGACATTCAGCCCTGTGGCCACGGCACGTCCCGCTGGACCGGTCAGGTTCGTGCCCTGATCCCGCGCCACCAGCGACGTGAACAGGAATGCCGCCAGCAGGCCGATCAGAACGGCGGCCGCCTCCCACCACAGCCCGCGCGGGCGCCCTTCCTCCGGCGGGGGAGGGAGCGGTTCCGGTTGGGCTTTCCTTCTTCGTGTTTTCTTTGCCGCCATATGCGTACGGGTTCCCCGATGGTATCCCTGACCGCCCGGCGATGACGCATGGGTGCAAACAGCGGCAAGTTGATTTTTCCCAATTCGCCGATTCAGGGGTGTATCCCCCGACTTCGTGGGATGGTGTCCGTGACCCATTCGGCAGCGGTCCACCGAACCCTGCGAGACGTGCCCGATCTCGCAGGACCGGGTAGAGGCGAAACAACGCACCAAAACAGCGAAAACACCCGCGGATGAAGACCCAATCGCAGGAAATTTCCGTTTTGCTGTTCGGCCGGATGGCGTGCTCCGGTCGGAAGAAATCATCCGCCGATTCACGCCGATAAGGGGCGGTTGCGTTTCATCCCGGGGGACCCCGCCAAGGGGTCCAAGATGGTAGCCGGTGGTTGAGCGAAGCGA
>SLOM01000060.1 GCA_007132505.1 Candidatus Sumerlaeota bacterium
CCACGGCGCCACGACGCCACGTTATTTCAGAAGCCCCCCGTCTGCACCCGGCCTCCCGGCAGCCGTGCACACGCGGAGTCCATTTCCTCTGATCTGGTGTTGAGCCGATGCACACACCCGCCGAGCCGGGTATGGCCTCCCTCGGCGCGAATCGGCGCAATCGGCGGATGATCTCTTCCGCCCGGAGGGCAGCACCGCGCGGAGAGCCCCCTCCCCTTCGTCGCGCCGCTGCGGCGTTGCGTGATCCTTCCGGCTTGTTTCCTCACGCCACGGCGCCACGACACCACGTTGCTTGGGAACGCCTCCCCCGGTTCGCGTCCGGCGTCATGGTAGCCGTGCACGTGCTGAGGCTCGCCCCCGTCGGCGTGAATCGGCGCAATCGGCGGATGATCTCTTCCGGCCGGAGCACGACACCGCGCGGAGAGCCACCTCCCCTCCCGTCGCGGCCGTTGCGGCGTTGCGTGATCCTTCCGATTCCTTTCCTCACGCCACGGCGCCACGACGCCACGTTATTTCAGAAGCCCCCCGTCTGCACCCGGCCTCCCGGCAGCCGTGCACGTGCTGAGGCTCGCCCCCCTCGGCGTGAATCGGCGGATGAGTCTTTCCCCCGAGCACGGCAGCGCGAGGACACCCAGACCTCTCCTCGCGCCGTTGCGGCGTTGCGTGATCCTTACGCGTTGGAGGCTGGTGGTGGTTCTCCTGGGGCCTGCCCGCGGGAGCGGCGCGCAACGAGGTAGTAGTCCTGGGGTCCGAACAGGAGGGAGTTCAGTTTGCGGACGTTCGCTTGTCCGTTCGACGCATCATCCTCGGAGAGCATCTCGTCCTCGGACACCGGGTTGATGGCTTCCCACTCAGGCGACACGAACCCGGCGGTCTCCGCCAGGAGCTGGAGCATTTCCGGGAAAATGAGCCGCTGGTGTGTCAGGTCCAGGTGGAACCAGTGCAGCGCCTTCAGCGTGTGCGGGTTGATGGTTTCGAGCAGCATCACACCGCCCGGCCGGAGCGCGCGGTGTCCGAGGCGCAGAAGCCGCATCAGCGCGTCGGGCTGCAGGTGCTCCACGAACTGGAAAGCCGTGATGACGTCCCAGCTCTTGGGGCTGGAGGCTTCGAGGAACGCCAGCGCGTCGCCCTTCTCGATCGGGAGGTTCCGGGAACGGCCGTGCTTGACCATGGCCTCGTTCAGATCCACGCCGCGCGCTTCCCAGCCGCGCTCCCCCACCAGTTCGAGGAAGACACCGTCTCCGCACGCAAGGTCGAGCACGCGTGGCTTGCGCTCCCCGATGTCTTCGCCCAGAAGCGATTCGATCTTCTCGATATACGACGTCTGGCGCCGGCGGAGTTCCTCTTCGTCGCCGCGGTACTCCCGCTGGAAGCGAAGGTAGGCCAGGTCTAGCTGCTGTTGCGCGTGCCTGTCGGGAACGGAAGCGGATGGCATGGCGGCGGCGGTCCCGGTGCCAGCCTCCCGTGCCTGCGGCGGAGCCTTCTCCCCTTCGGGCGTTGCGCCACCGGAGGCGAGCCTGACGTCGCCGCGCTCGATTTCCTCGCGCATCGAGTCCAGCATTTCCTGATGGATGGTCATTTGCTCGGAGAGCACGAGCAGGCGGGCGCGCAGTTCGCGGCTTGCCGTCTCGACCTTCCGGGCGGCCTCCGTGTTCACCTCGAGCTGCCGGTCGCGGTCCGCCAGGGCCTTCCAGAACTCCCCGGCGTGGACGTCCATGCCCTCGTGGATGCTGCCGATGCGGTCGTCGCGCTCCTCGAGCGCCTTCCAGAGGTCCTCTGCCCGAGCATCCACGCTCTCGTACACAAGGCCAAGCTCGGTCCAGAGCCGGCTTACGTCGAGCCGTGTCGAGGCCATCCCTGTTTCCAGGTCCTTCTGCACGGAGTCTATACGTCCGAGCCGGCTGGTGATGGCGCTCAGGTTGTCCAGCATGAGGCTCGTGGTGCGCCCGACATCATCCAGGTGGTGCGTCATCGTATCCACGTTGCTGCGCACGTAGTGAAGGTACTGCCGGATCGTGTTGGAAAGCTGGCTGTAGTCGCTGCGGTGGTATTCCGCCATGCCGAGCGGCCGCGCCTCGGAGTCCTCGTAGCGGCGCAGGCGGTTGCGCAGTTGGTCCACCTCGTGGGTGATGCTCTGCAACGCCTGCACGTTGTGGTAGTTGTATGCTGCCTGGGGGCGCGCCACGAGCTGCATGACCCGCAGGAGCGCCTTCTTGAGGAACCGGAGCGGCGCCCCCTCCGCGATGCTGTCCACCGCCTGGTGCGACCGCATGGGTCCGAGGTGGTTGCGGTCCAGCCGCTGGAAGACCGATGGTGGCGGGCGCCTCTGACGCCGCCGCCCGTCCGCTCCGTCCCCGGCGGGTGCCGCTGCCTCGTCGAGCAGTTCCTCGATGTTCTCGATGATCTCTTCCGCGTTGTGCCGTGACATGCGCCGCCTTCCCAGGCCGGGGGATCAGTCCGTCGTCGTTGCCTCTTCCATTGCTTTTTCCGCTTCCTCGGAGGGAGGGGCAAGCTCGGCGAGGCGCCGCTGGACCTCCTCAAAGCGCTCGGAGTTGAGGCGCAGCGGCATCGAGAGGTCATATCCTGCCACCTGCTCGCGGATATTGCGGATGCGCTCGGTGGTGGTGGGGTGCGTGGAGAGAATCTGCGTGAAGGGGTTGTTCCCCGCCCCGGCCGCCTGCTCGCCCGCGTGGAGTTTCTCGAAGAATGTCACCGCCGCCCGCGGATCCCACCCGGCGCGGTACATCGCCTCCACGCCGAGGCGGTCCGCCTCGCGCTCGTCCTCGCGCCCGAAGCTCCGCATGGCGAGCATCCCTCCTGCCGCCTGCACGATCTCCACCGCCTGGCGCGTCCCCGCGTCACCCCCGACGGCCTGGGCCATCAGTTCCAGGCCAAGCGCCCGCTGGAGCGAACGCATTCCGTGCCGCGTGGTCACGTGATTGATCTCGTGCCCGATCACCGCCACCACCTCCGCTTCGTTCTCCGCGAAGAGGATCAGCCCACTGTTCACGTAGCAGAAGCCACCCGGGATGGCGAAGGCGTTGATCTGCTCGGAATTCACGACTTGGAAGGTGAACTGCTGCGGCGAGGGGGGGGAGTACCGGACCAGCTCCTGCCCGACCTCCTCGATCCAGGCCTGCACGACCGGATCGTCAACCAGCGTGAGGTCCTCCTCGATTTCCTCTGCGAAGGCCCGCCCCAGCTCCGCTTCCTGCTGTGGACTGAAGACCAGGCGGGTGGCCTGCAGCTCGAACTGCCGGACCGTCTGGCACGCCGGAAGAGCCGGCATGAGGACCGCCAGCAAAACGAGTCTGGCAAGAAAACCGAAGGTCAGGTGGTTCACGTCCGTCGCCTCACGTCGTCCACGATCTGAAGAGGAAAGGCCGCGCCTGCCGGCTCCCTTCCCCGACTCCCTGCATGCACCCGCAACCCGCTGGATGCCAAGTCCGATCTCCTGGCCTCCTCCCACCAAACCCGACCCGACGGTGGTCCGATCGGATTGTGTGGAAGAGCGGAGGGACACGGGTCCGCCGCGTTGCCTTGGGGCGGTTCCGGACTGGCATTTCGCCCTTGACGCGCGGCGGGCCGTCCCCTTTCACTCCCGGCTCCCCGTCGGTGGGGGTATAGCTCAGCTGGTAGAGCATCAGGCTGGCAGTCTGAGGGTCACCGGTTCGAATCCGGTTACCTCCACCACCTAAACCAAGCAAAATCAGCGGTTCTGGACGCCCGGCAGCTTGCCGGGCATTCTCTTGCCCGGGCAGGTGTTATTCCGCGGCGCGCGGGGCCGGTGGCTGGGGCGGAGCGGTCTTTTGGTTTTGCGCCTCAAGACCATTCTTGATGTCAGTCAGGGTCTCATTCATCCGGAAGAAGAGGATCATAAGCTCGGCGTAGACGCGGACAATGATCGGCATGATGATGATCCAGAGGATGCCGCCCAGTACGCCGCCGATGCCCCGTGCGGCGCCCACCTCGCCGATCGAAATAATGGAGCTGACGATCCCGATGATGCCAAGGAGTATCACCAGGACAACGAAGAACCAGAAAATGACCTGAATGAGGGCGGGCGTGATCATTCGGCGAAACATAAGGAAGTCTTTGGTTTCGGGACTCATCTGGTTGGTCCTCCATAGGAATGAGGTAATGCTACAGGTTCCAACATTGGGGGCTGCGAGTCCCGAGGGCAAGGGCCTTCCCTGCGCCAAGCCTCGCGCGGGTGTATCCCACGACTTCGTGGGATGGTGTCCTTGACCCACTTGGCAGCGGTCCACCGAACCCTGCGAGACCTGCCCGATCTCGCAGGACCGGGTAGAGGCGAAACAACGCACCAAAACAGCGAAAAAACCCGCGGGTGCAGACCCAATCGCAGGAAATCTCCGTTCTGCTGTTCGGCCGGATGGCGTGCTCCGGCCGGAAGAAATCATCCGCCGATTTCGCCATGGAAGAAGAACTCACCGCGGAGGACCGGAGGCGCGGAGGGAACGAAAGGTTCCATCACAGGCACCGTTGTGCCGTGGCGGCGTGGCGTGAGTTCCATGAGAAGGAGGAGCACGCAACG
>SLOM01000011.1 GCA_007132505.1 Candidatus Sumerlaeota bacterium
CAGATGGCCGAGAGGCTGGCGCGCGGCTTCGCGCCCGTCATGACGGTGGTGAGCGGCGCAGCCCTCGGCGTTGACAGCGCGGCCCATGAGACCGTCCTTGAGGCCGGAGGACGGACCATCGCGGTCTGTGGCTGTGGGCTGGACGTGGACTACCCGCCCGCGAACGCCCCGCTCCGGCGGAGAATCGCAGAGGGCGGTGGCGCGCTCCTGTCCATCTTCCCACCCGGCACACGGCCGCTGCCGGGCAACTTCCCCATTCGGAACCACGTCCTGGCGGGGCTCTCCCTGGCCGTCATTGTGGTGGAGGCTTCCGCCCGAAGCGGGGCCCTGGTCACCGCGCGCGCCGCCGCCGATGAGGGCCGCCCCGTCTACGCCGTCCCCGGAGACGCCACGCGCCGCAACAGCGAGGGCAGCAACAACCTCCTCCGCCAGGGCGCCATCGCCTGCACCAGCGCCCAGGACGTCCTCCAAGACCTCGAAGGCCTCCTCGAGGATGAACTGGCCCGCCTGCAGGAGCGCCGCGCCAGCGAAGCCCCGAAGGACCCCGGCACCGCCACCCCGGACGGCACGGAGAAACCACCACTCCCCGCCATGGGTACCTCCGGCGCCGAGGCAATCCTCCTCCGCGAAATCCAGCATTCCGCCATCAGTCACGACGAGCTCATCGGCCGCCTCGTCCCCGAAACAATGTCCCTCGGCGAACTCTCCACCGCCCTCCTCATGCTGGAAATGAACGGAAAAATCCGCCAGCTCCCGGGCCGCATATACAACCCCGCTTGAAGGGCGCCGGTCTGCTTCACTAGCCTCCCCATCCGAAATCATCCCCGGGAACGAGACCTCTGACCCCATGCGATTCGCCGCGTTTCTCCTCACTCTCGCCCTTACCACGGCCGCCTGGGCCGGGGAGGAAGAGCGCTATGCACTGGCCTTCGACATGAAGCGCACCTTCTTCCTCAACCCCGACTGGGGACAGGAGGAGGAGGCCGTGCAGGGGCCCTACGGCGACTGGGACCTCGGCGCCCAAGGCTACACCATTCATAGCAGGGACTTCGAAACCGGCCACGAGTCCGTCGCCCGCACCAGCGTCGTGAACATCATCCCGGACGAAAACGGCGACCTCGTCGTGCGCGAGGGCATTCGCGTCCCCGCCGAGGACGGTCAGGGTCACCGCTACTTCGCCGCGGAGGACATTCACATCCCCCTCGGGACCGACCCCCATCGCGCTCCCAACCCCCTCTTCGGCCGGCACCCCATGGCCCTCGTGGACGAGGATTACCGCGAGGTGCTCGGCTTCCCTCCGCTCGTCAGCCGCATGGAAGGCGATCGCGAAACCCTCGAAGAGCACATGGACAACCACTGGCACTACATGGTCTATCGCAGCATCGAAAGCGGCGAGGTGGAAACGGTGGTCCTCTTCGACCGCAACACCGGCGGTGTCTTCCTGCGGGCAAGTTACGGCGACTGGCACGAGGGCCCCTCCGGCCGCATGATTCCCGGCCGTGCCGTCCTCCGCACCTTCAAGGGCGATCAGGATCGGCCCGTCGTGGAGGTGCGCATCGCCAACATGGAGGAAGTGCCGCTCACTGAATTCGAGGAACCTCCCGCCGAGCCCGAACTCCCCGGAGACGAGGAGGGGCCCCTCATCCGGTACCGCCCCGACAGCGACGAGGAGTAATCTCCCTCCTGCCTATCCCGCGATTAAAAGTCAGGCCTGCGCGCCGCGCTCAGGGGTTTCACTTCCGCTGAGGCGGCGGAGCCGGCCCGCTTCGGGATGACGGGGGTAGGCGGCCAGAAGCGAATCGCTCAGCGCCCGCGCGAGGGCGGTCTGCCAGAGCACCTCCAGCGCGCCGCAGAGCAGATGCCCCGCCGCCACCGGATCGTCGCTCTCCTCCCTCAGGCAGGCGTGCAGCCAGGTGGCGCATGCCGCCAGCGCCTCCTCGCCCTCCAAGCGGGCCCTTTCCGCGCGTGCGGGCAGGTTCCCGGCGGAGAACTCAAGCGCCAGGCTGAGGTGCTTGGCCGCGACCCGTCCATCCCCCCCACGCCGGTGCTCCGCGATGGCAAACCAGGCGTGCTCCCCCGCGTCCTGGAAGTTCTCCGCGAGGCGCAACCGCGCGGCCGCGGCGATCTGGCCCCAGGCTTCGGCATCGCGGCCGGGGAGGAGCGCTTGGGCCTGACGCTTGGCCGTCCACCATTCATCGTGGCGGACCAGCGGAACAAACGGCGACGCACCCACATCGTCCACCGGCACCAGCTTGCCGTCGGGGTCCGGACGGAAGAAGGAGTGCGACATCTCCGTGCGGTCAAAGTACGAGTACACCACCAGGTCCGAGCGTCGTTCCCACTGATGGACGAAGGCGCAGGCGGCAGAGAGCCGTGATCCCGGGGGGACGCCGTCCGCCTCCGCACCGTCGAAAAGCTCCTGCTCGATCCGTGCGCCAAGGCGCGCCGCACTTAGACCCGCGGGAAGAAACACCTGATGGTAGGATACGTGCCGGAGCCGCGGGTCCTCCGGGTCCACCCACAGCGAGACCAGCAGGTCCGGCGTGTCCGGCCCAAGCAGGCGCAGCAGCAGCCTGCGGTGCTGCATCAGCTCCGAGGAAAGGTGCACCGGCTCCGGCCGCGGCTGAGGCGGGGGCTCCGGCGGCGGGTCGTCCGAAAGAATCTCCTCCACCTGGGCCTCCAAGGACGGCATCGGCCGGCGCCGCAGCCCCCACAACAGGAGCGCCGACAGCATCAGAAGAAGCGCCGGGATCAGAATCCACTGAATCTCAGCCAACATGGTCGGAGGAACCGCTTCCGCGAGGGTCGGGCAGCGCAGCACCGGGCAACCGCCACCACTGACGACACTGAACGCCCACCCGCCATGGCTCAACCCCTATCGGCCACCGGCTCGAATACAATAGAGACCCGTCCGGCCGGAGACCACGTGGCGCCGTGGCGTGAGGAATATAGATCGGAGGGATCACGCAACGCCGCAACGGCCCGACGGAAGGGTTTGGGTGTCCTCGCGCTGCCGTGCTCCGGGCGGAAGAGATCATCCGCCGATTTTCCCGATTCACGCCGAGGGGGGCGGGCCTCAGCACATGCACGGCTACCGGGAGGATGGAAGCAGACCGGGGAGCTTGTCCGGGGACACCGTGGCGTCGTGGCGCCGTGGCGTGAGGACATGAACCCGAAGGATCACGCGACGCCGCAACGGCGCGACGGAGGCTTTGGGGTGTCCTCGCGGTGCGGTGCTCCGGGCGAAAAGAATCATCCGCCGATTGCGCCGATTCACGCCGAAGGGGCGGGCCCGGTTCGGTGGGTGTGTGCATCGGCTCAACACCCAAGCCGAGGAAATGGACTCCGCGTGTGCACGGCTGCCGGGAGCCCGGGTGCGGACGGGGGGCTTCTGAAATAACGTGGCGTCGTGGCGCCGTGGCGTGAGGAAACAGCTCGGAGGGATCACGCAACGCCGCAACGGCGCGACGGAGGAGGGGGCTCCTCGCGGTGCCGTGGCCATCGTACCCCCTTGCCCTTCTCCGGGGACCCCGCGAAGGGGTCCAAGATGGTAGCCGGTGGTTGAGCGAAGCGACACCACCGGTAACCTGGCCCTCATTCCCCCCGACCCCGGGAGGCGGTCGCAGCCAATCGGGCGCTCGAGGGCAGAGCACGCAAAAAACTTCACTGACCGGCTGCACGGAGCTGCAAAACTGTTGACCGGCCGCCACTCTTCGGTTCAGGTCTCTCCTCGACTCCCAAGGGCACCCCTGCCGTGATCGCCACGCGCCAGACCTCAATCCCCGCCCGGACCTTCGCCAGCCGCCACCGCCCGCTGCCGTGGCGCAACCGCGCTGAGAAACCACGACGCCGTTGGAATTCGTATACTGATATAGACAATGTCGCCGGCACGGCCAGCGCCTCGGGGTATCTCGTGGAGGCCTTCAACACCGATGCCTTCGGCAACACGCTCGCCAGCACGCAGACGGGCGAGTGGGCAGGCGGACTCGGCGGCAAGCGCGGGCTCACCACCAAGGAGCTCGACCCGGCGGCCGGACTCTATTATTTCTCCCAGCGCCTGTACGACCCGCAGACGGCGACGTTCGCCAGCAGGGCGCCCTACCCGCCGATGATGGAGCATGAGTATGGGTTTGCCCATAACTCACCCGTACTTTACCGGGACGTAACTGG
Organism: Candidatus Sumerlaeota bacterium; assembly: GCA_007132505.1. Taxonomy (GTDB): domain Bacteria; phylum Sumerlaeota; class Sumerlaeia; order SLMS01; family SLMS01; genus SLMS01. The sequence goes on from SLOM01000011.1 coordinate 4,171, forward strand.
CAAGTCCCCGGGGATAAATCCTGGTTGGAGCGGAGACTCAGCGCGGATAAGGCAACGCTGGCCAATTCTACCACCCGCTGTGCCGCCGTTGCCTCTGCCACTTCCGGGCCAACACGAGCTTTATTACGGTTGTGTCGAATCCGCGAAGGACTGCTACGATAGTGCTATGAGCGAAGCAAGCGAAGTTTTTGAAACCACAGTTGAAAGAGCTCGCGAGGATGCCTCTGCATCTCAGAGAGCGAATGCGTTGATTGGTGGAATTGGATTTGTCGCCGCCTTCATCCCTGAGCCAAAAACAACAGTGGCGGGAGTCGCTGCCGTGTGTGTGGCTGGCGTTAATGCATTCTCTACGGCACGCCAACTAGGTCG
>SLOM01000239.1 GCA_007132505.1 Candidatus Sumerlaeota bacterium
CCACGGCCTCCTCGCTGCGCCCGGCGGTCCGGTAGAGCGCCGCGAGGGCCTTGCGGAAGTCCGGCAGGCGGGCGTTCGTCTCGATCCAGCCCCGGAGCAGCCGGATCTTCTTCTCCGTCTCGCCGGGCATCCAGTCGCCGAGCTGCTTGAGGCGGAGTGCGAGCTCTGCTTCCTCGTTTGCCTCGGCCATGAGCCCGATCAGTTCCACCAGCGCGTCCACGTCGCCCGGTTCAAGGTCGAGGAGCTTTCCGGCGGACTTGGACTGGCCGGCCTTCTGCCCACGCTCCTTGTATAGACTGATCAGCTTGCGAAGGTGCTCCGCGGCCTTCTCCTTGTCGCCCGTCTTCTCGTACAGTTCGGCCAGGTGGCGGTGGGCGGTCTCGTCTTCCGGTTCAAGCTCGGCAATCTGGATGGCCTGCTCGAGCGCCGCCGCATCGTCGCCCCGCTCGCGCAACAGAACCACGAGCTGGTGCAGCGCATCCACCACCCCCGCCGGCTCGCCGAGCTCGGCACAGATGGTGGAAAGCAGGGAGAAGGCCTCCTCGTCATCCTGCTCCTGGAGTGTCCACTGCTCGAGTGCCTCGCGCGCCTGCTCGAGCCGTTCGGCGCCTCGCCAATCCTCGATGAGTGCCAGGAAATGTTTGCGGGCCTCCGCGCCCCGCCCGGCGTGCTTGAGCGACATCACGTGCAGGAGCTGGAGAGAGGGGCTGGCGGGTACTGATTTCAGCAGTGCTTCCAGCTCTTCCGGCGCTGGCGGTGTTTCGCCGCGCTCCTGAAGCCTGCGGACGAGGCCCGACAGGGTTTCCTCGGCCTGGTCCGCACGCCCGGCGCCTGCGTATAGACGCACGAGTGGGAGAGCCAGTGCTGGATGGGAGGGCAGGTCCCTTCGCAGGTCATCGAGCAGCGCCGCGAAATCCTCCGTACGCCCTGCCTTGCTGAAGGCGCCGGCCGCAGCGGTCAGTTCCTCGGCTGCCTGGGCGAACTCCCCACGCTCCCGTCTGCCGGCGAGCAGCCGCTTGTACAGCGCGGGCTCCGCCGGGGCCGCCTCGATGCAGCGGTGCAGAAGCGCCAGGGTTTCGCCGTTGTCCTCCCCGGCCAGGGCGGGACCAGCGGCCAGGAGGGCATCGAGGGCCACGACAGCGCGCTTGGTCTCCTTCTGCCGCAGGAGGAGGTCCACGAGTATCTGCCCGGCGCGGCGATCTGCGGGGTCGCGCTCCAGCAGCGCCTCCACGATGGTCTGCCCTGTGGCGGGCTGCCCCTTCTGTCCGTGGAGCTCCGCCAGCCGGTACTCCAGCTCGCGGCAGAGGTCCTCCTCGCCCATTTCGCGGTAGCAGGCGACCAGCTTCTGTACGGTGCGCAGGTCCTCCGGCCGTTCCGCGGCGAGGTAGCTCAATGCCTCGGCCCCCCGGTCGAGCCGCCCGCCCTCCATCATGGTGTCTATCAGCCGGTGGCAGTCCTCCAGCAGGGTGCCCTCCATCCCCGCGAGCAGGGCCAGTTCCACGGCCTGCATGCGCAGCTCGTCGTCTGCGGGGACGGGCTTGGCGGCGTCGCGGGCAATTTCCGCCGCCTCGCGGAAGCGTTCCTCCCCTCTGAGCTGCTCGATGCGGCGCACGGCTTCCGCGCGGATTTCCTCCGGCCGGCCCTGCGCGGCCAGCAGCTCGCGGATCATTGGCTGGACGTCTATGGAGTCGCCGGCGATCTCCTCCACGCGGCGGTAGGCGGCGAGGGCTTCCTCTACACGCTGGTCCTGCTCCGCGAGCTCCGCAAGGGTCATCAACTCCCCCGCCGCCTCGTCCCGCAGGTCGAGCTTCAGGAGGGCGCTGGCGAGTTCGTTGCGCACCTGCAGGTCCGGCGGATTCGCCTCAAGGTAGCGCTTCGCCTCCTCCACCAGCCGGACGGTGTTGGCCGCGGCGCGCTCCATGTCCAGCAGGCTGTGCACATCGGGCGCCAGCAGGAAGACGTTCCCCTGAAGGTGCCGCGCGTCCACGAGGAGGCGCTGCGCTTCGAGGTAGGCGGGGTCGAGTTCAAGGGCCCTGCGAAGGCGTTTGACAGCCTCCTCGACGGCGGCCGGGTCCGGCGGGGACTTCTTGCGTGCCTCCTCAAGAAGCCGCCCCGCCTCCTCGAACAGCTCCACGGCCGCCTGGTCCGACTTGTCCTCCAGCAGGTGGATGCCGAACTCATCCGCCAGGCGCTCCACCGCCTCGTCCGGGCTGAGGCGCCGGCAGCGGGCGAACAGGTCAATGAGCGTGCCGGACTGGGGCGGCATGTCCGGAGGGTCGGAGCGGAACTCCTTCGTGTCCGCGTTGACGTTCAGGTACCGGCCGCTCAGGTCCTGACAGAGGGGACAGAAGGAAGTGATCACCGGGCCCGTGCGCTGAATTGACTCGGGATGGAAGTCAATCAGCTCCAGAACATCCAAGGCGTCCAAATGCGCCAGAAGATCGTCTATGACATGTTGGGAGTATTTTCCCATGAGGGTTTGGTACCGGCTCCGCGCGTATCGTCCTGGGCCCCGGCACTTGGGGCGGGTCAGCTACTGTGGGCTATTACCGCCAAACAGCCGGGGGACGGACAACGGGAAAAGGAGGGGCGGCTTGGAGCGAATCCCCCGGTGAAAGGCCCGTGCGAGGTCAGCCGCTGGTTGGCGGAGGGAGCAGCCCCCTACCCGATCACGTTTACCAGGCGGCCCGGGACGACGATGATCTTGCGGGGGTCACGATCCCCGAGATTCTTCCGGATCTTCTCACTGCCGAGCGCCACCTGCTCCAGGTCCTCGCGCGAGGCGTCCTTCGGCACGGTCACGCGGTCGCGCACCTTGCCATTGAACTGGATCGCGATTTCGATCTCGTCCTCGACGGTCATCTCCTCGCGGTATTCGGGGAAGCGCCCGGAGGTCCAGATGCTTTCGGGCTTGCCGAGCGCCTCCCGCCAGACCTCCTCGGCGAAGTAGGGGACGAAGGGCGCGAGGCACAGGATGAGGGACTCGCGGACGAAGTCACTCGTCGCCTCCGCTGCGCGGGCCTCGTTGAAAAGCTCCATGATCGCCGCGATGGCGGTGTTGTAAGCCAGGTTGTCCATGTCGTTGCGCACCTTGCGGATGGTCTGGTGCGTCTTGACGCGGAGGGGCCGGGGCAGCTCCTCGTCCGGCACGACGGGCTGGTTACCCTCGAAGAACCAGGCATGGAGGCGGTTCACGAACCGCCGGGCGCCCTGGATGTCCTTGTCGCGGAAGTCGCCCCCCTGCAGGTACGGCCCGAGGAACATCAGGTACAGACGGAGCGTGTCCGCGCCGTAGGCGTCCACGTATTCGTCCGGTATGACGACGTTGCCCTTGGACTTGGACATCTTGGCGCCGTCCTTCACGATGAGCCCGTGAGCTCGGAACTTCCGGAAGGGCTCGCCCCGGTCCTTCATCTCGGGACGCTCACCCATCTCAAGCACTCCGGCCTCCGTCAGCGCCAGGCAGATGAACCGCGTATAGAGCAGATGCAGCACCGCGTGCTCGTTCCCGCCGATATACATGTCCACGGGGAGCCACTTGCGGATGAGTTCGGGGTCGTAGGGCCGTTCCGGATCGTTGGCGGACACGTAACGGAGATAGTACCAGGCCGAGTCGAGGAAGTTGTCCATCACGTCGGTCTCGCGGGTGGCGGGCTGGCCATCCGGGAGGGTGGTCTTGAGCCATTCCGTGGCGCTGGCGAGCGGGCCGCGCCCGTCGCCCTTGGGGCGGAAATCCTCCAGGTCCGGCAGGGTGATGGGGAGCTGGTCCTCCGGCACGGGGTGGGGATTTCCATCCTCGTCGTAGACGATGGGGACGGGCGGCCCCCAGTAGCGCTGCCGGCTGATGCCCCAGTCACGCAGCCGGAAGGTCGTCTCGGCCTTGCCGAGTTTTTTGCCGGTCAGCCAGCGCGTAATGCGCTCTTTGGCTTCCTCCACGGGGAGGTCGTTGAGGGAGACCTCCTCGTTGGCGCTGTTGATGGCGGTGCCGGGGCCGGTCCAGCAGAGGTCGCCTTCCAGCACGGACTGCCGGATTCGCTGCGGGGTCATGTCGTCCTTCTGCGGCCCCTGTGTGAGCTGCAGTTCTTCCACCGCCTTCACGTCGGGGTTGAAGACCGGCCGTATGGTCAGGCCGAAGCGCTTTGCGAAGGCGAAGTCGCGATCGTCATGCGCAGGCACGGCCATGATCGCGCCAGTGCCGTACTCCATCAGCACATAATCTGAGATGAAGATGGGGATTTCCTCGCCTGTGGCGGGGTTGACGGCACGCGCGCCGATCTCGACGCCGGTCTTCTCGTCAGCGGGTGGCCGCTCGGCGGCCGGTTCCCGTGCGCCCTTGGAGATGACGTCTTCGGCGGGGCCCTGGCGCTCGGCTTCGCGCCGGCGCTCGACTTCCTCGCGGTAGCGCGTGATCTCCTCCTTCTTCTCCGGGGCGGCGATCCTGTCCACAAGCGGGTGGTCGGGTGCCAGCACCATGTAGGTGGCGCCGAAAAGCGTATCGGGGCGCGTTGTAAAGACGGGGATCTGCTCGTCCTTTCCGGCCACGGCGAAGCGGATTTCCGCGCCGATGGACCTGCCGATCCAGTTAAGCTGTGCGAGCTTTGTCTTCTCTGACCAGTCCAGCCAGTGCAGGTTGCGCTCCAGCCGGTCGGCGAAGGCCGTGGTGCGGAAGAACCAGCAGGGCATCTTGCGCCGCTGCACAAGCGTCTCCGGGTGGCGCTCGCAGGTTCCCTCCGGCAGGACCTGCTCGTCGGCGATCACGGTGCCGCACTCAGGGCAGAAATTGACCTCCTTGACGTCCCTGTAGGCGAAACCGGCCTTGTATAGCTGAAGGAAGACCCACTGCGTCCACTTGTAGTAGTCCGGGGAGGTGGTGTCCACGGAGTGCCGCCAGTCGAACATGAATCCCATCATCTTGAGCTGGCGGGTGAAATTGGCGACGTTGGCGGGGACCAGCTCCTTGGGGTGCCGGTTCACCTTCATGGCGAAGTTTTCCGAGTGGATGCCGAAGGCGTCGAAGCCGATGGGTTCAAACACATCGCGGCCGCGCAGCCGGTGATGACGCCCGTGCACGTCCGCGCCGGTGAAGGCATAGACGTTGCCCACGTGGAGCCCCTCGGCGCTCGGGTAAGGGAACATCATCAGCACATAGTAGGGATCCTTCGCGGCGTGGAGGTCCACGTCGTTGATTCCCTGCTTTTCCCAGTGCTGCTGCCACTTTTTCTCGACCGCTGCCGGATCGTAAGCGCGTTCGGCCATGAAAACCCCCGCCTTTGGGTGATTGCAGAGCCCCGTGCCCGGGGCGCGCTGGTTAATGAATCCCGCCACCGGCCCGGAGCAAGCCGGGTTTCGGGCCGGAACCCGGCCTCAGTCCCTGTGGGCGTCCGTCTATGGAATCAGGGGGCGATTGCCGCTGGGCGGATCAGCACCGGCGGGCGGCCCCTCAGCTGTTGGCCCAGTGTGTCCTGAGAAACGGGTGCTCTTCCGGTGGCTGGTGTTCGATACCAGCGGCATGCTCCAGGATGGTTTCGACGAAATCCTGCGAGCCACCGAGGACCGGCGTGATCAGCTTCCCTGTCTGGCCGCGGAGGTCCTCCAGGGTCAGGTCGTCGAGAAACCGCTCGTCGTACTTCCGCAGGCAATTGCCGGGAATCAGATACTGGTCGTAGAAGGGGTTGTGGCGAATCGCCTTGCCGAGGTCCGCGCCACAGAGCAGTCCCGTCACGTGGATGGTTTCGCCGAAGAGCGTGTTGGTCACCGGCAGAACATCCACCGTGAGCCCTTCGCAGCGATGGCAAAGGTCCACGGCCTTTTGCAGGACGGGAGGACTGAGGGTTGAGGTGAGCGCGGCGACGCGCCAGGGCCGTGGCAGACTCACCGGAAGGCGCTTCCGCGCTGCTGCGAAGTCCTTGTAGAAGTGATAGACCATGCCGACCCCGTTCTCGAGCTGTGGCAGATCGGGGTAGCGGCTGTAGGTGGGCGGCCGCTGGCCTGCGATCAGGAACCACTCGTCGGCGAGGAGGGCCAGCGGCGTACCAAAGCGCTGCTCGATGGCACGAAGGCGCGGTTTCATTTCGCGGATAAACCGCCGGGCATAGGCACGGTCCACCGGCTGCAAGTCCGGCAGTCCCTCCCGCCACTTCGTAAGGCCCACGGGCACAATGGCGATGCTCTGCACCGAGGGATGAAATGACACCAGGGTGTCAAGCGTGCGCTCCAGCTCCGCCCCGTCGTTCACACCGGGCGTGAGCACGATCTGTGTGTGCATCTGGAGGCGGTGACGGCGGAAGAACTCCAGCAGTTCAAGGAACGGCCGCGCCTTGCGGATGCCGAGCAGATACCTGCGGATTTCCTCGTCTATCGCGTGGACGGAGAGGTACAGCGGGGTAAGCCGCTGGCGCGCGATGCGCTCGAGGTCTGAGTCCTTCAGGTTCGTCCCTGTGATATACGAGCCTTGCATGAAGCTGAGGCGATAGTCCTCATCCTTCACGTAAAGCGACTTGCGCATGTGGTCCGGGAGCTGGTGGACGAAGCAGAAGACGCAGTTGCACCCGCAGTGCTGGGTGACGAACTGCTCCACCTCGACGCCGAGGTGGTCCTCGGGAACCTCCTTGCGGAGGAAAAGGGTCCGGCGTTCACCGCCCTCCGACTCGAGCTCGATGCTGAGCTCCTCGTCCGCGCCGTGGAAGTAGAAGTCCACGGTGTCGCGGATTGGCTCGCCGTTGACGGCGAGGAGCGTTTCTCCCACGCCAATCCCCGCCCGCTCCGCCATGCTGCCCGGATAGACATGGGCGATACGCACGCCGGGGGGGAGCTCCGCGACGGGGACGGAGGCGGGGACGGTCAGGCTGGGGTCGGCGCGGGCGAGGCGCTCGCGCAGGGTGCTGCGGGGGGGGCTAGTCAAGCGTTACTCCGAGGCGTGCCGTGTTGCCGAATTCATCGGTGGCGAAGAGCGTGATCATTCGGCCGGGGCGTGCGTCCTCGCCCTCGACCGTGAGGACGAAGGACTCGCGGCGCTGGTCAAAGAAGCCATCCTCCGGCTTCAGCAACACCATGTCGCCAGTTCCGGGCCGCCAGGAGGCGGAGCCGATGAGGCTCGTGGCGTCCTCCGCTTCGAACCGCACACGGACCGACTCGGAGCCGCGGCGATCCACATCCACCAGGCGGAGCTCCGGCACCGTGTTGTCTATGAGGAAGAGCGGGCTTTCCTTCACCGCGCTGAGTCCCTCCCCCTGGGGGTAGCTTTTCGCGTCGCTGGCGATGATGCGGGCACGATACTCCCCGTCTGCCAGGTTCCGCGTGTCGAGAGTATGGCTGCTGGAGGTGACGTCGTCCTCCAGCGTCATCCAGTTGTCCATTCCGGCGCGCTTGATCTGGACCGTATAGACGAGCGATTCGCCACCCGGGTCCTCCGCGGACCAGGAGATTTCCTGCCGCCCGGTGTTGGAATGCGGCTCCACGTTCACGCGGGTGGGGTTGCGTTGCTGCTGGGCGCCACCGCTCCCGGGGCCGCTGCCTGTCTGCCCGCGGGACGGGCCGACCCGGACAGATTCGATCACCGGTGGCTCGTTCGCGCGCCGGTAGAATACCCGCATGCGCTCGACCTCGGGGAGCACGGACTGGTCCGCTCCTTCCGCGACCTTGAAATCAATCCGGTACTGGAAGAAGCGGCTGATTGCCTCGCCGGTAAGGTGGTCGCCGGCCCCGAAGTCTGCCGGCTCGCTCCACTCCGTCCAGTTATCGTCCGGCTTCGCCGTGTTGCCGGTGCGCGTGGAGACGAGGATTTCGCCCTCGCCTGTATGGACGTGGCCGAGAAGGCGGCCCCAGCGGACCGTCCCCTTACCGTCGAACACACGGGAGAGGAACGACCCGTCACCGCGCTCCGCGGCACGCATGCGATAGACGGCCGCTTCGGAGCCGGTGCCCATGAGAAGGCGCTGGTTGGAGGCGGGGGCAAGGCGGGTGACGAACTCCTCACGCGCCACCCCGGCGCTGTCGGTCTCGGCGTCCGCCGTGACGAGGTAGATGTTACCTCCGGCTCCGGCGGATACAATCACTCCGCCGTCATCCAGCGGATGGATGTCATGGATGGGCGGTTCCGGTGAGGTCCACCATTCGCGCATCATTCCGTCCGGATAGATGCGGGCGAGGAAGGATTCGGGCTGGGGTTGCTGGTTGCCGCGCGCCTGACCCTCGTCGGGCCCGCGGGCGAGCAGTTCCTGCCCGGGCGAGCGGACCGCGTTCACCGCTGCGAGGATCGAATCGTCCGGGAGCACCGCCACACGGCGGACCTCCTCCGATTCGGGGTCGAGGAGCACCGTGGAGTTGCCCTCCAACGTCACCCGGAGCACCTGTCCCGGCCCCTGCGTCACGGCCAGCAGCCCGTTCCCGTCCGGTGCTTCCGCCAGTTGCATGACGTTCAACGTTTCCTCGAACTCCACGAGCGTTTCCGTCTCGCCGTCGCGATTGATCCGCACGATGGAGGCGGGGGAACCCGTGGCGGCGAACGTATCGTTCCCGTGACGGAGAAGGTGCCAGATGATCTCCGCCTCTGTTTCCGCGAAGACCTCCACGTCCCCATTCCCGGACACTCTGTATATCTTGCCTCCAGGGCTGGGCGCAGCCAGGATCCCCCCGCGTGGGCCTTCCGCGAGGGCGTAGATGGCCGTTTCCTCGAACTCATGGAGCAACTCGGGCTCTTCCTCGTACATCTGGCGGAAGAGGCGTCCATCGTGTCCGGTTGCCACGTAGAGGTGGTCGCCCGACTCGAGGATGTCCCAGACCACGGCGGCGTCGTAGTCGCTCAGCTTAACCTTGGGGTGCGGAGGCTGCACGGTACCGCGGGAGGTGACGACGGTGCCACGGATGTCGCCTTTGGCGAAATCGTCGGGGCGCTCGTCGGTGAAGTACTCCGTCTGGGCGGCAGGCAGGGCCGTCCCGAAGGCGGTCAGCGCGCAGAGCGCCGCTGCGTGTGCAAGGCTGTTACGGATCAAGGGGTGGCTCTCCCGGTGGTGGTTGTGGTGGCGCGGGCTCATCTGGATCTCGCGCCTCGAGCAGCGGGTCCTCGTGCGGTGGAACTGGGGGCTCCTCGGGGTCGGGGAGCCAGACTCCGAAGCGATCCGCGGGGTCCAGCACTTCGATTTCGATGATCGCGGTGCCGGCCACCTCTGAATCGAATTCGATACGGTCTTCCGAGACGAGCCGGCCCCGCGCGGAGCGGGTGGCGCCGGTTTCCCTCACCGTTTGGCGGGTCGTATAGTCAACACTGCGGGGCAGGGACGGAATTCTCCTGCCCTGCATCACCAGGTCCTCCCGCGGGTCCACGAGAAGGACGTGGACGGCGTTGCGCGGGAAGACGGGTTCAGCGCGGCGGAGAAAATCGTCCAACGATTCGACGCGGTCGAGTTCGGGGCGGAACTGGCGCTCCATGGCCGTGCGGCGTGTCCCGTCCACGAGATGAATCTCATAGCGTCCCGGACGGAGGTTCTCCGGCAGTTGTACTTCGAGGGGGATTTTCTCCGTCTCGCCGCGCCAGCGGATGAAGTCCGCCGCCCCGCGGAAGGTCTCCCCGGGGTAGAGCCGATGGGCGCGGCGTTCCACGCGGTCGAGTGCCATCATCCGTGCGCGGGGTGTCATCTCGAGGCGCGCCGAGATGGACTCGACGGCCACGGGCTCGAATCGGTTCGACACGAGCTGGCGCACGTCGTTCGTCATCTGCACACCCGCCAGCATTCCGGTCAGGCTCTCGCCGGACACGTATTCCCTGCGCGCCATCTTGCGCCCGTCCCGCAGCTGGACTTCGTACTCGATCCACAGGCTCATCGGCCCGGAGACCCGGGAGACCTCCTCCAGCGACTCGATCAGGCAGATGAAGGCAAGCTGGGGAAGGAATTCCCGATTCTCCCAGAGGCGGAAGTTGTAGGTATTGTTGCGCTCGGTATCCCCTGCGGACACCTCCACCGTCATGGGCACCATACGGGCCCGGCTGGCGAAGGTCGCTCCGATGGCGGCCCGCCGGTCCTGGCGCAGGGCACCAACCTCCCGCACGACGTTGCCCAGCTTGAAGGGCATCGCCATGGAGGGGATCACCGTTACCACTTCCGCCAGGGCCACGGGTGCATCCATCGGACCGAGTCCCATGAAGGGATGCCCGTAGGCGATCATGCGGTCGCCGTCCACCAGCGTTGTGGTGCCGATGCCAGCGAGTTTGAGGTCCCCGTCCGCCAGCAGGACGCTCACCGCGCTGCCGTTCTCCAGGGTCAGGTCCTCCGTACCTGCCTCGCCGCGGCGGTCACCGATTCCTCCGCCCTGCGCACCCGCCATGACGGGCTGGAAGAGCGTGCCTGCGAAGAGGTCCTTCAGCTCGGACATGACGAGGGGGCTCGTGCTGCTCACAAGCAGCGGGGTGGCGAGTGGCTTGAGCTTGGCGCCTTCGGGGCCTGTTTCAACGTCCTCAAGGCCGAACTCGTGCAGCCGGTGGGTGGGGATGCGGACGGGCTCAAGGGCCTGCCGCGTGGCGTCACCTTCCCGTCCGGCCCACGCCGAAGGAGGAACTTCGTCCTCGCTGAGCTGGGGATCCTCGGTCACAAGGTCGAGCACATCGAGCATGTCCCCAATTGGTGTGATGCCGCAGATGGCACGGCGCTGAAACGTCCAACCGTAGGCGACGGCCCCGATGAGCTTGTCATCCACGAAGACCGGGCTGCCGCTCATGCCGGCGACGACACCCATGTCCTGAAGGGTGGGGTGGGAGAGTTCCGCCACGATCATGTCCCCGCCCACGAACCACTCCCGGAGGACGCCCTTGATCTCGACTTCGAAGCGCTCCGTCTCTGCACCGGAGAAGACCGTCAGTCCGTATCCTGTCATCCCCGGGGACAGCTCGCGCGGGCTCATGGTGGGGATGGGGGTGGCTTCCGGCTGTGTGCCGGTTTGTGTCTCATCGGCGGCCACCGGCAGGGCTGCCGAGACCGTCAGGGTTATCAGCAAGGCAAGGAGTCGTCTTGGCAAGTTCGGGAGGGCCTTTGGCTGGTTGCGTTGGTGCATCGAGCTGGACAAATAGTCGCTCCCCATTCGGGAGAAGTAGGTTGTTAGGGCAAAACCCCGAGGTTTGGCAAGTGGCGCTTTCCAGTTCCTGTGCAATTGTTGGCTATCTTGGCGGGCCGACCGCCTCGGGAAAGAGCGCTCTCGCCGCGCGGGTGGCGCGGCGCGAAAGTTGGGCCGTTATCTCCGCGGACAGCATGCAGGTCTATCGCGGAATGTGCATCGGCACGGCAGTCATTCCGGAGGAGGAGCGCCTCGGGGTGCCGCATCACCTGCTCGAGATCGCCGACCCACGGGAAGAGTTCCATGCGGCCCGCTTCGTGGAGGAAGCTCGCGCGGCGGCGGAACACGAATGGCAGGAGCACGGCCGGCGGTCGCTCGTCGTGGGTGGAACCGGCATGTGGATCGAGGCGCTGCGGGAGGGGCTGTTTCCCGGTCCCGGACGGGATGCCCGCCTCCGGGAGGAGCTCCACCAACGGATCACGGGGGAGGGACCCGAGTCACTCCACAGGGAGCTGGCCCGGATGGACCCGGCCACAGCGGCCCGCATTTCCCCCCGGGACAGGGCACGCATCGTCCGGGCGCTGGAGGTGTACCGTCTCAGCGGCAAGCCTCTCTCCCAGTGGTACCAGGAGGACCGGCACCGGCGCGCAGCACTCGGCCCCCTCCCGCCGCTCGTGGTGCTTCGCGTGCCAAAAGAGCAGCTCCGCGGGCGGATCGAGCGCCGCGTGGACGGGATGCTCGCGGCCGGATGGCTGGAGGAGGCGCGCCGGCTCAGGGCCCTCGGCCTGCCCCCGCATGCCCCCGCAGGGAAGGCGCTCGGCTATCCGGAATTGTTTCAGGTGCTTGAGGGGTCCCTGACCATGGAGGAGGCACGGGAGCGGATCATTCGCGCCATCGTGCAGTTCGCCCGCCGGCAGATGACGTGGTTCCGCCGCCAGCGCGGCGTGGCGTGGCTCGACGAACCGGACCCCGGCCAGCTCCAGACACTCTTCCGGGAGCAGAGCGCTCCTTAGGACGCGCCCTCCCGGCGCTCCAGCAGCACTTCCACCGGGCACCCCCCCGGCGGACAGCTCAGCAGCCATGCGATCGTGTCGCCCACCGCGGCGGGCTTGACACCTTCACCATCGCCCGCTCCGGCAGGGGCAAGTTTGTCCCCAAGCCGAACCGCGGAGTACCACAGCGGGACGTCCCGGCCGGGCCGGAGTGTGGAATCCCGGGGCAGAACCGTCAAAACTCGAAAAGCGCCCTTGCCACTCTGAAGCTCCACCACCTGCGCCTCGGCATACATGGCCAGCTCTTCCGGTGCGGAAAACCCCTCGGGGATCTCCCAGTCCCGCAGAGGCAGCACGTTGACGACATAGTGGAAATGCTTCACTGCGTTCCGCGCCTCGAGCAGGACCTCCAGGAGGCCCTCACGTGCCGTGGGGAGAATGCAGTCGAGCGGTTTGCCGGATTTCGTGACGATGAACTCGGTCAGCTCGCGGATCTGCTGCTTGTCAAAGCCGGCCAGGACAGTACGGCATCCAAGACGGGAGAGCTGGAGGGCAGCGGCCCTTCCCACGGGTGAATCAGCTCCCAGGATGAGCGCGGTCTTGTCCCGAAAGGCGGTCTTTGGCATGTAGTGTTTCTCCTTGGCCGTGTTGACCCAAGGAGGCGCGGGGGGGGACGCGGGAGGCGAGGGAAAACGCTCGCTCACGCCCGGGAGCAACTTGGCCCGGAAATGGCATGGGAAGGAAGCAGTAAAGGCGCTACTGCTGCGCAGGGGCATCATAAGTCCTGGGGCTGCCAACCGGCTCCAGGGCTTATGTGCGTTAATTTCGTCGGCGCGGTTCAATGACGCCGCCCGACTTATGATAGAAACTTGAAGGAAGAGTGCCCTCCGGCGGCGTCTTTGCGGCCAGGAAGCCCTTGGCCGGCGTCCGGCTGGCGTCACACGTTGCGCCTGTGCACCGCAGCCACACCGTGAGGGAACATTTCTTCACAGTATCGCCATATTTTTACGATAACCCCCGTCAGCCCGAAACAGGCGGGTCGTGACACAGTCAGCCATTCTCGACTCCCCGGGGGCCATGGTGGGGCCGTTCGTGCGGGTTATGGGAGAAGCGGCTTGCCGCAAACAGTTGCCACGGGGATTCCTTTCCGCGCAACTCTTTGCCCGGCAATTCCCGGGCTCCCATCCGGCGGCCACAGATCAGGCATTCCACGCAGGAAACGTTGTTATGAGCGAAACCACAGTCAGCACGACCATCGGCGCAGGGGTTCTCCTTTCCGGCGAGGCAAGCGGCTGGGACCCCCCGGCCCTGCTCTTTCCCTCACCGCTTGTGGTCCTGCGCCAATCGGCGGAAAAGGGCACCCGTGTCTATGCGCGCGGGCACTTGACTCCGTTCCTGACGTCCGGGGACGCGCCGCTGGAGGTGCTCCAGACCGTGCTGGACGCCATTGGTAAGCACCTCCCGCCGCCCGGGCCAAAGGCGCCCAAGCCGACCTTCCCAGTGGCGCTCGTGGCGATGACCTACGAGTCCGGCCGGCGATACTCCCCCCATGAGAACGCCTTCCCCAATCATGGCAGCCTGAAGGACGACGAGTTTCTTGCCTCGGTCTTCGTGGACGCATATCGTCCAGACCCCGCCGGTGGTACGGAGCGGCTCGGCTATGCCGGCAACATCCCCGCCGGATGGCTTCCGGACGCGCCGGAGCTCTCCCCGGCACCCTATGGTCACGAGGCCCCGCCCGTCTTTCCCCACAACGTGCCGCCGGGCATCGTGGTGAAGTCACTCCGCCCGAGAATCACGCGCGAGGAGTTCGACGCCTCCATCGCCAAGATAAAGGACTACCTGGCGGCCGGAGACACCTACCAGGTGAACTATACGGTGCCGTTCGAGGCGCGCACGCGGGGAGGGGCCGAGCTGCTCTTCGATGCGGCACTGCGGCGCGGAGGTGCTGCGTACGGCGGGATGATGCTGACCCCGCAGGGCACGATTATCTCCCTGAGCCCCGAACTCTTCGTGCGCCGGCGTGGCGAGCACATCGAAACGCGGCCCGTGAAGGGCACCCGCCCCATCTCAGCGAAGGCCGGCGGCGTGGAGACGGCGCGCGAGGAGCTGCTCTCCAGCGAGAAGGACCGCGCCGAGCACCTGATGATCGTGGACCTTGAGCGCAACGACCTGGGGCGCGTCTGCCTCGAGGGGTCGGTGGAGGTTGATCCCTTCATGCGGGCGGTGGAGCACCCGACGGTCCTTCAGCTCGAATCGGCGGTGAAGGGCCGGCTGAAGTCCGGCATCGGGCTGGAGGAAATTCTGGCTGCGCTCTTCCCCGGAGGCAGCGTGACCGGCGCACCCAAAAAACGGGCGCTCGAGATCATCGGCGAGCTGGAACGTGAGCCACGTGGTATATACTGCGGAGCCTTCGGCTGGATAGACGCCGAGGGAGACATGGAGTTGAACCTCCCCATCCGGACGGCTGTCCTGCGACCCGACGGCGAGGTGGACTTCCGGGCTGGAGGTGGTATCGTCGCCGACTCCTCCGCCGCCGAAGAGTGGCGGGAGGTGGAGTGCAAGGCCCGGTTCTTCCAGGAGGTCCTGGAGATCGTGAAGGACGAGCTCGCCGCGGAGTAACCGGATCAGCAACAGGCACTGATTCAGACAGGGCATGCAGACGTGTCCGCGGGCCGTCCGGGGGCTGTCAACCGCCGCGTATCCAGTACTCGCGGAGAACCGTGTCCCGGCGTTGCTGCCGGCGCCAGTCCTCCCTTTCGAGTTCCGCCACGCGCTCGCGGCCCTCGCGCTCGAGGATGTACGCGGCACGCTCGAACTCGTCTGCCCGGTAGCGCGGTCCCCGGGCGTGGTCGTCCACCTGGAGACCGAAATGCAGCGCCGCCCAGACCATGAGCAGCACAAACGGCGCACCGGGCTGGGCACGAGCCGACGCCCAGGCCCAAACGAACCCACCCGCCAACGCCATCGCCATGACGACATGCAGCATCAGCCGGTCGAAGGCTCCGGTGCCGAACAGCAGCCCATGGGCGAGCACAATGGCGAGCAGCCCCGCCAGCAGAGGCGGAAGGCGCCTCCGGAAGGCGAGAATCAGGAATCCGGCCCAGCCCGCCGCCATCAGGGTGTCCGGTGCAAGGGTCCCCATGCGCAGGATCTCGGAGCGCCGGCGCGCGTAGTCCGGGTTGAAGAACGTTGCGGTGTCCCGCGCGCCTGCCAGCTCCCGCAGCTTGCGTGCGGCCACGCGCGGCACGGCGGCACGTTCCGCCGGGTCCCTCAGGGTCAGCCGCACGATCCTGTGGAGGCTGCCGCGCGACCGGCTGTATAGATGTATATCACTTGGCGGCCTGTCCTCCAGCACCGAGCCGGAATGCACCGTGGAGGCGAACTCCCAACCGGGCTGCCCAACGAACGGCAGACGGTCGCCGCCCACAAAATGATTCCGCGCGGAGAGCGTCAGCGCCAGCACCAGCGCGGGTGCAAGCACCGCCAACACGTGAATCCAGCCGGGACGCACACGGTACTGCCAGAGCCCCAAAGCCAACAGCGGAAAACCCCACAGGAAGAACGGACGCATCCAAAAGCCCAGACCCAGCAGCAATCCCATGACCATCCAGCCGTTCAGCCCGGCGGGATGGCGAAGCATGTAAAGCCCGACGGCAAGCAACCCGGCGAACAGCCCCGCCTCCCAAAGCCAGGGCCCCGGCACCAGGGTGGCCAGGACGAGCGGCTGGTGCGCGGCCAGCACGACACCGGTGATGGCTCCCACCGAGCGATTGCGGAAGAGCAGCTCCCCCGCCACGGCACCGAGGACCGGAATGGCCGCGCCCGCCAGCAGCGCTAGGAGCTTGTACAGCGCAAGGCCGCCCCCGAAGAGCGTGCTGAAGGAGATCAGGTAAAGGGAAAGCGCCCCGCGCGGAAGCCGCTGGCCGCTCCAGCGCAGCCAGTCCCACTCCTCCGCCATGGCGGCCACATCCTGTGTGAGGAACATGTTGTGTCCGGGCATAAGGCGGTCGCCATCCCGGGCCATTTGGCGGCCCACCTCGTGGTAGTACCATGGTTCGGTGCCGGTCCAGACCTGAAGCTGCCCTGCAGGATGCCCTCCGAGATCGGCATAGGCCAGGAGGCGGCAGGCAC
>SLOM01000258.1 GCA_007132505.1 Candidatus Sumerlaeota bacterium
GCGAGCAGGTCCTCTATCACTTCGCGCGGGAATTCGCCGAATGTGGCGAAGCTCCCGATTTCGCGCGGTGCCACATCCTTCCCGCGCTCCAGGCTGTAGGTGGCGCTGGCGTCGTAAGCCATGACCATATGATGGTGTACGCCGCCGAGTTCGGAAAGGATGGCATGCAGTTTACGATACTCCTCTGCACCGTCCGCGTCCACGATGGTCTGGTTCACGCCAAGCGTGAGCCCCAGTTCCCTGCGCCGGGGGGCGAGGGCTGTGAGAGTCTTCATCACGGTGTCCCAAGCGCTGCTGCGGCCACGGATGTGATTGTGCTTATCCTTCGTCCCGTCCACGGAGACGAGCAGGTGCAGGGGGATGGACGTGTCGCGTTCCTCGCAGAACCGGACGATCCGGTCCGTGAGGAAACCATTCGTGGTGATGTGGAGCAGCAGGGGCGAGAGGTGGCGCTGCACTAGGTCCGCGATTTCGGGCAGGTCCTTGCGCACGAAGGGCTCACCTCCCGTGAGGCGCACGGCGTCCATTCGTGGCAACTGGGGAAGGATGCCCTCGATTTCTTCGAGTGTGAGGTCCCCCTTTTCGCTCATTTTCCACGAGTCGCACATAATGCATCGTGCGTTGCAGGCGAAGGTGACGATCCAGGTGAGCAGGCGCGGGGGCCCTGGAAGGCGCTTGTGGGTCCTGCGGAGTGTGCGCAGGAAACCGGGAAGCCGCCGGAGTGTCTTCATGCTGCCTCCCCGGGCACTGGCGGATTGTGGGGGTCGAGTGCTCAGCGCCCGACACCAGTCAACTCCTCGATGACGCTCAATGCAATGGAATTCCCGTTGTAGCGCTCGGGATCAATCCGGGTCCGATAGATGTCAAGCTGGTCAAGAAAGGAGGCGAGGCGGCGGGCGGTGACGGAGTGCATTTCCTCCCACTCGCCGGTCCCCTCCCGCGCCAGGAACCATGCGTTGATGTATTGCTCATGGTTGGAGGGTTCAGGAATGGCAAAGACGGGCTTGCCCAGGTAAAGTGCCTCGCCGACGAGCTGGTTCCCAGCGGTGCAGACGAGAGCCTCGCATGTGGCGAGGTCCTCGACGAAGTCCTCCTCCGAGACGTCCTTATAGACAAGTGGGCCTTCCGCGGGCAGGCATCCGAGCCCGTATACCCGGCATGGCACATCCAACTCGCGCAGCGCCTGGATGACATGTCCGCCGGAGAACTTGCGCAGATAGACAGCCAGATGGCCCCGGCGCTCCCTCCGGGCGTTGAGCACCAGGGGCCTGAGAATCACCCCCGTCTGGATGGCGTCGCTCGCGGAGGGCTTCAGCGGCGGCCGGTAAAACGAGGAGACGACAGTCCGTGCCATGCCGCCGTGGTACATGCGGACGACGAGACCCATGAGGGCGGCGCGCCGGCGCAGCCACCCCGGCAGGTCCGAGAGGTCGTTCACGAGGAGGAAGTGCTGATGGTCGAGGCTGATGTAGGGGATGCCGAGCCGGCGGGCGGCGCGGGGCAGGGCCGGCTCGAAGTCCACGACGGCAAGGTCAGGGGCAGTGTCCCGGAGCTGATGCTCGAGCTTGCGCACAAGCGCCGGAAGCTGGAGCAGGTACCCGGCACCGTGCCATCCCGTGCGGAGGATGTCCAGCCGGCCGGAATCTGCGTAGTGAAAACGCATGCATGGAATGTGATGGACCTGAACTTCCGTTCCGGCATAGGCGGGCGCGAGCAATTCGTGCGCATCCCCCGGGGCGTAGAGTGAAATCTCGTGGCGCGGGCGCAGCATGTCTGCCAGTGCACGCACCCGCGTGGCGTGCCCGCGGCCTTCTCCCGACATGCTGAAGCAGATCTTGGCCACGGTGTGTTCGGGTCCCTGGGGAAACTGGGGGATGGCGTGGAGGAGGGCTGTCTAGCGCGAGCCGGCCTCACCGCTGCCGCCGTCGCCTGAACCACTGCTGCCCCCCTGGTTGCGCAATTGCAGGCGAACGGCCGAGTCGAAGTCCACGGGCTTGGCGAACGTGACGGGTGGCGGAGGATAAGGTGCACCACCGCCCTTCTGCACGATGTCCACCAGTTCCCGCACCTGCTGGCGGGCATCCGCCCCATACGCTGCGATTTCGTTCCGGGGCTTGAAGGGTTCCGGGTCCGGCTGGGCGGGCCCCGGACCCCGCTCAAGGTAGAGTGTCTGCGTGGGGAAGGCGAACTCCACGCCGAGGCGCTTGGCCAGCCGCATGATGTCCAGGAAGAGGCGGTGGCGCTCCCGCAGTTCAGTCGCCCAGTCCGGTGTCTCGTGGAACGCCCAGAGGAGGATGTTCAGCGAGTGCGGGCCGAACTCGTTGAACCATGCGTGATAGTTGGTCTTCACCGTGTAGGGATGGTTGCGGATGATTTCGCGGATGCCTTCGCAGAAGGCCTCCACCTTCTCCGGGGAGGTATTGTAGGGTACATTCAGGAAGCAGCGGATGCGCCGGCGCCGGCGCGCCCCGTAGTTGTCCACGTGCGCCTTGATCAGGTTCGAGTTCGGAATGGTCACCAGCGAATCGTAGAAAGTGCGCACGCGCGTTGAGCGGAACCCAATCGTCTCCACCGTCCCCTCCACGTCGCCAATTCCCACCCAATCGCCGATGTGGAACGGCCGGTCGAGCAGGATCGTGATGGAGCCGAAGAGGTTCTCCACCGTGTCTTTGGCCGCGAGGGCGAACGCGAGGCCGCCGAGGCCCAGGCCGGCGATGACACCGGTGATGTTCACCTCCAGGTTGTCCGCCACAATGACGATGCCGAAGACGGTGACGAAGACCTTGAGCGTCTTGCGCAGGAGCGGGACCAGCAGGTCGTCGAGCTTGGTGCGCGTCTTGGCAACCCGCTGCTCCAGGACGAAGCACGCCAGGTCCACGACCTTGATCATGGCGAGGACACCGGCCACCGTAGCGACGAGAACCGCCGCGATGTGCAGGATCACGTGCAGCAGATCCGGCAGGCCGAGCCAGCTCAGACCGATGACCCAGACGATGCCGCCAGCGGCTATACCGGCCCACTTGGCGAGTGCCCGCAGGTACTCGACGTTGTACTCGTATTCGCTTTCCCGGAAGCGGCTGCGGAGCAGGTACTCGAGGAGAAAGCGCAGGGTGCGGTCCACGACAACCCCCGCAAGAATGACCAGCAGCATCCCGATCCACTGGAAGTTCTCCAGGATCATGGTCCTTGCAAAGAGCCAGGGCGGCAGGTGGGTACGGAACCATGCGGTGGGCGAATCAATGAAACGGGTTACAGGGGCACCTTCCACCAGCGGCCAGTCCCGCACTTCACTGAGGAGGTCGGGGATGGCCTCAATGGTTTCACGGGTGAAGCGCCAGTTGCCGTCCTCTCCTCGTGCCAGAGTGATGGTGCCTGATTCGAGTTCCCAGTAGGTCCACTCGTCCTCCTCCCATTCCTCGCCGGGGAGTTCCTCCAGGTTGACAATTTCAAGCCGGTTGATGATGGCGTAGAGTTCGGTAGCTATCCGCCTGGCGGCGGCCTCACGGCCGACGGTTGGCAGGTGATCGAGCGACAAGGTGGCAGCAGCGTACCGCCAGCGGCCCCAGTCCCGCTCGCGCTCCGCGCGCATGTTCTCCAGGAAGACGGCCATGGCTTCCCGCGGACTCCGAAGGGGAACGTCGGGGAACATACGGGCCTGGAGACGCGGTGCATCCTGTGCCGTGGGCATTGGCGTGGTCCCCGGCAGTTGCTGGGCCGGGGCCAGGGAGGGCGGCAGCGCAAAGACAAGCGCGGCCAACCAGACGCCGGCCAGCAGCCACAGAGGGGCCGAAAACCGAGGGGGTAGTGGGATAAAGCCTCCCCCGCCACGACTCGAAGCGGCGGGGGAAGCGGGGTTCTGCGGCATGGTGGACGGCCGTCCTGCGCGGCGTGTGTTCCTTACGGAGCCGTCGGATAGTTGGGGATGTCGAGCCGCTCGATGCGGATGGCCTCGAACTTGACCGGGGCTGGCGTGACGTTGCGCTCCTCGAAGAACGCCATAACGTCCACCGCCGCGATCAGGCCGTCGAGGCTGGCGGGTACTTCCTCCAGCACCATGTAGAGCTCGATCTCCCGCGGCTTGCCCGGCATGGGCACCGTGAGGCCATGCAGGTGGGTGGTCAGCAGGGCGCTCACCCAACGCTGGTGGTCACTGGTGCCGAGACGTGCCCGAATGTCAGGCATGCGGAACGGATCGGTTTCCTCCTCGTTGGACACGCGGAAGTGGGCGCGATAGATGATCGGCCCGACCGGATCATCGAGGTCCTCGATACCGCTCGGGATGGACGCCCCGTCGGTGGTCCAGAACCCGAAGGTGTTGGACGGGTCGTTGACGGACATCGTGAAGGCGTCCTGAGTTTCCCCGAACGTGGGCAGGGTGAAGTCCGATCCTTCGGGTCCGCTGAACCAGATGTCGCGGGTCTCAGGGTCGTCAAAGGACTGCTGGAAGATGGTCTGGCGGCCCTTGACGGCGCTCTGGTTGGGGACAGGGGCGCACTGCACGGCGGGGA
>SLOM01000171.1 GCA_007132505.1 Candidatus Sumerlaeota bacterium
CCGTCATAACGGCCGCCGCCGCCGATGGTCTGGATGGCTCCCTCAAGAGTGGAGCACTTGAACTCGAATGCTGTCTTCGTGTAATAATCCAGGCCGCGCACAAGCCGGGGGTCCACGTTGTGTGGCACACCAAGGATGTCCAGCCCACGCCTGACCTCCTCGAAGTGATCCCTGCACTCGTCATTCAGATAGTCCAGTATGACCGGGGCCTCTACAAAGAGTTCCTGGTCCTTCGGGTCCTTGGAATCGAGGCACCGCATGGGGTTCTGGTACATGCGGGAGCGTGAGTCCTCGCTCATGGTGTCCTTGTAGTTTTCGAGGAAGGCGATCAGCGCCTCTCGATAGGCGGGCCGGCAATGCGGGTCGCCGACGGTGTTGATTGTGGCAACGGTGTCCCCGAGGCCGATGAATTTGTAGAAACCGTGCAGGAGAGCGATCACCTCGACGTCCACGGCCGGTTCCGTCTCACGAAAGACCTCCACGCCGAGCTGGGTGTGTTGGCGATACCGGCCCTTCTGGGGCCGCTCGCTGCGGAACATCTGTGAAATGTAATAGAACTTCAGCCCAGTCTGCGAGCGGGCCAGCCCGTGCTCCATGACGGCGCGGCTCACTCCGGCGCTGCCCTCCGGCCGGAGGCACAGCTCAAACCCGGCACCCGTGTCCTCCCCGTAGCTGGAGCGGCGCACGAGATACATCTCCTTGTTGACGATGTCGGACGTCTCGCCGCTGGTTCGCTTGAAGAGCTCGATCTCCTCCACGGCTGGAGTCTCGATGTAGCGATACCCCCGGTTTTCCACCCAGCGGGAGAACTGCTCGCGCAGCCAGACCCAGTTGTGGGACTGATAGATGAACTGCTTCTGTCCGGCGGGCAGAATGTCGCCCATCCCGCGGACGGACCGGATCGCCTTCGCTTTGGACACGCTCGTTATTTCCTCCTGGTCTGATCTTCGGATGATCGCCCGCGAAGCTGCCTCAGGACGCAGTCCTCTACAAGCTCGATGCCGTGCCGGGTGGCGAAATCGCGGATTTCGTCGCTGCGGGTACCGGGCTGGAGCCAGACACAGGGGACACCGGCACGGGCGGCATCCTCCATGACGGTGATTCCCGCACGGGGATTGACGACCATGGCCAGCACGTCCGGCCTGGCGGGCACGTCGGCAATGGATGGATAGCAGCGATCGCCTTCCAGTTCCCCAAGTGACGGGTTCAGCGGATAGACCGTATAGCCATGCTCCCGAAGAGCTCGCCAAACCTTGTAGCCGTAGCGCTCGGGATCGGCGTTTGCCCCGGCGACAGCCCACACCTTTCCGGCGAGGGCCCGGGTGATGAGTTCCTCATTTGCGCTGCTCATACGTTGACCTCCTCGGAGACTTCCGCGCCGATTTTCTCCAGCAAACCCTGCAGCAGACCGAAGGCGTCTGTGACCTCTGGGGCGAGCGTCAGGACGACCTGGTCAATGCCGTCGGCGTGGGCGGCCAGGACGTCATCGCTTCCACGAATGGCGGCCCGGAAATTCTCCACGATGAATTGTGCTGCTGCCTGAATGAACGTGAGGCGTATTTTCCGGGCGGACTTCTTGATACCGGCGATCCCGAGCGGCTGGCAAGCGATGCGAAGGCGGTAGCTCGCGATGAGGTTCGCGGCGGGTTCCGGGATGCGGCCGTAGCGATCACGCATTTCTTCGCAGATGGCGTCAATATCCGCCTGGCTGCGGGCACCGGACAGTTTCCGGTAGAACGTGACGCGGTGGGCCTCCATGGGAATGTACTGCGGCGGCAGGAAGCAGCTTGCGTCCCATCGGACTTCGACCTCGACGAACCGGGGCCGCGGCGCGCCCCTCTTTTCCTCCACCTTCTCCTCGAGTAATTCGCAGAAGAGCTCGTACCCGATTTCCGTGATCGTGCCATGCTGTGCCTTGCCGAGTATATCACCCGCGCCACGGATTTCCAGGTCGCGCATGGCGATGGAAAAGCCCACGCCGAGCTCCGCAAATTCCTCAATGGCCTCAAGGCGTTTCACGGCGGAGTCCGTGATGGCGCGCCCCTGCGGGACGATCAGGTAAGCGTACGCCCGGCGGCGTTCGCGCCCCACACGGCCACGCAACTGGTAGAGCTGCGCCAGCCCGAAGGCATCAGCGCGGTTGATGATGATCGTGTTGCAGTTCGGTATATCCACGCCGCTTTCGATGATCGTGGTGGAGACGAGAATGTCAAACTCGCGGTCAATGAACCGCAGCATTGTCTCCTCCAGTTCGGACTCCTTCATCTGGCCGTGGGCGTAGGTGATGCGCGCGTGCGGCACGATTTCACGGAGGCGCCTGGTCACTTCCGCGATCGTGGCCACACGATTGTGCACAAAGAAGACCTGCCCGGCGCGGTTTAGTTCCCGCAGGATTGCCTCGGCGATCTGCTCTTCCTCGAAGCTGATGATGCGTGTCTTGATTGGCTGGCGGTCGGGAGGCGGAGTTGTGATGAGTGACAGGTCCCGGAGGCCGCTGAGCGCCATGTAGAGTGTCCGGGGAATCGGCGTGGCGGAGAGCGTCAGGATGTCTATCTCCCTGCGCAACTCCTTGAGCCGTTCCTTCGCGCGCACGCCGAAGCGCTGCTCCTCGTCCACGACAACGAGGCCGAGATCCTTGAAGTGAATGTCCCTGGAGAGCAGGGCGTGCGTGCCGACGACGACGTCTATCTCCCCTGCCTTCAACCTGCGCTTGATGTCGCGCACTTCGGCCGGTTTCCGGAAGCGGGAGATCATCTCCGTGCGGACCGGATAACCGGCGAACCGCTCCCGGAATGTGTTGTAGTGTTGCTGCGCGAGGATCGTGGTGGGACAGAGCACGGCGGCCTGCCTGCCGCTCTGGACGCACTTGAACGCCGCCCGGATGGCCGCCTCGGTCTTGCCGTAGCCGACGTCGCCGCAGACGAGCCTGTCCATGGGGCGCGGCTTCTCCATGTCCTGCTTTGTCTCCACGATGGCGCGCATCTGATCGGGCGTTTCCTGATAGAGGAAGCTCGACTCAAACTCGCGTTGGAGGTTGTTGTCCGGGTTGTGAGCGGGCCTGCTTGCCAGCTCGCGGGCGGCATAGAGCTGCAGCAGATCGTCCGCGAGCCGCTCGATTTCCTCGGCGTGCTTCTTCCGCCGGCGGACCCAGCGGTTGCTGCCGAGCTTGTCCAGCGCCGGCTCGGCGGATTCGGGGCCGGAGTACTTCTGGACCTTGTGGATCTTCTCCACGGGAACGAGCAGGCGGTCGTTGCCCGCGTACTCGATCTCGATCAGGTCCACCTTCCGGCCGTCTATCTCCTGCACCCTCATGCCGAGGAAACGGCCGATGCCATGGTCCACATGCACGACGTAGTCGTGGCGGCGAATCTCGCCGCTGCTCTGGATGGCCTTGCCCTTGTATATCTTCCTGTACACGTAGCGGCGCTTGTACCGGCCGAAGATCTCCCGGTCCGTCATGATGCAGAGCCGCACGTCCGGCATGGCGAAACCGGTCTGCACCATCCCCGTGGTGATCAGGACGTCCTGGTATCCGCTGAGGGCGCTGCGAAGCTCGAAGCCTTCCGTCCATCCGTCCGAATAGACGGCGATGGCGGAGACTTCCTTCTCGCCCAGCAGCTCGTCGAACCGCTGCACCTGCCCGTCGTTGTCACAGACGACGGCGACAAGGTAGTCCTGCGCCTGGAGTTTCGCGATGCGGGAAATCCATGCGTCCAGGTCGTGACGTTCCCCGGCGTACTCCGCCTGCTGGAAACGGAAATGGGCGGCCTTGCGGTCCGGCGCCCGGCCCGCCGTGCTGTGCTCCATGCGGCGGAAGGGCTGCAGGTGCTCCGGAAACTCTTCCGCCGGAATCATCAGCGACTCCGGCGCGGGTGCCTCCCTGCCGTCACGGCGCGCGATCTCGTATTGCCGTTCGACGGCATGCTGAAAGTACGTGCACACTTCGTTGAAGCGTTCGGGAGACTCGAGGACCACGATCGTGTCCTCCGGCAGGTGGCTGAAGAGCGTCTCCAGCCGGCCGCCCTCGCCGAGGAACGAGGTGATCTGCTCCTTGAGATGCGAGGGGGGAATGACGAGGGAGGCCTCGAGGCCGAGATCCTCCAGGCTGCGTTGCGTGGCAACATCGAACGTCTTGATGGCCTCGATCTCGTCGCCGAAAAGGTCGAGCCGGACGGGGTTTTCGGCGTTCAGCGGATAGATGTCCACGATGCCGCCGCGTATGGAGAACTCCCCGCGGGCCTCCACGATGGGCTGCTGTTCGTAGCCTGCCGTGCGGAGTTTCTCGCCCAGCTCGCCGACGTCCACCGTGTCGCCCCAGCGGATATGGACGGTCCGCCGGGCGAGAAGGCTTTCCGGGAGGACCTTGAGCATGAGCGCATCCACGGGGGCGCAGAGCACGAAGGGTTCGGTGGCGGGATCGTGGCGGCGCCGGGCGATGGCCTCGAACGCGTCCAGGGACTTTGCCGTGGCCTCAAGCGGAAGGTCCTCCGCGTCGTACGGCAACACCTCCCACTTGGGGTAATGGAGGGCCTGGCGGACGCCGAAGAATTCGAAGTCTCCGGCAAGGTCCTCCGCCCGCTCTCCCCCGGCGGTCAGGACAAGGACCGGCCGGCTCTCGCTCCGAAGCACGCCGGAAAGCACGAACGGCAGTGAGGAACCCGGCAGGTCCTCCAACACGATCGCGCGCCGGCCCTCACGCAACTCGCGGAGGAGTTCCGGCAGGGCCGCGGACCGCTCGCTGAGGGCCTTGTCGAAGATTTCTGCGGGGGAAGCGAAGGGCAAAACCCCTGAATCCTTGTCACCGGGCATACCTTCACCTTCGGGGAACAGCCAGTCCCCCGGCGAAGGGGAAGCGAGCGAAGCGCAACGGCCGGGCCCAAGGCAAAGGGAATGACCGGCAACGCCCCGCACCATGCGATGGGGCCGCGACCAGCCCTCCGTGGTGCCTCGGAGTAGAGCCTCGTGGGCATGCGAGGCCTGATAAAGCGCTTGATGGGGGGGTCCTGGCCCGGGCAACACGAATGAAAGGTCGTTGACAACGTCAAGCTCCACCGCTCCCCTTTCGGTGTCCTGCCGCGGACCAACGCCACCTTCATCCGTTGAACCCGGACGAGGGAGTCGAAATCTGACGGCACATGTGAGAGTCATCCCTTTCATGGCATGCAAGCCGCAGCAGGAAAGGCGGACGAGAGTGTCGAAGACGATGATCCTCCTCACTCTTTCACTGATCGCGTTGTTGGCTGCGGCCAGGAACGTCCCGGCTGTTGAGCTGGCAGATGTCCTCGACGAGAGGCAGGCGATGGTGGGGCGGGCCTACGTTTCAATAGCTCAGGCGGATTCGGAGTCCATCGAGAGACTGAAAGGATTCATTTTGCAGGACAGCGGGACAGGCCATTGCAAGGGACATCCAGCTCTCGCTCGCCGGCACGCTGTAGTTCGAGGGGCGGCTGAAGGAGCTCTCCGAGGACCGACACGGATTCCCCAAGGTTGTGGGGACAGCAATCCGGCACTGTGACTGCGCAACGATAGAGCCGCCAAGCGTATTCAGTTTGTGCGTGTAGAGCATCAGCAGATGAAATCCCATGAAAGGACCACAGTCAGATGGCAAACTTTAGAAGCTTGCTCTTCCTCCCCTTGGCGGTATTTGCAGCCGCAGGGGAGGCACGCCCGCCCGTGCTGGACGAGTTGGCGGACAGGAAGACCTCCATCGAGGAGCACGTCGAGATGCTCCGGAGTTCCCCCGTAGTGACCGAATATACAACGCTATACAAGAGGTGCTACGATGCCGGCTCCCCCCACCTCAAAATTCTCGCTAGAGAAGGGGAGACAGTGGAATTCGAAGATCAGAGTCCCTCCGCTCCGACCCTCCTTCGGAACGGAGAACCGGCCTTCCTGACGATGTACGGACGGTTGATCGAAGACGAGGAAGGAAACGACACGATTGTTACCGAGAATCGAACGCGGATGCGACTGACCCAGCTCGAGGAGGACTTTCTTCTTGAAGAATGGTCAGAGCGGCGTACTGACGGGGCCGAGTATCTGTCAAGCGTGCTGGGCAGCCGGGAAGGGATCAGAAAACACCAGACGTTCCTCGGTGGGCCAGATGGTAAGCGGCGCTTGGCTCATGAGCGAACCGGCGATCGTGCTCCCCGCCTGATACAGCGCGCGCGGTTTGACCCGCATAATTGGGCCGCAGGTATTGCCAATGTTTATGGATGGGACCCGGATGAAACTCCCCACTCGGCTTTCCTTCACGAACGCGATGGCGGCTATCAACTGGAGAAGAGAGATGGTCCGGTGTCTCTTTGGGCAGAAGTAACGGACGATTTGTCCGTAATTCTGCGAAGCCTCCGCGGTGCCGGCTCAGAGACGGGTACGGAGTATACCGGGCGCCAAGAGTTCATGGGGCTTCTGTTTCCGGAGAGAGCAGAGGTGAAGGCACGTGGCCATGGCTTCCAGCATCTAATAGTCGCAAAGGACATCCAGCTCTCGCTCGCCGACCCGCTGGAGTTCGAGGAGCGGCTGAAGGAGTTCTTCGAGGACTGACATCTTGGCGGATGGCCGAAGACGTCCGGAACCCGCCGCTCCTCCGTTGCGTCGTAGCGCCTTTGCGTGCTCCCCCTCCTCACAGACCTCACGCCACGGCGCCGGACTGGTCATCAGCCCCGATGGGCGTGAATCGGCGAGTTGGGCGGATGCTTCACAGTTTCAACAAGCCGGTTCGCCTCCATCTGGCCCTTCGAGACCGGACAGGCCCGGCTCGCGAAAGACCCGTTGAGCTGTGGCCCGGTCCGCGCTAGCTTTCCTGAGTAGTGCCCAGATCAGGAGGGTCCCATGGCCAAGGCAGAGAACGAGAAGACGGAGAAGACAGAATCCCGCAGCGAGGGAACGTGGTCCTCCAGCGGAGAGTTTCCCGGCAGGGTTGAGGCGTCCTTCCGCTCGGTTGCGGATGCCGCATGCGATGTCGTCAAGCAGGTGGAGGAGGGCATGATGTCCCTTGTTCCGCCCGAAGTGACCAGCCACCTGGTGCAGGCGCAGAAAGAGTTCATCCTTGCAAGCCGGCGGGTCGGCGACAAGGCCATGGAGGAACTTGAGAAGAAGGCCGAGCGCGCCCGTGAGATTCACGAGCGGATGAAGGCCGAAAAGGAGGGCTCCTCCACGCAGGCCGGGAAGGGAAAGAAGAGCGCCTCCGGCGGGAAAGCATGAGGGCCTGAGAGAGCTTGCCGCTTCACCTCGCGCTGGTTCACTACCCCATCGTGGACAAGACGGGCAGGACTGTGTGCACCTCGGTGACGAACCTGGACCTGCACGACCTGAGCCGTGCCGCGACGACCTACGGGGCGGACGGTGTGTGGATCGTGCACCCGTACGAGGCCCAGCAGCGCTTCCTGCGGCGGGTGCTCCGGCACTGGCAGGAAGGCTGGGGAGCGGCCTACAACCGCACGCGGCAGGAGAGTCTGGCAGCGACGCATCTGGTAGCGGACCTCGACGAGGTGCGCGACCGCATCCTCGCCCGGGAGGGCAGTCCGCCCGCCTTCGTGGGGACTTCGGCCCGGCCCTCAGGCAACCCGATCGGGTTTGCCGGGATGCGCCGGCTCCTGGAGGAGGATCCGGCCGGGTGCTACTGCCTCGTCTTCGGCACCGGGTGGGGGCTTCACCCGGAAACGCTGACAGAAATGGATTTAATGCTCGAACCGGTTTACGGTCCGGGAAAATGGAACCATCTTTCTGTCAGGGCCGCGGTGGCCATCATCCTTGACCGGCTCTGCGGAAGGGACAGGCCGGAGGAGAACTGAAAAGCGGCTTGCCATCGTGACCCATCCGGATGACCGTAAGGTCATGATAACGACGAAGGGAAGGGTGCCGGAATTTGCCTGAGCACAAGGACAGGGACGAGCGGGACAAGCGCGAGACCCGGGAAATCAAGATTGATCTGGGGGGTGACGAGGAACCCTCGCGCAACGCATGGATGGAGGCGCTTCAGGAGCTGGAGGGAGCCACGCCGGAAGCCAAACCACCAAGGAAGGAATCCTCTGGCTCGTCGCGGTCCGAATCGGACACCCCGGGCAGAGAGTCCACTGTCCGCAGAGAGGACAAGCCCTTCGACCAGATGGTCGAGGAGACCGCCGAGGCGATCGTCGCGGCGAGGGACGTGCTCGAGCGTTTTCAGAAGAAAAACCCCCACCTTTTTGCGCCGAACATCATTCGTCATTGGCAGGAAAGCCTGAAGGAGACAAAGGTAATTCTGGAGCGGCAGCAACAGCGGGAGGCACGCGGCAATGGGTCTCCCCAGAATGGCAGGCAGAACAACAATGAGCGGGAAACCCGATGAAAACGAAATCCCACCGGAGGTTGCTGACGAAGCCGTGAAAGCAGCCGAAACGTCCTCCCCGAGCGAGCGGGCCCGGCGGCTCGCACGCTATGAAGAACTCTGCAAGCGCAGCAGCGTGAAAATCAAACCCGAGGACCTTGCGGTGCTCTCCGAGTACTCGAAGGTCATTGGGGCCGTCTCCACCGCGGAGTTGAGGCTCCGCCAGCTGGTCGAGACCTATCCCGACCGGCTCCCCGAGCACCTAAAGAAGACGTGTGCCAACAACCTCAAGGAAACGGTCATGGTGATGCTCAACGAGTTTCACCAGCTCCGCAACGGCGCCAGCCAGAAGAAGTACGACAAGCGCCAGGTGTGCAGGAAATGCCACAACGTTTTCCTGGTTGCCCTGCCGAAGGACGGCATTTGCGACGAGTGCCGCGCCGAAGGCGAACGGCGGGCGAAGAACAGGTACGACCAGACCTGAGCACCCGCACGCTATCGTTCTGAGAAAATCACATTCCCCTCCGGCTTGAAGCGGAGGAGTTCCCTGCGCTCTGCATCGCCAAGTGGGCGGGCATTCTGCGCCGTGGCAAGGGCGCTGTCCCAGAATTGCACGTCCCCCGGCGGGATGGCAGCCGTGACGGGGAGCGCCAGTGTATAGCGGAGGGCCAGCTCGCGGCCGCGCTCGTCCACCATGGGCTCGTACCAGATGGCGGGGTGTTGCTCGCGCCGGGGATCGCCGTCGCGCCAGCGCCCCTGCGCCATGGCCTTCAGCGCCAGCACGGCCATGTTCCGTCCCCGGGCTGCCTCGATCACCCGCGGGCCGAAGTTCGCGAACTCGATCGCCGCGAAGTTGACCGGGAAGAGCACGGAATCGAAGTCAAACCTGTACATCGCGGCGAGGGCTGCCCGCTCTGAGTGGGCGGAGAAGCCAAGATGGCGGATCTGCCCGTCCTTCCTTGCCTGCTGGAGGACCTCCATCACGCCTCCGGGTGCGAAGGCCGCCTCAACGTCCTCCTGAACGTCCATCAGGGCATGGAGCTGGTAGAGGTCGAAGTAGTCGGTGCGGAGCGCCTTGAGCGACCCCTCGAACTCGGTGCGGGCGGAGGCGGCGTCGCGGCAGGTGGTCTTGCAGGCCAGGAAGACGCCCTTGCGGTACGGTTCGAGAGCCGGGCCGAGGCGGTCCTGCGCGTCGTGGTAGGAGGGCGCCACGTCGAAGTAGTTGACGCCGCGTTCGACCGCCTCCGCGACACGGCGGTTGGCGAGATCCTGGCTGATCTTGGAGACGAGAATCCCACCGAATCCGATGATGGACAGCCAGTCCTCGCTGCGGCCGTATCGGCGTTGCGGGATGCTGCCGGGGAGGGTCCTTTGCTCGATCTGCTCCATGATGAGGTGTCTCCGGGGGTGGGGTCTTTGCCGGAGCAGAGCTTGGCGCGTCCGAACGGACAAGGGGGATTGCTGCCGAATTTGAGCGGTTGACCTCCGGTCCGGAGAATCCAACGTTTTCCCGGTGGTGCGATCCGGCATGAAGAAGGGGATTCCATGCGAAGTGCCTTCCTTGCTGCGGCCCTTTCCGGAGTGCTGCTGTCCGTTCTGGCCTCCACCGCCTTTCCGGACTCCCCCACCGGCGGTGCCATTGTGGAAGTGACGCACGAGAGCGCCGCCCTCGGCCGCGAGCAGACGTTTTCCATCTACGTCCCCCCGGAAGCGGAGGATGGGGAGCGCTTCCCCGTGCTGTACGTGCTGCACGGCGCCTACGGCGGTCACCGGGACTGGCCCACTGCCGGCAGGGCAGGGGAGCTGGCCGCGCACTACCGCATGGTCCTGGTCTTTCCCGACGGAGGGGAGTTCGGCTGGTACGTGGACAGCCCCCACGACCCGTCATCACAATATGCCACCTACGTGGGCGAGGAACTGCCCGCCTACATTGACGTCCACTACCCCACCATTGCGGACCGCGGAGCGCGCGGGATCATGGGGCTCAGCATGGGCGGACACGGGGCCCTGCTGCTGGCGGCGAAGCACCCCGACCGGTTCGGCTCCGCCTCCTCGCTCTCCGGCATCCTCAAGATCACCGACCATCCCGAGAAGCACCAGATCGCGGCGCGTCTCGGGCCCATGGAGGACAACCCGGAGCTCTGGGCGGAGAACTCTGTCTGGGATCAGGCGGAGCGCTTCCGGGACTCCGGTGTGCGCCTGCTGTTCGACTGCGGGGAGGACGACGTGGCGACGGGCGCCATCGGTGACTCGCGCAAGCTCCATGAGCGGCTCAACGCACTGGGGATCCCGCACATCTGGCGCGAGCACGCAGGTACGCACAGTTGGGACTATTGGAGCGGACACCTGCGTGAGCATCTGAACTTCCATCAGGCCTCCATGATTACAGCGGATGAGGGGGCGGACCGGTGGTTTCGCCTCTACTTCGAGCGAATGAGCGCGTTCCTCGAAGAGAACGGCCGGCTCGCCCTCGAGCGCCCGGCGGCCCCGACGGTGGCGCTGCTCGGCTCCTCGAGCCTGCAGAGCTTCCCGGACGAGCTGTTTCCCGGCTACCGGGTGTTCAACCGTGCCATCGCGGGAGATGGGCTCGGGATCGTGCGGCGGGGGCTTTCCTGGCGGCTGGAGGAGTCGGTCTTCGACATCCGGCCGGATGTGCTGGTCATCAAGAATGGGCGGAACGATCTGGGGGAACTCCATCGCGAGGGAGAGCCCTCCATCGAGCGCATGCTTGAAGAATACGCCGCCATCGTGGACGAGGTCCGTCACAGGCTGCCACAGACCCGGATCGTTGTGATGACGGCTTTTCCGGTGAGCGGCAGATTCGCCCATCTGGGCGACTCGATCCTTGAGTACAACAAGGGCCTGACCCGCCTGTCCGGGGAACGGGGCCTGGCCGTGGTGGATGCATGGCCGGAATTGGCTGGCCCCGGCGGAGAGATACGGCCGGAGTACACGATGGATGGACTGCACTTGACTCCAGTGGCGCGCGACAAAGTCGCCGCCCTGCTGCTCGGCGCCCTCGGCGGCGCGGAAGCATCCGAAAACCAGGAGGAGATGAACCCATGAGGAAATTGTGGACATGCCTTGGAGCAGGACTGCTTGCCGGGGGGCTTCTGTCGGCGCCCGCTGGTGCTGAAATAGCCGAACCGGCCCGGACGGACGCGATGGTGTTGTTTGGCTCGGCGAACAGCGCCGCCATGCAGCCCGTCAGGACTGAGGCGCTCGCCGAACTTGACTCGATCATCGAGAACGGAATCGAGCAGGAGGTCTTCCCCGGTGCCGTGCTCGTGGTCGGGCAGCCCGGAGAAGTCCTTTGGGCGCAGGCCTACGGGCGGAGGACCTACGATGAGGACGCGGACCCCGTGACGCTGGACTCCCTGTTCGACATGGCGTCGGTCTCGAAGGTGGCCGCCACCGCGACGATGGCTTGGCGGCTGCTCGGCGAGGGGGTCATCGCACTGGACGACCCAGTGTCGGACTACATCCCCAACTTCGACTCCGGCGGCAAGGATGGGGTGACCGTCAAGGACCTGCTGACCCACGTCTCGGGGCTGAAGTCCTACGAGAACCGCAACGTGGTGGAGCAGCAGCGCCGCGAGGACGAGACGCCGGCCGAGGCGCTCATCCGGCACTACGCCGCGCTGGAGGCCAGCTACGAACCCCGCACGCGGTACGTCTACAGCTGCCTGAATTTCCAGACGCTGGCGCGCGTCAACGAAGTGGCCGCCGGCGTGTCCATGGAGAGCTACCTGAACGAACACATCTACGGGCCGCTCGGGATGAACGACTCGGTGTTTACGCTGAGCGAGGATCAGCTCGCCCGGACGATCCCGACCATCCGCCGCGGCGACGGGTCGCTGCTCGTGGGTGAAATCCACGATCCACTGGCGAACTACCATGGCGTTGGCGACCACACCCCCGGAAACGCGGGCCTGTTCTCCACCGGGCCGGACCTGGCGCAGTTTTGCGGGATGATCCTGAACGAAGGGCGGGCCGGGGACAGGCAGCTCATTGACGCGGAGATCCTGAGGATCGCCTCGACGGACCAGACGCCGGAGGCGGTGGACGCCGTCCGGGGCCTCGGCTGGGTGATCTACACCAGCTTCCCATGGGCCACGGATCTGAACCACGAGGACGGCAACCGCGTGATCGGTCACACCGGCTACACCGGCACCATGTTCTGGCTGGATCAGCACTCCCAGACCTACTACGTGCTGCTGACCAACAGGGTTTATCCGGACGATTCCCGGCCGGACGGCATCACGATCGCCGGAGTCCGCCGCCAAGTGGCCGAGGCGGTCCTGCGGTCCCGGCCCGAGTACGAGCACTTCTTCGCCGAACGCGACAAGGAAGACGAGGACGAGCAGACAGAGGACTGACAAGCCGGGCGGGCGGGGCGATCAACTGTTGCCCCGCCCCCGGACGCGGTCCAAATAGTTCCCCCCGGAACAGGGTTGACCAACAACACCGGTTTCCGCTGGGCGCGGCCGGGCAGAAACCATTCACGGAGACGGAGTAATGCCAGAAGCGATCATGGGACTGGCCAGCAATGCCGGGTTCGGCTACCTTGACTGGACGGTCGTAGCACTCTATGTCGTGCTTGTCATGGGAATCGGCGTTTGGGCCGCCCATGGGCAGAAGGGGAAGCGGGACTACTTCCTGGGGGGACGGAAGCTCCCTTGGTGGGTGGTCGGTGCCTCCATCGTCGCCACGGAAACGAGTGCCCTTACGTTCATCGGCGTGCCGGCCTACGTGCTCGGCGCCCTGATGATCGAGAACGGCACGTTCAGTTTCGCCGGCGGCAACATGCTCTTCATGATGATCGTGATCGGCTACGTGACGGGCCGTGTGATCGTCGCCTTCTGGGTGGTGCCGTATTACTTCAAGGGTGAAGTCTATACGACGTACCAGCTCATCCGGCGCGCGTTCGGGTACAAGACGAACTATGTGATCGCCGGGTTTTCGCTTGTCGGGATGACGTTGGCGGCCGGTGTGCGGGTGCTGGTGACGGCGATCCCGCTCATGGTCGTGATGCGGACGGTCTGGCCGGATTGGACGCTTGCTTATTCCATAGTCTTGATTATGGCGGTGGCCCTGATCTATACGGCGATGGGTGGCATCAAGGCGGTGGTCTGGACAGACATGGCACAGTACTTCGTGTTCATCTTCGGTGGCCTGTTTGCTTTGTTCTACATCCCCACGTTGTTGACGGGCGATTTGGCTACTCCCACTGGTGCGGAGGGGTGGAGCGCCATTGGCGAGGTGGCCGGGGGCGACAGCGTGCTCCAGTGGTTCCATCTGGGCCTGTTATCGCCATCGGCGGTGGCAGACCAGTTAAACGGTGAGGTGACGGTGCTCTCGTTCCTCTGGGCACAGATCGTGGAAATCTTCGCCGGCAACTTCAGCCTGATAATGGGCCTGATCGCCGCACCGGTGGGCATTGTGTTCGCCTTCGGGTTTGACCAGCTCAACGTGCAGCGCGTCCTTGGCTGCCGGAACCAGCGTGACGGACAAAAGGCGGTCCTCCTGAGCGCCTTCCTCATCGTGCCGCAGTTCCTGCTTTTCCTGATGGTTGGAGCAGGGCTGTACACCTTCTATACGCTGAACAATTTCGATTTCGGCGGGATTCCACCCTGGGACCCGGCAACACTGGGAGAACCGGGCCCATTCACACAGCATGTTTATGACATCGTCACAGCGGCGAGTCCCGAAATGGCCGCGACTCTGTCGGAGCCAACTGGCGTTGGTAATCCAGTTGCCGACTACGTGTTCCCGATCTTTATCGTGGACCAGATTCCGGTAGTGGCGAAAGGCTTCCTGATCGCGGGCATTCTGGCCGCCGCGATGTCGAGTGTCTCCTCGGCGCTGTCCGCCATGGCGAGCATGCTGGTGATGGACTTCTACCGGCCCATCATGAGCATCAGGGGCGAGACGAGGGGTGAGCTTTACATCTCCCGCATCGCGGTGGTGATCTGCGGTGCCGGACTCACGCTGGTGGCAATCGCCAGCCGCGGGGTGGAGTTCCTCTTCGACTTTGCCTTCACGCTGGCGGGCCTTACGACGGGGGGCATTCTTGGTGCCTTCATCTTCGCGCTGATATACAAGCGAGGTTATCCGGGACCTGTCATTGCGGGCATGGTTTCGTCCATCATCTTCATGACGATCTTCTATTTCCTGCGCGAGACCACCGATCTGGCGATGGCTTGGCCGTGGCATCCTCTCGTCGGCATGACGGTGTCATTCGGCGTTGCGTGGCTTGCTTCGCTCGGCCTGCCTGAGCCTACAGACCGGCGGAGTGTGGAAGACGCCGAAGACGACGAGTAGCCCCAGCCGTGGAGAGAAAGCACAGGCGCTTCCGCGTCCTCCTCGTTGCGGAGACTTACTTTCCGCACGAGGGGGGCTCGGAACGCGTCGGGCACAACGCGGCGCTGGCCCTTGCGCAGGCCGGGTACGACGTCACTGTTCTGACGCCGGACCGGCCCGGCTCGGCTGAGTTCGACAGGAACCAACCCTACCGCGTCCGGAGGAGCCGCTTCTGGGCGTGGATGAAGCACCTCGACGAACGGGGTGGCAACGCCTCGCGGGTCGGACGCGTCCTGACGGCGGCGCATCTCTTCCTCGCCACGGCGCTGGCACGCTGGGACGCATTGATCGTGCTCCACCTGGTGCCGATGGCTGGGCCATTGCGCCTGCTGTCCTGTGTATCGCGAAGACTCCGGTTTGGCTGGACATACCAGGAGGAGCTCACCGTCGCGCGCGGCTCCGCCATGATGCGCAGGCAGGCGGCGTGGGCGCTGGGCGGCTGTACCCACATCATTGCAATCTCAGAGCGCACGTGCGAAATCGCGATGGAGTTTGGCGTCAGGGCGGAGAGCACTATCCTCCAGTACCCCGTGCCGGACGATGTCTTCTTTTCGCCGGTCTCGGCCGGCCGGGAGGACCTGCGCAAGGGTTTCGAGGTGCCGCAGGGGAGCCTGCTTCTTGCAACGGTCACGCGCCTGGCGGAGCGGAAGGGCGTGGACACGGTCCTGCATGCCCTCGCCGCGCTGAGGGACGAGCGGGGCAGCGAACCGCCGATTGTCTACACAGTTGCCGGGACCGGGCCGGAGGAGACACGGCTGAGGGCACTCGCGGGCGAACTCCGTTTGAACGGCATGGTGCGCTTCCTCGGACGGATCAGTGAGCAGGAGAAGGTGCGGCTGATCGAGGCTGCCGATCTGTTCGTCATGCCGAATCGCCGGCTGCCGAATGGGGAGGACGAGGGCTTCGGGATTGTGTTCGTGGAGGCGGCCCTGCGCGGGACGCCCTGCATCGGTGGAAGGTCCGGCGGGACGGCAAGCGCGCTCGAGCACGGAACGAGCGGTTGGCTGGTGGACGGATCGGACGCGGGGGAACTGACGGAGCGGCTGCGCGAGGTGCTCGGCCGCCCGGAGGTACTGGCAGAGATGCGGGATGGATGCCGCGAGTGGGCACTTCGGAGATTCCAGCCACACCGCGAGCACGAGCCGCTGCTCAAGGAGCTGGAGCGGCTGCTGGCCTGACCGGTCAGGCGCGGTTGCCGAGGCTGCTGGTCTTTGCCAACCGGTAGAGCGGAACCAGCACGGGGAGCGCCAGGACCCCGAACACGGCCAGACGCGCCGCCACACGGCCAAGCTCCACCAGGTGAGACGGGTCCTCCGCGCGATAGACGGGCAGGAGCCACTCCACCGCCAGCACCAACGCCACTGTATAGACAAGCGGAGCGAGGCACCGCACGGCACCGCCCACCAGCCCCGGCCCGCCGGGAGTTCCCGGCTCCGTGCCCCGCATGACGGACTCCGCCTTCAGCACCACCGCCAGC
>SLOM01000118.1 GCA_007132505.1 Candidatus Sumerlaeota bacterium
ACCTCTACATGGGGCACAAGTCGCCCGACCTCTCACCGGTCACGACGGGGCACTACCTCTCGCGCGTCACGAGGCGCTTGGCCGAGGTCGCCAAGGCCTTCCAGACGCTGTTGGCCGATGATTGAGCGGGAATACTGCCCTGGGCACACCGCAATGATTCTGACGCCAATTCTGGGCACACACCCTGGCGAAAAATCTTCGAAGATTCGACTGTAAGTCTGGTGTTTTCAGTGGCTCCCCCACCTGGACTCGAAC
This sequence comes from Candidatus Sumerlaeota bacterium, assembly GCA_007132505.1. Classification (GTDB taxonomy): domain Bacteria; phylum Sumerlaeota; class Sumerlaeia; order SLMS01; family SLMS01; genus SLMS01. The sequence continues at coordinate 256 of SLOM01000118.1, forward strand.
CAGGAACCTGCGGATTAACAGTCCGACGCTCTACCAATTGAGCTATGGGGGAACACGGGTACCGGATAGGCTCTCTTTTCGGGCGTCCGGCCGCGTCCGCTTGGGGGTGCACCCCCCGGCGGGCATCCGGAGGGTAGGCAGGCGGGACCGTGCGTCAAGGCCGGAATGACGGAGGGAGGAGGGAATTTCTCTTTGCTCTGGGTTGTGGCCGGGCGTTTGATGGAAGCAGATGCCGGTTGGGACCCGCCCGCGGGGAGCGGCGGGAAATGGCGCCACCGGCTGCCAAAAGGGGGAACGGACAAATGGGCGATCCAAAACGTGTCGCGGTGATCATGGCAGGTGGTAGCGGTGAGCGCTTCTGGCCGCTGTCCTCGGAAGCCAAGCCGAAGCAGCTCCTGCACCTCACGAACGAGCACGAGACGCTCCTTGAGGAGGCGGTGAAGCGCATTGAGCCGCTGGTGCCGGTGGAATCGGTCTACGTGGCAACCTCGGAGGCTTTGGCACCGGCAATCCGCGAGGCACGGCTCCCGATACCCGATGAGAACGTGCTGGCGGAGCCCATGCGCCGGAACACCGCCGGCTGCTTGTCTTGGGTGGCGGCGGAGCTGCAGGCGCGCCACGGCGAGGAGGAATGCGCCGAGCTGACCATCGGTGTGCTGACCGCCGACCACCAGATCGGCAAGCGGGAGCAGTTCTGCGAAACTGTCCGGATGGCCATGGAGGCGGCCGAGTCGTTCGATTCGCTCGTAACGATCGGTGTCCGGCCAACCCGCCCGGAGACGGGCTACGGATACATCGAGGCAGGCGCGAAGGCGCAGCCCGAGGACCACGCGCTGACGGTGCTCCGGTTCCGGGAGAAACCGGATCAGGCCCAGGCCGAAGCCTTCCTGCAGGCGGGGAATTTCTACTGGAACAGCGGCATGTTCTTCTGGCGGCTGTGCGTTTTCCTGCGGGAACTGGAGTCCGCCTCCCCGCCCCACTTCACAGCCATCAAGGGCATCTCCCGAGCGCTGCGCGAGGGGAACAGGGAGAAGGCCGTGGAGCTTTTCGCCGAACTTCCGGACATCTCCATTGATTACGCCCTGCTGGAAAAATGCCCCCACGTACTGATGCTCGAAGCGGATTTTCCTTGGGACGACGTGGGGTCGTGGGACGCGCTGGAGCGGTCCCGCAAGTTGGACGAGCGCGGCAACGTGCGCGTGGGGGATATCGCCTTGGTGGACACGGAAGGCTGCATCCTGCTGAACCAGACCAAGAACCCGGCACTGACCATCGGAGTAGTGGGGCTTCGCGACGTCGTTGTCGTGGCCTCACCACAAGGCATTCTGGTGGCGGCGAAGGATCGGGTTCAGGACGTGCGCCAGATCGCACAGATCCAACGCCTCGCCCGGGAGCAGCAGAAGGAGGCGGGTGAAGGGTAGAAGGCGGCCGGTGCCGCGTGCGCCGATGGGCCACGTCCCGGCCCACAGAATCCGCAAATCCGGCGTTTTTCCTCTCGCCCCTGAGGGCGGGCGGACAGTCCGATTGCCGTGCCAATTCCAGCGGGGATGACAGAGCCACATGCCCAGAACCGTAGTGACCGGCGGTGCCGGTTTCCTTGGAAGCCACCTGTGCGAAGCGCTGCTTGCGCAAGGGCACGAAGTGATCGCCCTCGACGACCTCTCCACCGGGGCGATCGAGAACATCCACCACATCCGCGATGAGCGCTTTCTGTTCATCAAGCAGGACGTCACGAACTTCCTCTACATCGAGGGGCCGGTGGATTACGTGCTGCACTTTGCATCCCCGGCCAGCCCGATTGACTACCTCGAACGCCCGATTCCGACGCTGAAGGTGGGCTCCCTCGGCACGCACAAGGCACTGGGGCTGGCGCTCACCAAGCGCGCCCGCTTCCTGCTCGCCTCCACCAGCGAGGTGTACGGCGACCCGCTCGTCCACCCGCAGACCGAGGAATACTGGGGCAACGTGAACCCGATCGGCCCGCGCGGCGTGTACGACGAGGCAAAGCGCTTCGCCGAGGCGATCACCATGGCCTACCACCGCTTCCACGGCCTGGAGACGCGCATCGTGCGCATCTTCAACACCTACGGGCCAAGGATGCGGCTCAACGACGGGCGCGTGGTGCCGAACTTCATCAAGCAGGCGCTCCTCGGCGAGCCCCTCACCGTCTTTGGGGACGGGTCACAGACGCGGAGCTTCTGCTACGTCTCGGACCTGATAGACGGCATCCTCAAGCTTCTCTTCAGCGACCTCACCGAGCCCTGCAACATCGGCAATCCCGCCGAGATGACCATCCAGCAGTTCGCCGAGGCGATCATCAAGTTCAGCAGCACAAAGAGCGACATTGTCTATCGCCCGCTCCCCGAGGACGACCCGAAGCAGCGCAAGCCCGACATCACCCGGGCCCGCCAGCGCCTGCACTGGGAACCGAAGGTGAAGCTGGAGGACGGAATCGCCAGCACGATGGAGTATTTCCGCACGAAGGTGAAGCCGTAGCCCCGCAGCAGCGGGCCACGCGCGCAAGACAGGCCGGGCTCCCTCGGAGATGGGCCGCAAGCGAATCGTGAAGTCACTCCATCCGACAGCATTGCCGGCTGCCGGCGCGTCCGGTTACCGGGAGGTGTCCGTTTACCATCTCTCCACGCCGGCCCACCTCGGCATCTTCCTTGAGAACCACCTCGAGGAGACGCCCGGGCTGACCGCGTCCATACGATCCCACATGACCACGGCCGCACTGCTGGAGGCGGAGCCTGTCCTCGGCAAGATGCAGGAGGCGGGCCGGATCCGCTTCCCGGAGAAGGGCTTCGTCCGCGACAGGGAGCGACGGCTGGCGGTGCTGCTGCACTCGCGTCACGCGCGGGCCGGAGCAGGTGCGCAGGCGGGAATCCGGCTGGCGTTCCTTCTCGATGCGGCCCGGGAGAAGTACATCATCGGCGGGGATGGTTCCGTCTGGCATGGCGGATTGGGACCCACACTCGCGCGGAAGGCCCTCGCGCCCGTGCGCCGCTGCCTGTTCACCCTCCGGCGCCGGCTGGACCGGCGGGCGGTGGAAGCGGGCCTTGCACGACTCGAGGGTGAGCTCGCCCGCCCCGCCGGCCATCCCAAGTCAAGCGACAAACCGGACAGGATCGTCGTGGCCCGCCGGCCGATGCTGCTCTGGGCAGACAGCCGGACGGGGTCGCTCCACCGTGATCCCGGCATGACGCACGCCGAGGAGCAGGCCATGTATGACTCCGACTATCACGGGCGTGTCTATATTGACGAGCGCCGGGACTGGGACGCGCTGCTGCGGGAGTACCAGGACCGCCGGTGGCGGAACACCGCCGCCGTCGTCCCCGCGGAAAGCCTCAAGCGAGGGGGCAGGGCCCTCGACATCGGCTGCGGAACGGGCGGACTCTGTGACGTCCTCCGCCAGCGCGGCTTTGCCGTCACCGGAGTGGAACGATCACCACAGATGATAGACATCTGCCTGCACAACTTTCCGGAGGGCATTGACTTCCGCACCGAGTCCGTTGAGGACCTCCGCAGGGCCGGTGCAAGATTCGATCTGATCACGCTCTCGCACGTGCTGGAGCACATCGGTGAGCCGGTGCCATTCCTGAGAGACGCCGCCCAGCTTCTCACGCCGGACGGGGTTCTATACGTGGAGTTGCCTCTCTTCATCAACGACCCGGACATCATGGGCAAGCGGCCGGACTGGATCTGGCAGCGCGATCATTACCATGAGTTCACCCGCGCTGGACTTGCCGCGGTGACGGAGGACGCCGGCCTGCGGATCGTGGCGCATGGCGATTCGCTCCACTCGCCGGGCGGGGAACCGTATCAGTTTCTTGCGGCGCGGAGGTTGCCGCCACCCGCATAAAACCAATCCCCGCCGGGGGCAGGGCGACTGCTCCCCGGCGGGGACCGCCTCCAGGCTTGCCGGCCCGAGAGACCTCTGGGAAACCGCCCGCCGTATCGCGGGGGCGGTGCTGCTGTTCTGTCACTGCAAGCGGAAGAGGCTGATTCCAGGGACGGGGTGGGGAGGCTCGCCTCCACCTGACCCGTCAATCACACGCTCTTTCATGCCTCTTGCGGCTCGCATCATCCTCCTTCGCGGGCGGTACGTTCGATCAATGATTCGAAGACCCCTTCGATGAGCCCCGTCAGCATGGCGGACATGCTGATGCCGAGCGCGGCGGCCCCCTGCGGGAGCAGGGAGGTGGGGGTCATACCGGGGATCGTGTTCAGTTCGAGGAAGACAGGCATTCCGTCCTCCGGCACGATCAGGTCCGAGCGCGACATGCCGAAGCACCCGATCAGGTCGTGCGCCTTTTCCGCCACGGTCTGAATGCGCTGAAGCACGGGCTCCGGCAGGCGCGCAGGGGTGATTTCCTCTGCCCCACCGGGGCGGTACTTGTTGTCGAAATCAAACAGCGGGCCGGTGGTGGGGTGGATTTCGGTCGGAGGGCAGACAAGACGCCCACCGAAACCCTCCGCCAGGTCCAGGACCGCACAGGTGACTTCCGTGCCGGTGATAAGCTCCTCCAGCAGGACCTCGTCATCCACCTCGAAGGCCCGGGTTACGCCGCGATAGAGCTCCTCGGCGTCGTGGGCGATGGTGGTGGCGATGCTGGAGCCACAGGAGCAGGGCTTGACGACGAGCGGCCATCCGAGCATCCCGCCAGCGCCTGCGAGCTGGTCGTCGCGATGGGGACGAGGGGCGGAACTGCGGAGCACAAGGTGCCGCGGTACGCGGATGCCGTGGGCTCCGAGGAAGCTCGTGGTGCGGCGCTTGTCCATGGCAAGCGCGCTGGCCAGGACGCCGCTGCCGGCGTAGGGTATGGACAGAAAGTCCAGCAGCCCCTGCAGGCGCCCGTCCTCGCCGTAGGCACCGTGCATGATCGGCAGGGCGGCATGGGGAGCCCATTCACAGAGGCGGCGCAGCCCCTCCTCCGGGGTGCGGATCTTGAAGAAGCCGCTCGGGCAATACTCCGGATTGTCCAGCAGGTCGAAGAGCTTCTCGATCCGCGAGGGGTACGTCGCGGCGGTCCACTCCTCCTCGGGGCAGACCCAGTTGCCGTCCTCCTGGATGCAGAACACGCGGATGCGGTAGCGGTGCCGGTCCAGCGCATGGGCCACGCAACGGGCGGAGGTGAGCGAAACGACGTACTCCGCGGACGGACCGCCGCAGAGCAGAGCCACCTTTCGCTGAAATGCCGCCACCATGTGCGTTCCCCCGAGCCGGAGTGTTTGGCCGAGCGAACCGGAGCCTGACACACACCGGCAAGATAAAAATCACACGCCTTGCAGGGTTTTCCACATCTTGCCACACCTCCGGAAAGAGCTGGGGATTCAATACAAGGCGGGGATGGTTCACGTCAGCTCTTGGCGACACGCTCCAACCCCGCCAATTGCAGGATTGGGCGATCCGAATGCGTGGCAATACGACCGGTCCCCTGTTCGTTGGACGGGCCGTGAGGCCGCCCTTCTCCCGCATCGCCTTCCCTTTTGACATGGTGCGGGGGGCCGGGTTCTGTCGTGCGGCGAAGACTTCCCCGGTTGGAGACGGCAGGCATGGCGTGGCGAACGATTCTGATGGCAGTGGTGATGCTGGTTTGCTCAGGGGCGGCGTGGGCTGTACCACGGTTCGAGGGGCTGAAGGAGGCCCGGCCCGCCCCCGGTGCCGCGGTGCTGCGGTGGGAGCGCTCGCCGGACGACAACAAGCGCGGGTCCGTGCACTACAACGTCTATCAATCTATCGGCGGGGAATGGAACTTCCGCCGCCCCGCCGCCCGGGTGGAAGGAAACGAGTGGGTCATCACGGGGCTCCCGCCCGGGCGGGAGGTGTCGTTCATCGTCCGTGCCGCGTCCTCCCGCGGCGAGGAACAGAACCGCCGTGCCGTGAGCGTGCGCCCCACGGGCGCCCTGCCCTCCGCGGAATGGCGCGGGGTGTGGTGGACCCGGTTCGAATGGGCCAACGGCGGCCGCGCGGCCATCGAACAGCGCATCCGCGAAGGCATGCAGGCGCTCGGCCGGGGGAACTTCAACGCGGTTGTCTTCCAGGTGCGCGGGCAGGGGGACACTCTCTATCCCTCGGAGCATGAACCCTGGTCGCCGATGCTGAGGGGCGATGCTCGGTCGTTCGATCCCGTTGCACTGGCCATCGAGGAGGCACGGCGCAACGGGCTCCAGTTCCATGCGTACATGAACCTGAGTGTGATCTGGCAATCCGGGGCGAAGCGCCCCCCGGAGGACCGCAATCACCCGTTCTACCGGTTCGCAGACGCCAGCAATCCGGGCCGGCGCCTTGGCCTCATCCATGACGAACGAGGCCGGCCGCGTCAGTGGGGGGCGGACGACTACGTCTGGCTGACCCACGGGAATCCGGAGGTGAACGCCTACCTCCGGCGCCAGGTCATGGCCTTCCTGCGCAAGTACCGGGTGGACGGGCTGCACTGGGATGACCGGACAGGGAACCCCAACGGAGTTTCCCGTGATCCCGTTTCGGTCCGCAGGTTCGAGGGCCGCGGCAACCCGCATCGCATCCGGGACTTCGAGCAGTGGCAGCGCGACCAACTGACCCGCTTCCTTTCCGATCTATACGTGGAGATCAAAGCGCACGACCCCTCGCTGCTCGTGTCGGTCTCCCCGTTCGGCATCGCGGACCGGCGCCGGGTGCCCGGCTACGACCGGTTCAACGACGCCGTGGGGTTCGGCGTGGAGCCGGAGAAGTGGCTCCGGCTTGGCGTCGTGGACGTGCTGATGCCGCAGATATACTGGGACCTGCCGGACCCAGAGCCGAACTATGGCACGCTGGCGCGCGACTGGAGAAACAACAACCGGAGCGGGCGGCCCATCTGGCCGGGCTCGGCGCTCGGCAAGTACGGCCGGGACGTACAGCCGCTCGACTCCATGCAGGTGCGCTACGTGGCAATCCAGCGGGCGCTCGGCATGGGCGGGAACACATTCTTCAGCTACTCAGCCGCACAACCGCGCGAGTGGGCCAACGCAGCGCGGACACTCTACCCCACTCCGGCCCGCGTGCCCGTACCCTCCCACATGAGCAACCCACGCGAGGGGCACGTGGCCGGCAGGGTGACCGGCCCGGACGGACGGCCCATCGTGGACGGCTGGATCCGCCTGGAGGGGCGCGACCGCATTTATCTCTCCGGCGCGGACGGATTCTTCGCCATCCCCAACGTTCCGGCAGGCGACCACACCCTCCACGCCCAGATCGGCGGAGGACAATCCACCCGGCAGCGGATTTCCGTTCGCCCGGGAAGGGTAACCCCTGCTAGTTTCCGGTTCGGAGCCAATTCGCCGTAACCGGGCCGACCGGAACATGCCGACACCAAACCATCTCCGAAAGTGGATGCCAAGGGCCGCCGCCGCGGTGGTTCTGGTGCTGCTGGCGCTTCCCGCGGCGGAGTTCTTCTGGATTTCCCTCAACCGCATGACCCATCCGTTCGAGCTGGAATGGATGGAGGGCGAGATGGCCCTCATGTCCATGCGTTGGGTGGAGGAGGGTTCGGTCCGGGCGCTCTACCCGCCTTTCGGCGAGACGGACTTCGTCCCGCACCTTTATCCGCCGCTGTACAACATGGTGGTGGGAACGCTATGGAACTGGTTCGGCGGCGGGGAGGCCGCGATTCCACTTGCTTGGGGCAGGGCGGTCTCCCTGCTGGCCGTGATGGCGGGGCTTTGGGCAGTGGTACTCATCGTGCGGGAAAGCACCCATTCCCTCATGGCTGGCGTGGCGGGCGCCTGCGTCTATCTTGCATTCTACCGCCTGTCGGGCTACTGGTACGATCTGTACAGGGTGGATCAGGCCGCGAATACGCTTTCCCTCTGGGCGGTCTGGCTTGCCATACGGAGGGGCTCCGGCTTCGGGCTGCTGCTGCTCTCCTTCGCCCTGGCCCTGGCGGCCGGGCTGACCAAGCAGACAGCAGTCCTGCTGCCGGTGCTGGCCTGGCTGGCGCGCGGGGTGTGGGAGGTGACGGAACATCTCCTGCGCCGGCGTGATCCACGCCATGGACTACTCCCTCGCGGGGATGTGCTGACCAGCCGGCCGCTGGCCCTGCCGCTGGCTGCACTTCTCGCTGCTGTGGTGCTGGCGAACCTGGCACTCGTTTTCTCGCGGGGGGAGTGGCAATCCGTCTGGTTCTATCTTGTCGAGATGTCCGCAGGCGCGCAGGTACTTCCGGAGAATCTCCACCGCCGCGGTGTCCAGGACGTGTGGCAGCACATCGGCTTCCCGCTGCTGATTCCAGCCGTGGGCGCTTGGGCCTTTCTGCTCTCGCGGCGATGGGCCTCGCGCAAGGAGTTGGCCCTGGCCGCGGGAGGGGCCGCGCTGACTGCCGGGGCCGTGTGGTCCGTGCTTCTGGCGCTCCACGCGGGAGCGGAAGCATTCCTTCCCGGGCAGGACGTGACCGGTGGAGGCCTGCTGAGTCCGGCCGCCCTGCTGCTCGTCCCCGCCACATGGTCCGGCGGGGTGCAGCTCGCCACGGCTCTTCTGGCGGGAGCAATGGTGCTGCTGGCCGTGCGCTGGGCCCGCTACCGCACCGGCCTCCCCGGGGTCTGGTGGCTGTTGGTGCTGGCGGTCTCGCAGCATTTCGTCGTGCTGAGCTGGGTGAAGGTGGGCGGATACCTGAACAACCTGCTGCCGTTGCTGGCGGTCCTCGCCATCGTGGCGGGCCTGGGTTACGCCTGGCTGGAGGCGGCGGCGGCGCGCCGCCTGGGTCCGGGATGGCGTTGGGTGGGCGGGGCGGTCTTTCTGCTCGTGGCGGCGCCCGGCTGGTGGGGAACCCGCGAAGCGGCCGTGCGGCTCTTCCCCGGCGACGAGCGCTTCCACCGGCCCGTGTCCCACCTTGGCGTGGAGGCCGCCCGCTCCCTCCCCTGGTGGGTCACCGACGGCCTGCGCGCCAACCGCACCGTCCGCTTCGTGACAACGGATGACGCCGGCGAGCGCCGCATCCGCACCTACCGCCTTCGCTCCGGAAACCAGATCCCGCCCGAATCGGCCCGGGAGTGGAACGAGCGCCTCCTTGATCGCGTCCGTGAACTGGCCCGCGAGGGACCCGTGTACCTGCCCCAGCAGAACTACCTGGCCGTGAAGGCGGGCCTGCCGCCGGGGCCGGGTGCCTCCGCCATCCGGGAGGTGACCTACCTTGGCCTGCCCGTGCCCGGTCGTTACATTGAGCCGCTTCGGCAGGGGGAGTATCGCTACGTCGTGACCATGAACCGGCTGGAGGACGAAGCGAGCTGGCTCCCGGAGGAGATGGCCGACGCAATCAGGGAGCACTACACGCTGCGCGGCCCGCTGCTCAGGGAGACGCCCCCGGTGTCGCTCCGGCCGGTGACCGGGGCCCGGGTGCGCCCTACCTTCGTCTACGAATACACGGAGTAACCCCCACAACGCGCCAGCAGGCTGTCCCCGCTTGCCCGCCACACGCCGAAAGGCGAGAAGACTCCCATGGATACCACGCCCCTTCCCGGAAAGCAGACGGCCGTCCTCCTGACCGGCCCCGAAAAGCTCGAACTGGTTCGCGAAAAGGACATCCAGCAACCCGGCCCCCACCAGATTCTCCTGGAGGTCGAGGCTGTTGGCCTTTGCTTCTCGGACCTCAAGCTGCTCAAGCAGTTCTCCTCCCACGTGCGCAAGCAGGAGGTCTGTGGCGGCCTGACGTCCGAGGAGTTGCGGGAAATTCCGAGCTACGCCCCGGGAGAGAAGCCGACCGTCCTCGGGCACGAGGTCGTCGGGCGCATCGCCGCTGTCGGGGACCGGGTGACGCACTACAAACCGGGTGAACGGGTGCTCGTCCTGCCGGACTTCCGGGAGGTCGCCACCGAGCGCTCCAACGCGGCTTTCGGGTATAATTTCGAGGGGGGGCTGCAACGTTACGTGCTGCTGGACGAGCGCGTGATGATCGGCCGCAAGACTGGCGAGCAGTACCTCATTCCCGTGGAGAGCGGGCTCGGTGCATCACAGGTGGCACTCGTGGAACCATGGTCCTGCGTGGAGGATTCCTACGTCACGCGCGAACGGCAGACGATCAAGCCGGGCGGGCGCCTGCTGGTGGTGGCTGAGCGGGGACATGAAGTACGCGGCCTGGCGGAATGCCTCTCCGCGGACGGAAAACCGGCGGAGGTGTTCACCACTCTCCCGGAACCGGGCCAGCGCGAGGCACTCGCGGCGGCGGGACTCGACGGACGGGACGTTTCCAATCCGGCGGAGCTGCCGGATGAGAGCTTCGACGACGTGATATACTTTGGCGCCTCGAAGCCGGGTGTGGAAGCACTCAACAGCAAGCTCGCCCGAGAGGGCATCCTGAACGTGGTGACCGGGGCACGGAAGTTTGGGACGAAGGTCTCTGTCGGCGTCGGCAGGGTGCACTATGGCCTCACGCGGTGGGTCGGGACCACAGGGCATGAGGCGGTGGAGGGTTACGCCACCATCCCTCCCGACGGTGAGATCCGGGAGGGCGACAGCATCCTCATCGTCGGTGCCGGTGGCCCCATGGGCCAGATGCACACCATCCGGGCGATCTGCTCGGGCAGGAGCGGGCTGCGGGTCGTTGCGTCCGACAATCACGCCGCGCGGCTCGAGGCACTCCACCGCAAGGCGGAACCGCTCGCCCGGGCGAACGGCGTCTCCTTCGGAATGGTCAACCCGGCGGAGAGCCCCCCGCAGGGCGAGTTCAGCTACATCGCGCTCATGGCCCCGATCCCGGAATTGCTGGAGCAGGCCATTGAGCTCGCCGCACCCAACGCGATCATCAACCTGTTCGCCGGAATCCCCTCGCCGGTCTGCCACGAGCTGGACCTCGACAGGTACCTCGAGCGACGGTGCTTCCTGTACGGTACGAGCGGCTCCACCATTCGGGATATGAAGATCGTCCTTGAGAAGGTCACCCGGGGGACGCTCGACACCGACGCGTCGGTGGACGCCATCTCCGGCATGGCCGGCGCCATTGATGGCATCGCCGCCGTGGAGAACCGCACCATGGCAGGCAAGATAGTCGTTTATCCCGAACTGGAAAACGTGGGCTTGATCCCGTTGGAACGGCTGCACGAGCACTACCCCACCGTTGCAGAGAAACTGGAGGACGGACAGTGGTGCAGGAAAGCGGAAGCGGAGTTGTTGCGGGTCGCAGCGAAACGATGAACGCCGAGCAGTTGCTCGAGCGCGCCCGGCATTTCGTGGCACTTGAATCCCGGGCCGTGGCGGACCTTGCCGGTGTCCTGGACGAGGCATTCCTGCAGGCGGTCGAGCTGTGCCGCGTCTGCGAGGGCCGCGTCATCACCACCGGCATGGGCAAGGCCGGGCTCATCGCCCGCAAGGTGGCAGCCACGCTCTCCTCCACCGGGACCCCCTCGATCTTTCTGCATCCCGCGGAGGCCTTCCACGGCGACCTCGGCATGGTGACGGCCAAGGACGTGGCCATTGCGTTTTCCCACCGAGGGCAGACCGAGGAGGTCCTGCGCATCATTCCCTTCTTCAAGCACCTCGGGGTGCCGCTGATCGCCATCAGCTCCAACGGGGGATCCGAACTGGTACGCCATGCGGAGGTGGCGCTGCTGCTGCGCGTGGAGCGGGAAGCCTGCCCCATGAACCTGGCCCCGACGTCCAGCACCACGGCCATGCTGGCGCTGGGGGACACACTGGCCCTCGTGCTGCTGGAGGCGCGCGGCTTCCGGCCCGAGGACTACGCCCTGCTTCACCCCGGTGGATCGCTCGGGAGACGCCTTCTGACAAAGGTCGGGGACCTGATGCACACCGGGGATGAAAACCCGGTCGTGCCGGAGGAGACACCGCTCAGCGAGGCCATCGTCGTGATGACGTCCAAGAAATTGGCCTGCACCAGCGTCGTGGACGGCCGCGGCATCCTGACGGGCTTCTTCTCCGACGGCGACCTGCGGCGTTATCTGGTGGAGGGCAACGTGGACATGTCCGTGCCGATTCGTGATCTGATGACCCGCTCGCCGCGCACCGTGCAGCCCCGCATGATGGCCGTCCGCGCGCTCGAAATCCTTCGTGAATTCAAGATCATCGAGCTCCCCGTTGTGGACGGGGAGAACCATCCCATTGGCCTCATTCACCTTCACGATATCACCCGCGCGGGGATAAGCTGATGCGCAAACGCACCTTCACCGGTTTTGGGTTCGGGCCGATCCAGTCCGGCCTTTTCCTTCTCGAAGCGCAGGCTTCCGGCAACTTCGGCAGGTACGTGGTGGCGGAGATAGACGCGGAGCTGGTCAAGGCAGTCCGCCGCAATGATCATCGCTGCACTGTGAACGTGGCGCTGGACGACGGCATTATCCACCACGAACTGGGCGGCATCGAGCTGTACAACCCCAACGTCCCGGAGGACCGCGAGGCGCTCGTGGAGGCGGTGGCGGAGTCGGCCGAGATGGCCACGGCCCTGCCGAGCGTGGATGCCTATCCGGCCGGCGGCGGGAACTCCGTCCTGGCCATTCTTGCGGACGGGCTCCGGCAGAAACACCAGGACTCCACCGCCATCATCTATACAGCGGAGAACAACAACCGGGCCGCGGAGATCCTCACGCGCGGACTGATGGAAAAGCTCGGCGGGGACGTGCCCGCGGGCTTTCAGGCCCTCGACACAGTCCTCGGCAAGATGAGCGGCATCATCTCCGGCGGACAGCTCGTCGAGAGACTTGGACTCCGCCCGCTCGTGCCCGGCATGGATCGCGCCGTACTTGTTGAGGAGTTCAACCGCATCCTGGTCTCGCGCGTCTGCCTCGAAGGCTTCGAGCGCGGCATCCGGGCGTTCGAGGAGAAGGAGGACCTCGACCCGTTCGAGGAGGCTAAGCTTTACGGCCACAACGCCGTTCACGCACTGATGGGCTATCTGGCGGCGCTGCGCGGCTATACGACGATTGCAGAGGTACGCCACGACACGCAGCTAATGGAGGCAGCACGGCGGGCGTTCCATGATGAATGCGGCACGGCGCTGGTCAGCAAGCACGGCGGGATTGGCGATCGACTCTTCACGAAGGAGGGTTTCGCGGAGTTCGCCGACGATCTTCTCCACCGCATGGTCTGTCCGTACCTGCACGACCTCGTGGAGCGCGTGGCACGCGACCCCGCGCGAAAGCTTGCCTGGGCGGACCGGCTATACGGCGCCATGCGGCTTGCCATGGCCGAGGGCGTGGAAACGCCGCTGCTTGCCGGGGGAGCTGCTGCCGGGCTGATTCATCTGTTCCGCTCACCGGAGGACCGGGAGAAGGTGGGCCTTGAGCCGCCCGGTCATGACGAGCCGGTCCCCCCCGCGGAGGAGACGATCCGGAAGGTCCTCCATCGGATCTGGCAGCCCGCCAATCCGCCCCGTGATGAAGCGGAGGCGCTTGTGGCACGGACCATGCACGGCATGGAATGGCTGCGGAGCGAGGGGTGGCTCGGCAAGGCCGCCGGCCGCTGACACCCGCCACACTCACTGACACCTCCTGAAGGAGCGACGCATGAACACCCACGAATTCGACCTTGTCACGATCGGAACGGGAATCGCCGCCGGCCCGGCACGCAAGCTGGCCAAGGAAGGCTGGAGGGTCGCGCTCGTTGATGCGCGCGAGCCCGGCGGGACCTGTGCCCTGCGCGGCTGCTCACCCAAGAAGATGCTGCGTACCGGCGCTGCAACGCTTGACCTGCTCCGCCGCATGGAGGGCAACGGCATTACCGGCTCGGAGGGCGTCCAGGGGAACTGGCAGGACCTCGTAAGGTTCAAGGATAGCTATACAGATCCCATCCCGGAAAACAACAAGAAGATATACAGCAAGATGGGCATCGAGTTCTTCGAGGGAAAGGCCTCCTTCCAGGACGGAGAGTCCGTCCGTGTGCAGGCCGCCGGTGCAGAACCCGTGCTGCTGCGCGCGAGAAAGTTTCACCTGGCCACGGGCGCGCGGCCTGCAACGCTCGATTTCCCCGGTGGGGAACTGGCCCTCTCCAGCGATGACTTCATCCACCTGCCCGAACTGCCCCGCCGCATCGTATTCATCGGGGGCGGCTTCATCAGCATGGAGTTCGCCCATCTGGCGGCGCGGTATGGTTCCGAATGTACGGTGATCCACCCGCGGAAGCTGCCACTCCCCGCATTTGACCCCGACCTGGTGGAGGTATTGACGAAGGTTTCGGAGGAGGACGCCGGTATCCGCTTCGTGCGGGACTCGCGCGTCTGCCGCATCACGAGGGACGGAGGCGTCTATACCGTCCTGGCCCGGGCGGAGGACGGCCGGGAGGCCACGGTGGAGGCGGACCTTGTTGTCCACGGCGCCGGGCGCGTGCCGAACCTCGACGGGCTCAACCTCGAGGCGGCAAACGTGGCATACGGCAGGAACGGCGTCGCCGTGAACGAGTACCTCCAGAGCACCACCAACCCGGACGTCTATTCGGCTGGCGACTGTGCGGACACCGGCGCCCCCCACCTCAGCCTTGTGGCCTCCATTGAGGGGCGCACCGTCTCCCACAACATCCTGCACTGCAACCGGCAGACGGCGGACTACAGCAGCGTCTCGGCGGTTGTCTTCACGCTCCCCGCGCTGGCCAGCACGGGCCTCAGCGAGGCGGAGTGCGAACGGCAGGGACTGGAGTTCGAGAAAAAGTTCGGCGAGTCGAAGCGGTGGTTCACAAACCGCCACCTCAACGAGCCCGCCGGGGCGTACAAGATACTCCTCGAGAAGGGCACCGGCCGCATCCTCGGGGCCCATCTGCTGGCCCACCACTGCGAGGAGTTCGTGAACCTGTTCGCGCTGGCGATCCGGCACAAGCTGACGCGCGGCGATCTGAACAGCGTCTTGTGGGCCCACCCCTCCGCGGCATCGGACCTGGTGCGGATGCTTAGCTGACCGGCACCCTGTTGACCCCGGACTCACCTTGAGAGCAGGCGCCCTCCCCGCCCTATAATCAGGGCAGCGGGAGAGGCATCCTGCCGGAAAGGTGGTGTCCTGTCATGAATCGAACCAAGGTCAACTTCACCGTTGATACGGTGATCTTCTTCGTCTTCGTGCTGCTTGTGGCGACCGGCCTGCTGATCCGGTACGTGCTGCCGGAGGGAAGCGGGCGGTTCTTCACGCAATTCGGGCTGACACGTCACGATTGGGGGGCCGTGCACTTCTGGCTCGGACTGGCAATGATCACGGGTGTGGCGGTGCATCTGGCAATGCACTGGCGCTGGATCGTGGCCGTGGTGAAGGGCTGCCGGAAAGACTCCGCAGTGCGCCGGCGGACGGCTGCGGCGGTCGGCGCACTGGCCGTGGCCGCGGCAATTCTGGCCGCACCATTCGTCGTCCCGGTCGAGAGGGTGGCCGACGAAACCGGGCGCCGTGCCCACCAGGAGCACGCTCCGGCGGACGTGGCCGCGCAGATCTCCGGCTCCATGACGCTCGGCGAGGTGGAAGAACTCACCGGCGTGCCGCGGGAAACCATCCTGGCGAAACTGGGCCTCCCCGAGGACACAGGGGCTGACTCGCGCCTCGGCCGGCTCGTCCGGCAGCACGGCATCGAAGTGGACGCCGTCCGCGCCACCGTCCGCAGGCACCTGGCGCGGCAATAGGCCGGGTATTCCCGGAGGAGACGATGAACCCCCACAGCACCGCCGGCCCTCCGGAGGGAACCATCCGCTGGCGGGTGGCACTGCGCTCGGCCAGAGAGACGGTCTTCGGCTTCCTCGCCACCGCGGAGGGACGCGCGCGCTTCTGGGCCGAGGAGGCACCTGAACGCGACGGCACCATCCATTTCCGCTTCCCAAACGGGGAACGCCTTGAGGCGCAGGTCATTGAATGCCTCCCGCCGCGGCGATTCGCGCTGAGGTACTTCGCCGGGAGCCGGGTGACGTTCTCCCT
>SLOM01000069.1 GCA_007132505.1 Candidatus Sumerlaeota bacterium
ATCTTCGACAACAAATAGCCCGGAGAGCCACTTGGCCCCTTCGCCCTCGATATCCACGACGCCGCGCGAGAATCCGTCCTCCCGGACGAAATACCGGTAATCCACGCCCTCGGCCGGGGGCAGCCCACCGTCCTCCGGCAGGTCCGCGACGGCACCCGACGCGTCGTAGTTCCCGAGCGGATACTCCGGCCGGCCCGTGTCGCCCCAGAACCAGTACAGCTTCCCGTTATGGACCACCGCGTTTGCCGAGTCCTGGCCCATCACGCGGCCGTTCAGGAGCGGCTCCGCGAGCGGCACCTCCCGTCCCAGCAGCACGGAGTCCCTGTATACACCTGCACCGGTCAGGCGGTATAGACGTTCCGCTGCCTGTGTCCGGCGGACCGTCACCTCCGCCGTCTCCCCGGGCGCCGCGTGCAGCCTCACGCCGCGGTAACCGAATCCATCCTCGGCGTGCTCGTAGCCGTCGGCCTCGACGTGGAAGAACACAGCCGTGTCCATCAGCCCCGGTTCATGGAAGGCCGCCCAGCCGGCGCTGTCCGTGTGGAGTACGATGCTGTTCGTGGTGCGCAGTTCCACCATGGGCACGCCACGGCCGGTGTCTCCGTCCACCACCTGAATGCCGAACCAGTGCGGCTGCTCCGCGGCGGCGGGAGGTGTGAAAGCCAGAGCGCCGAGCAGGGTCAGGGCGGCGAGTGGGGTGATGCGGCGGCGCATGGCGGTCCTCCGTCAGGTAGCTCCAACCACTGCATGCCTGCCCTGCCGGGCCGGGGGTGGAAAGCAAAAACTCCGGCGGGAGCCGGAGCAAGTGAGCGGATGAAGAAGGATGGCACTCCCAACGGGATTCGAACCCGTGTTACCGCCGTGAGAGGGCGGCGTCCTAGGCCACTAGACGATGGGAGCGCACGGAGGCGTTGGGTTGGTTGGCTGGGGAGGTAGGACTCGAACCCACAACATCCTGGACCAGAACCAGACGTGCTACCAGTTGCACCACTCCCCAGCACGCGCGTTGGGCGTTCACCCAACCCGGTGCGGAGCCTATCCGGGAGCGCCTCCCGGTCAAGTGCAAAACGCACGTGGTTCGCAGGCGGTTCAGCGCACCCCGCCCTCGACACGGCCCGGGTTGAAGTCCAGCGCACCACGGGGCGGCTCCGCGACCACGAAAAGGTCATCGAACTCCGGATCCTCGAGCCCGAGGTCCTTGCGCAGGCGGTAGCGGAACTGGTTGATTTCGCAGTGCGCCCACCCCTCGTCGTTGAGCGCCTGCGCCACGCGCTGGTAGCTTCCCGTCTGCTCGAAGAGCGCCTTCATGGACATGTAACGCGTCTCAGCCAGGTAGCACCGGTCCCGCCGGAAATGCGCGCAGGACGAGACGGCCACCACCAACAGCAGAACCGCGGCAAGGAGCAGAGAGGAACGGATCACGGCAGGCCTTTCTCCGGATGGCATCGAGGGGAACCGTTTGCCGGCCTTCCCCCGCCTCGTCACCTAGGCAACCAAGACACCTCCCGCGCCTCAAGCAGGAATATCCCCGCGGTGCCTCCTGGTGAGTCAGAAGAGTCGTCCCGGTGGCGAAGCCAGCCCGTCCGGCGCATGCCGCCCCCAAGAGCCGGGGGAATCCTGGAGGAAACGGCACCCTCGCCGGTCCCCGGTCCAACCCCAATCCGGCAATCCCACTTGAGGCACCCCGCGTGAGGGCCTACCGGGTTTCGGAGAAGCGGCAGGATGCCCGGCAATGAGTGGATCGCATTGCGGGAAGCCCGCCAACCCTCCCTCTCCGGAGAAATGCCCATGGAAGAGAACCTCGGGCCACAGGTGACCCAGGTGAACGTGATGGCCGCCGCCGCGGACCAGCACTGTCTGTACGTGGCACTTGGTGGTGTGCCGGGACAGTTTGCCGTCATTGACCGCAAGCGTGGCGTCCTCACGGAAATCCACGAGATGTCCGGCACGCACGGCTCCTACGGGATGCTCGTCAGCTCCGATGGGAGTGTCTTCGTGGGCGGACAGCCCAATGGTGAGCTGTTCCGCTATGAGGACGGGACTCTCGAGAGCGTTGGACGGGCTCCCGGGGATGCCACCTTCATCTGGGGGCTGGCGGAGGACCGCCAAGGCCGCCTTTGTGGCGGCACTTACCCCGGCGCAGGGCTCTTTGCCTGGGACCCCGCCAGCAGGAGGATGACGAGCCTTGGGCAGGCCGCGGCGGGGCAGGATTACGTGCGCTCCGTGGCGGTCTCTCCGGCCACGGGACATCTCTACGCGGGAACCGGTACGGTGGCCGGCCTCGTGCGGATGGACCTGCGGACCGGCGAGAAGAGGCACATCCTCCCGGAAGAGGGCGCAGGAACCAGTTTCGTCTATACACTGATGGCGACTGGCGGCAGGATCTTCGCCCATCTCGACCCCGGCGGCCGGGTCCTTGTCTTGGACGAGGAGACGCTGGAGACGGAACACGTGATCACCGGCTTCCTGTCCGGCGGCTTCTCGAAGGTGATGCCCGGTGGCTCGCGGGTGTTCTATACGGGAGAGAGCGGGCTCTGCTGCTACGACATCAAGCTGGGGAGGGCGGTGGAGACCGGAGTCGAAGTGGGTGGCAAGGCGCAGGCCCTCGTCTGGGTGGAGGAGCACGGCAGCCCGAAGCTCCAGCTGATCACGCAGAGCGGCAACATGGCCCTGTACGATCCGCACGCCAACCGGGCGGCCCTGTCACAGGCGGAGCTTCCGGGCCAGCCGGCCGTCATTCAGAGCATCCATGCGGGGCCCGGCGGCCGGATTTACTCCTCCGGCTACCCGTGCGGGGGTGTCGGTGCGTACGATCCTGCGGACAACTCCCATGAGGAATACACGGGCATTGGTCAGGCGGAGAACATCACCTCCATGGGGGCGCGCATGTATTTCGGCGTCTATCCGGAAGCCCGGATATACGAGTTCGACACGGCGGAGCCCTGGGACATGGCGGCCGGGAATCCGCGCCTGGTGGCATCACTTGCCGAGTGGGGCCAGGATCGTCCCTTCGGCATGGCCGCGGACGAAGCGCGGGGGAAACTCTACGCCGGCACCGTCCCGGGGTACGGGAAACTCGGTGGCGCCTTCTCCATCCTGGACGTTGCCTCGGGGAGGCTGACCGTCCACCAGGGCCTGATTCCGGACCAGAGCATCATCACCCTCGCCATCGGGCGCGATGGGCTCGTCTATGGCGGCAGCAGTGTCTGGGGAGGGCTCGGCGTCCGGCCAGCCGCGCGGGAGGCTCATTTCTTCGCATGGGACCCCGTGTCTTCCTCGACCGCCCTGGACATCGTTCCCGTGCCCGGCAAGCGGGCCATTACCGCGGTCGCAACAGCTCCCAACGGCAGCATCTGGGGGTGGGCCGAGGGGGTCCTTTTCGTGTATGACCCGGATTGCGGCCGGATCGTTGAGCGGCGGGAACTCGTCCCTCTGGACTATTCCTCCGCCTCGCATGTGTGGCGGGATGCGCGCATGGAGTTCGCCGCCGACGGAAATCTCTACGGCACGATCAACGCGCGCCTCTTCCGCTTGGAACCCGGCACCTTTCAGCTCGAGTGGCTCAGCCCCGCCCCCCGCCTGCTTCTTGCCCAAGGGAGGGACGGCGCTCTTTACTGCACATATGAGGAGAACCTCTACCGGCACAGGCTGGCGGGACACTGAGGGAGCAGGGAACAGATCACCGCCCGCGAGCGGTCGAAGTCCCGCCCCCTGTTCATATGGTCCAAATGTTGCCCACGGGGCAACTTGTGCAAACCCAGACTTTCAATAGGACACGTTTGAGCCATGACCGACGACCAAATCAAAGAAGCCACGGGCAAGTGCCCCATTACGGGACACACCACCGCAGTGAAGAAGATGTCCAACATGGACTGGTGGCCGCAGCAGGTGGACCTCAGAATGCTCCACCAGCACTCGGACCTCTCCGACCCGATGGACGAGGATTTTGACTACGCTGAGGAGTTCAAGAGCCTGGACCTGGAGGCCGTCCGCAAGGACCTCTACGAGCTGATGACGGACTCCAAGGAGTGGTGGCCTGCGGACTATGGCCACTACGGGCCGCTCATGATCCGCATGGCGTGGCACAGCGCGGGCACCTACCGCATCCAGGATGGCCGCGGGGGCGGCTCCACCGGAGCACAGCGCTTTGCCCCCCTCAACAGCTGGCCCGACAACGCGAACCTCGACAAGGCGCGCCGCCTCCTCTGGCCCATCAAGAAGAAGTACGGCCGCAAGCTCTCCTGGGCCGACCTGATGATACTGGCGGGCAACGCCGCCCTCGAGTCCATGGGCTTCAAGACCTTCGGCTTCGGCGGCGGACGTGAGGACATCTGGGAGCCCCAGCAGGACATTGACTGGGGACCCGAGACGGAGTGGCTCGGCGACAGGCGCTACAGTGGGGAGCGCGAACTGGCCAACCCGCTCGCGGCTGTCCAGATGGGCCTGATCTACGTGAACCCCGAAGGGCCCAACGGCAACCCGGACCCCATCGCAGCGGCACGGGACATCCGCGAGACCTTCGCGCGCATGGCCATGAACGACGAGGAGACGGTGGCGCTCATTGCGGGCGGTCACACCTTCGGAAAGACGCACGGCGCCGCTGACCCCGCCCACGTCGGTCCCGAACCCGAAGCCGCGGGTCACGAGGAGCAGGGCCTCGGATGGAAGAGCCACCACGGCACCGGCAAGGGCTCCGACACGATCACCAGCGGCCTTGAGGGCGCATGGACACCCACCCCCACAAAGTGGGACACCAGCTTCTTCGATACGCTCTTCGGCTACGAGTGGGAACTGACCAAGAGTCCCGCTGGCGCCTATCAGTGGAAGCCGAAGGGTGGCGCGGGAGAGGGCACCGTCCCCGACGCACACGATCCTTCAAAGAAGCACGCCCCCATGATGGCCACCACGGACATCTCGCTTCGCATGGACCCGATCTACGCGCCGATCTCCAAGCGCTTTCACGAAAACCCCGAGGAATTTGCGGACGCGTTCGCCAGGGCCTGGTACAAGCTCACCCACCGCGACATGGGGCCGAAGGTCCGCTACCTCGGCTCGCTCGTACCGGAAGAAACGCTCATCTGGCAGGACCCAATCCCCGAGGTTGACCACGAGCTGATAGACGAGAAGGAAATCGCCGCACTCAAGAGCAAGGTGCTCGAGTCCGGACTGTCCATTTCCCAGCTTGTCTCGACTGCCTGGGCAGCCGCCTCGACGTATAGAGACTCCGACAAGCGCGGCGGTGCAAACGGGGCACGGATTCGCCTCGCTCCCCAGAAGTACTGGGAGGCGAATGACCCTGCACGGCTAGGGACCGTCCTCGATACCCTCGAGAAGGTGCAGCAGGAGTTCAACAAGTCACTGGATAGCGGGAAGAAGGTCTCGCTTGCCGACGTGATTGTTCTGGGCGGGTGCGCGGCCGTCGAGCAGGCGGCAAAGAAAGCCGGGCACGAGGTGAAGGTTCCCTTCGCACCCGGCCGTATGGATGCATCGCAGGATGACACGGATGTGGAATCCTTCGCCGCGCTGGAACCGGCAGCGGATGGCTTCCGCAACTACATCAGCCGGGGGGCTGGAAGGCGCCCGGAGGAATTGCTGGTGGATCGCGCACAGCTTCTTACGCTGACCGCCCCCGAAATGACAGTTCTTCTCGGTGGCCTGCGCGTGCTGAATGTCAACACAGGGCAGTTGAAGCATGGTGTGTTCACCACCCAGCCCGAGACGCTCACCAATGATTTCTTCCTCAACCTCCTCGACATGGACACCGACTGGAAGGCACCCTCCGCGCCCGGTCAGCCCTACGAGGGCCACGACAGCAACACGGGCGAAGTCAAGTGGACCGCCACCCCCGTGGACCTTCTCTTCGGGTCGAACTCCCAGCTCCGGGCCATCGCCGAGGTCTACGCCTGCGACGATGCGAAGGAGAAGTTCATCAACGACTTCGTGGCCGTCTGGAACAAGGTCATGAATCTCGACAGGTTCGACCTGGCCTGAATCCTGTCCACCGACAATCCCGAGGGACACCCCATCACCCCGGTCCCGGCAGCGATGCCCCGGCCGGGGTGTCTTCTTTGCAGCGCCCCTTTGCTTCACCACCTCAGGGCATGGGCAAAGTGAAGCGCCGGGGAAACCTGTTGACCAAAGGCCACCAGGCACTCCAAACATCCAACATCGGTCTTTGGCGGAGCGAGTCGCGCCGGCAGCCAGGAGACTCGGAGGATCGCTCGCCAACCGGAGCAATTCCGGAGGCAGGCCGGCCACTCTCCGCCGGTCCGAGTTGCCGGGGACTTTGATTTATTCCCATGAGCTCTGAAGACAGTCGCCCACCATCAGCCGCAACAGCGGATGCGCATTTGCCGCATCTCCTGGGCCTGTTCTTTGTCGCAGGATGCACCTTATTCGCATTCATGCTTCTTACCCTGATATTTCCTGACTATACACCATCGCTCAGGCCAGATTACGGGGCTTCGATTTATGTGGGACAGCTGCTTGCCTTCTTCTTCTTCACGGCCTTTATATCTGCGATGACCCTGTCAACGCTCGTGCCGTTTTTCGACTGGCTCATGCGGGCTCAGTTCGCACGGGCTGACCTGAGGTCCAATGTGTATGTCCGGATCTGGCCGGGACTTCCGCGGGTCGAGCTTCCGGGATTCTCTTCTTTCGGCTTGGTTCGCTTTGCATGGTACAGTTTCTGCCTTGCCGGTTTGCCCCTGTCCGTGCTGGGGGTGGTCACGGTGGCGATCTGGGAGCCGGGAACCGTCAGCCGAGGCCTGTTCGGAGCCCCGCACACTTTCGATGCCGTAACTTGGGTCGCGTGCTTCCTGCTCATTCCGGCCCAGCAACTCGGAGCGGGCTACATCGCCAGCGGTTTTCGAATCGTGCCGGGTGAATTCTGCCGCGAAACGTCCGCGGAAGCCGGGGAGATTGCCGCGAGGCTTGTTCTTTTCTCGGGTCTATACAATTTGGGCTCGTTCGTGCTTCTTGCAGGCTGGCTTATTATGCAGATGATGCCGGATTTGGCTTTCATTGGGACCGTGCTATTATGCATGGTGTTCTTGGGCGCCGCGTTCGCATCGTATGTCTTCGCAGGTGACCAGCAAACCCGTATCAGCAGAAGAGTTGCCGCGAAGCATCCCGGAGCGCATCCCTGATGCAGTATCGCGGCACCGGTCGTGAAGCCTGGTAGCACGTTTGCAAGGAGGACACTCTGATGTCCGGAATAACGTCCTGCTATCGAACTTATCTGGCGTGGAGGGATGCTCTCCTCCCCCCACGTTCGGCCCGAAAGCGCTGGGTGGTTGTTGGCCTGCTCGCAGCCGTAATCTACCCTCTTGCCGCGCTTGCGATATGGCTGATCGTACTTCCGTCAACGGAAAGAATTGTATCGAATCCACTCAACCAGGAGCTCAACGGACTGACGATCAGCAGGGAGGAGATTCCCTTCCTCCTGTCGCATGTCAGGGAGGAGTCAGGCCTGTGGCCTGAGGAAGCCGTCTGGAACCTGCAGTCAAGATCTGAGAGGTCTCTTGTCTTTACAATGGACTACTCATCGTTCGGCGGACTCGTGGAAAGGCGCCACATCGTCTCGATCAGAAATCACGGACCCTACCAGCTCGCTGTATCCACGACAGTCCTTCGATCTCTCTAGGAACTGCACAGCCCTCTTGGCCGTTCTCCCTGATTTGTGAACAGCAATTCGGTGCGACCCCTACCGGGGTCGTGGGCATCTGCGTCCCGGTAACCGGCGGTGTCGCTTCGCTCAACCACCGGCTAATGTCTTGGTCCTCTTGACGGGGTCCTCGGAGAGGAACACCCCGCTGCATCCCATTGGAGTATTGCGAGGACCTCCGGCCCGCCGTCAAAAGCCCAACCGGAATAAGAACTGAAACGCCCTGCCGTGGGATCGCATTCCCGCCCCTGTGTTCCTGCGTCTCCCTGCCTTTGCGTTCTTGTGAGAGAAGAGCCCGCAAGGACTTCGTGGCGCGAGCACGTAAAGGGGTCGCGGGATGAGACGGAGCCGCCTCCATCAGCGTGAATCGGTGGAATCGGCGGACGAGTGCTTCTGGCCGGAGCACGCCATCTGGCCGAAGAGCAGGCCAGGGAGTTCGTGCGCGTCCATCCGCCGGCGCGAGTGTTGCCGCTTGACCATCGCCCATCGCCCGTGGCCCGCTCCCCATTGAGTAAAGGAAACGGGGGAGACCCATCATGGCGAAGCAGACACGCAGAAGGTTCCTTGGCAGCATGGCACTTGGAACGGCGGGGCTGGCGGCCGGTACGACACTTGGCTGCGTGGGCAATGGCCGGCCACGGGTGGACGGCCTGCCACGAGAGGACGGTTTTCGGTTCGTCCACCTGACCGATCAGCACGTGCGCCGCAAGCGCCGCAGCGACGACGGATACCGGGCCTGCGTGGCATCGGTGAAGGCCCTCCGCCCGGCCCCGGACTTCGTCCTGATGGGCGGCGACATGGCCTTCGACGGCCTGTACAACGAGCGCGATGAGTTCGAGGACCAGATCCACCTCTACAAGTCCATCAGCGACACGCTCGGCATGCCGTACTACCACTGCCTCGGTAACCATGATCTGCTCGGGCTGAGCGACAGGCGAAAGGTGCCCGTGGACGATCCCGAGATCGGCAGCAAAATGATCATGAACCGGCTGGGCATGGATAGCACCTACTACAGCTTCGACCACAAGGACTGGCATTTCGTCGTCCTCGACAGCCAGGAGCCAGTGGAGACCGACACGGGCCCGTCCTACAGGGCCCGGATCAGCGAGGAGCAGATGCATTGGCTGGCGCTGGACCTGGCGAAGGCGGGTGACCGGCCGACCATCTGCGCGATGCACATCGCGGCCTTCAACAATCTGCCACAGGTGGAGGGCAATTTCGATGCCCCCGCGATGCACTCGCTGGTGATCCGCAACAACCGGGACCTGCGCGAGATGCTCCAGCGCCACAAGGTGAAGGCTCTCCTGCAGGGGCACTCCCACCGGACCGAGGATTATCGCTACAAGGGCGTCTGGTACCTCACCAGTCCCTCCGCCAGCGGTGCATGGTGGGGCGGGAACTGGCACGGCGACTTTCCCGGCTATACGGTCTTTCATTGCGTCGGTGACCGGTTCACCTGGGAGCGGGAATACTTCGACTGGGAGCACCACCTGGAGCCGGAGGACGATCTGGAACGGCGGCGGATCGCCGAGCGCGAAGCCTACGAGGAGGAACAACGCCGCCTTCTCGCCGAGGAGATGGCCGCCGCGGAGGCGATCCTGCAGAATCGCTGAGCATGGGGCGCCTGAAGCCCCGCGCCCTCCCGGTATGACCGCAGGCCCCGCCATCAAGCTCGATGGCGGGGCCGTCTGTTTTTCGTCAGCAGTATCTTCTGCCTGCGGGCGTGCTCACAGCTCGATATCGGGCCCGAACTGGATCGAATAGCGGACGGTGAGGGACCCTCGGGCGGGCAGCTCGAGGTCTGCCTGCACGGAGACTCCCACGTCGCGCGGACCATCGGTCACGCCATCGCCATCCTCGTCGTGCTGGGTCGTGCCGCGGAGTTCCTCCGGAATCTGGTATCCGGCGGCGCGCGGGCCGATGGATTCGAAGGGTCCGGTGCTCCGCCAGTAATTCGAAGCCCCGGCATCCCCGGCCACGCCGAAGAAGTGGTGCGGCGTGCCGTCCGCCCGGAAGAGCAGCCCCGACTTGCTGTCCGGCGGGTCGTCCTCCGGGTGATTGAAGACCAGGACCATCTGCTCGCCGGAGTTTAATGGCTTGGGCAGGATGGCCAGGCGGTCCTGCGTGGCGGAGGAGCCAGCCGTCGTGAGGTCGGGATCGGTGAACCACATCATGCGGAGGGAGCGCTCCTCCCGGCTGCTGTTGTGGAGGGTCCAGGCCAGCTCAAGACGCGGCGAATCGGTGCCCGTCACGCTGATGTCAAGGTCGGAGGTCAACCATGGGGTCATGCTGTACTCCATCCCCTCGTTGCGGAGGGAACTGCTCTCGGCGGTGACTTCGCCGTCGAGGATGCGGGCCTCGTCGCCTGTCGAGTTGGCGAAATAGACCTCGTCCCCGTCGTGGATGAGGAAGTTCATCGCGTAGATGGTCGTGCCGGCGGAAGCATCCAGCGGGTTGAACCGGGCGTCGTCCGAGCTGATGACGCCCTGGCTGGATATCTGGTTGATGGTGAGGCGCGGGTCGGGCACTTCCGGCTGGAGGCGATGGGTGGCCACGGGGAGGTCGTACGGTCTGCCCAGGAGGATATTCACGATCCCGTCGCGTATGGAGCTGATTTCCGTACGCCCGCCGTTATTGAGGAGAATGATAACCTCCCCGGTATCGGGAAAGTGCGCGAAGTAGTTGTTGAAACCTCCGTAGAATCCCGAGTGTCCCATATATTCGATGGTGTCCCCGTTTGCGTCTTCCACACGGAACACGGTGACTCCATAGCCGTAGTTGCCGCGCTGGCGGGTGAACATCTTCTCCTGCCATTCCTCACCAAGGAGTACGTTTTCCCGCAGCACCTGATCCCACCGGAGCAGGTCATTCGCGGTGGAATGCATCGAGCCGGCGGCGCGCCAGATGGTCATGTCCTGGTAGCCCGTGGGCTGAAGGCTCCCGTTGCTGTCGCGCCGGTAGCCCTGGGCGCGGCGTGGCATCATGCGCGTGTGTGTATACGCCCCGGTGTCCGGCATGCCGCCGCGCTGCGCGATGCGTTCCTGCACGACGTCCTCCCAGGACTTCCCTTCGATCTCCTCAAGGATCGCGCCCAGGATATAGTAACCCGAGTTGCAGTAGGAATAGCGCTCACCCGGCTCGAAGTCGAGGTCGTTGGAGCAGTACTCTTCCACGAATTCACGCATCCCGTAATTCATCCGGCTGGGCCCGGAGAAAAACCCGCTGAAGGCCGAGTAGTTCGGAATCCCCGAGGTATGGGTGAGCAGGTGGTGGATGGTTATCCGGCTTCCTGTGTCCTCGCGGTACCACGGCAGGTGATCGGAGATGGTGTCCTCGAGCGACAGCTTCCCCTCTTCCGCCAGTTGCAGAATGAGCAAAGCGGTGAATTGCTTGGTCACGGATGCGAGACGGAACTTTGTATGCCGGTCAACTTTGACGCCCCATTCCTCGTTGGCGTACCCGTAGGGTTTCTCCAGGATTACTTCGCCGTCACGCGCGACCAGCACGATGCCATTGAACTTCCCATCGCGATGGTAGGCGTCCATGAGCCGCTCGATCTCCCTCGCCTCGGGGTCCACCGGCGGTGGCGCTCCGGGACGCGGGAGAGTCTGGCAACCGGTGAAGGAAACGAAAAGAAGCGCGGCGAGCAGGCCCAGCGTGTAGCGCATGTAAACTCCTCTCAGTGATGGGGGAAGGCCCGGCATGTGTCACGCCCTGCCGGAGGTTTCAGGGGGTTCGTGAGGGGCAACGTAAACGCGCCGAGGAGGGGTTCGCCTATTCCGGCTCTTCAGCGGGGTCCGGACCGACAAAGACGAGTTCCTGCCAGTCCGCGTGGTAATGGAAATTCACCCGGGTCAGGGCTGCCGTGGAGGTCAGCTCCACGCCGTCCTCGAACTTCTTGTCGTCGTAGTCGTAGCGCGACATGTGGAACTTCCAGCGGTCGCCCGGCTGGGGCGGATTACCGTCCAGCTCCACAATGTCGGAGAAGGGGATGGCGACTTCGAGGGACCACCCCTCGTCGCGCTCGGTGGTGTCGTTGAGTGTCCCCCGCAGCTCCAGGGCATGACGGAGATTCTCGAAATCGAAGCCCTGTGGGTTTCCGCCACGGGAGTCCAGCACGGTTCCGAGGGCGTTGATCTCGATGTTGTAGTAGTACTCCTCCTCGCCCTGCACCTGGAAGAAGAACTCCAGCACGTCATCGAGATGGACGGGATGATTGCGCCGTGTTTCCTCGGCGCGCAGGTCACCATCCTCCGCAATGAAGGAGACATAGAGGTGCGTCTCATCCCAGAGGATGCGCCCCTCCGTCTGCGTTGTTGCGGGCTCGTGGGTCACCGGGACGAAGAAGGAGAGGGCGGGCGTTTCGTGCCACACCTCCTCGTCCACCTTGCCGTCTATGGTGATTTCCTCGTTGGTGAAGCGCGCTTCCCATGATGGCACGGGCCTGTCCGCCGCGAGGCCGAGCGGAATGGCCGCAACAAGCGCCGCCGGGAGTGAGTGGGCCAGGATTCTTTTCACCGCTGTCTCTCCGTAATGAACTGCCGGGAGCCTTTGCGCCATGGACACTCCGGGCAAGCCAAAGTGGCCGTGCGGGCTCTCGCGGGGTGTCCTGCGAACGGGCCGCCCCCCAAAGGCCCGGGCGCCCCTCCCGCCCGGTGGAGTGTCCCGCGGGTGTGTGGGTGGCTCATGTGGCTAGACACCGCTGCCGCCACGGCGGGTGGCGCGCAACGCATCGCGGATGCCGTCCAGGAGTGCGCCACGGTTCATGGGGTCGAACTGGCCGGAAGCCTGCGCGACGAGGAGGAAGGCGGGCATCTCGCGGACGCCCTCGGACTCCTTGCCGTCGAGCCCGGCATACAGGTGGACGATGTCGCCTTCCCGTTCGTATATACGAAAACGCCGGCCCTCACCTGCGGGGACGAAGCCGGAAGCCTCCAGCAACTGCACTGCCGTGGGGAGAGCGTCCGGCGGGATGCGGCCCAGCACCTCGGCTTCCACCGGATGGGCATAGTGGAGGTAGAGCGTGGCAAAGAGCCGCTCCCCCACCCGGCCGAGCGGGGTACAGAACCGGTGCTCCCCCGGGATGGTGGCGTGTGTGTCCAGGTTCAGGGTGTGACCGTGGGCGGAAGCGCCGTGCACGCCGCAGTACTCGCGCACGAGGGCCAGTGGCTCGCGGGGCGGCAGGGCGAAGCGCCCAAGGCCGCCTCCGGGCGGGACGTCTATACTGAAGGGCCCGGCGCCGCCCTCCTCTCCGGCCAGCGGAACGTCCAGCCCGTCGAGCTGGGCAATGTGCACGGTGCCGTAGGTCCGGTAGGAGACCGGTCCGGGGGCCGCGATGGCCTCGCGCTCATAGTCCTCCGCGAAGAAGGACTCCGCGGGCAGGTCGGTGACACGGACCCACCATCCCACCTGCTCGGTGCGGAAAAAGTCTGCAAGGCTGGCGGACTCTGCGGCGGGCGGTGCGTCCCATGCGGCTGCTTCCAGGTCCCGCAGCATGATGTCCGTGTTGATGGCAATCTGGCGATGACTCGTTGCGAAGCGGGGGCTCTCCTGCACGCGGAGGAGGGCGCCCTGCATGCGCTGGCGGGTGTGGTCGAGCCCCTCGGCGGCCAGGCGCAGGCCGAACGCCCGGACATCGAGACGGAAGCGCCGCCAGCGGTACACATCGTCGAAGACGAGCTGGCTGCCCTCGGGCACGTAAACCACATCATCGGTTCCGAACATTCTATCTGGCCTGCTTTCCCGGGACGAAGTGGGGGAAATCCCGCTGGAAGAGTGCGGGAAGGGCGCGGTCCGCGTCGAGCAGATCGTAGTCGCCCATCTGTCCCGGCGCCGCCCAGGCCAGATCGTTGCCCTCCATGGACCGCGGCGCGCCGCCGGTCAGGCGGGCGCGGTAGAACAGCAGAAGGATACGCCCGCCGGGCCCCGAAGGACCGGGCAGGACATGGTAGATCCGGCCCACCTCGACCTCGCACCCGAGTTCCTCCCGGCATTCACGCTCGAGGGCGGCTTCCGGGGACTCGCCCGGCTCAACCTTGCCGCCGGGGAACTCCCACTTGCCCGCGAGCGGGCCCCCGTGCGGCCGCCGCGCGAGCAGGATGCGCCCGTCCTCGTCGCAGATCAGGGCGGCGGCAACGGTGACGGGTGGAGTGGACATGGGGTGGGTCTCGTGGCTCGGGACGGTTGATCGGCTCTCCCGATAGCGGCTGGCGTGAGCGGGGCAAGCCTCATGCGTTCAAATCGGGCCGTCCCGGGCGGCCTGGGAGGAAGGATGCTCCGCGCATGGTGCCTCAGCATGCCGCGCGAGCTTCATCATCGTCCCGCGGATCACGCTCCGAACCACCGCGCGGTCAATTGAGTGCCCCCTTTTTGGTTGAAGGCCACTCCCCGCGGCAATTAACTCCCGGACCTGCCTTGAACGGGGTCCTTGCGCGGGACCCCGTTGCTGATCTTTGGGCGCGACTGCACCCCCGCCGTTCCCACAGGGAGGCGGGCGAATCTGACCGGCAAGGAGCATTGATAAGTGGCTCAATCGGCAACATCCGGCAAGAAGCGTGGTGGCGACGGCTCCACCCTCTCCACGGTACTTGAAAAGAAGTCCGAACGCATCCCTTACGAGGTGATCGAAGAGGAGCGGATGCCCGGCTCGCGGATTCGCTTCAAACTGAAGCTGACCGAGGAAGCGATCAAGGACCGGCTCGAAGAGACGATGACCGAATACACCAAGGCCGTCCGCCTGCCGGGGTTCCGGCCGGGCAAGGCGCCGAAGAACCTCGTCCGCCGCTCCTACGAGACACCCGCCCGCGAAGACACCGTGAAGCGCCTCACCCCCCGCCTCGCGGAAATCTACGCCGAGGACAAGGGACTCGACGCCCTGACCGATGCGCACCTGCTTGATTGGAAGAGCACACGCGAGGACGGGACGACCGTGGAGATCGCGCTCGAGGTGCGCCCCGAGATCACCCTGACCGAGGAAACGCTCCAAGGCCTTCGCGTCAAGGCGCACAAGGTCAACGTGGACGACGCGTACGTGGAGAAGGAACTCGAAAGCCTGCGCCTTCGCAACGCCACCTACGAGCCCACCGAGGACGGGTATCAGCCGCACGACGGGCTGCTGTTCACCTGCACCGTCTCCACACCGGACGGCATCGAGATCCCCTCACGAAGCGTCAAGGAGTACTACTCCACCAAGGTGGAGGAGGAACTGCCGGAGGAAGTGGCGGCCGCGGTCGTTGGCAAGAAGAAGGACGAGCAGCTCGTCATGGACATCGAGGAGCCATCGGAGATGGACCCCTCCGCGAAGGAGACGGTCCACTACGAGCTGGAGGTCCACGAAGTGAAGCGCCGCGTCCTGCCGGAACTGGACGATGAGTTCGCCCAGGACGTGAACGAGAAGTACAAGACGCTCGATGAGCTGCGCGAGGACGTGCGCAAGCAGGCCAGCCAGCGGGAAAAGGACCGGCAGCGCAGCGAGGCCCTGAACCTCATCTTCGAGGAGCTTCGCAAGCGGCTCGATTTCGACCTGCCGCGCGCCATGGTGGAAGACACCCGGAACCGATCGCTCATGGAGACCGAGCAGCGCCTGAACCAGATGGGCATGTCGCTCGACTCGCTCGGGCAGAACTTCGTGGGCCAGATCGCCCAGAACATGCACGAGCGCGCGAAGGTCTCCGTGAAGAACAGCCTCATCATGAAGAAGCTGCAGGATTTCTTCGCGGTGGATGTCTCGGAGGAGGACGTGCAGGCGGAGCTGGCGAAGCTTGGTGAGATCGCCGGGCGCAAGCCCCTCGCCATCCGGGCCGAAATCGAAAAGGAAAAGCGCTGGGAAGGCTTCCTCGACCATCTGCGTGTCAGGAAGACTTCGGACGCGCTCCTCGAGAAGGCCGACGTGGACTACAAGGAAGTCACGCGCGAGGAAATGGACCAGATCGAGAAGGAGCGCGAGGCCGAGCGCGCCCAGGCAGAGGCCAAGGCAGCCGCGGAGGCAGAACAGGAGGCCCCCGAGGGAGCCGGCGAGTCCGGCCCGGAAGATGCTCCCGCACTTGAAGGCGATGGGGAAGAGCCCAAGCCCTGATACACGGCAGAGCAATTCCGCACTCACACGCCGATTGGAAATGACGAGCAGACCAACCCTACCCGACAGCCTGCTGCGGCGCCTCCGCGAGCAGGAGGACCATGCCCGCGACACGGGCCTCGTCTCTGCCAACCTCCCCAGAGCACAGGAGGAGGAGTGGGAGACATGGCTCATCCCCTTCCCGATGATCTACGAGGAAACGGACAGGGGCACGCGGCGTTACGACATCTACTCGCGGCTGCTCGTGGATAGGATCATCTTCCTCGGCCGTGAGGTGGACGACCGTGTGGCGGCGCTGGTCACGGCCCAGCTCCTCTTCCTCGAGTCCGAATCGCCGGACAAGGATGTGAACTTTTACATCAACTCCCCCGGTGGGATCATCAGCTCCGGCATGGGCATCTACGACACAATGCAGTTCATCAAATGCGACGTGGCGACGGTGTGCATCGGCCAGGCGGCGAGCATGGGTGCGCTGCTGCTCCTCGCCGGAACGAAGGACAAGCGGGGTGCGCTCCCCCACGCACGGATCATGATCCACCAGCCTGCCGGAGGAGCCCGCGGGCCCGCGCGCGACCTGGAGATCCAGTACGAGGAGATGATGCGGGTCCGCCGGATGGTGTACGAGGTCACGGTGCGCCACACGGGCCGGACTTTCGAGGAAATTGCCGCCGCCTGCGAGCGGGACAACTTCATGTCCCCCGAACAGGCCATCGAGTTCGGCATCATTGACCGGGTCATTGAGCGCACACCTGGGGTCACCTCCCCCACGACCAATGAGATTGAGAAGACCGATTCCTGAATCGAAGGGGCCTGGCAAGCACATGTTCTCACCCACGATGATGGACGTGCCGATGGTGATCGAGCAGACCGAGCGCGGCGAGCGCGGGCTGGACATCTTCAGCCGGCTGCTCGTTGACCGGATCATCTTCATCGGAACGCCAATCAATGACACAGTGGCCACGCTGGTCACCGCCCAGCTCCTGTTCCTCGAAGTGCAGGACCCCGGCAAGGATATCAATCTTTACATCAACTCGCCCGGCGGAAGCGTGACGGCGGGCCTGGCCATCTACGACACCATGCAGTTCGTGAAGCCGGACGTGGCAACCACGTGCATCGGCCAGGCGGCCAGCATGGGGGCCATCCTCCTCGCCGCCGGCGCCAAGGGAAAGCGAGCCGCACTGCCCAACAGCCGCATCATGATCCACCAACCCCAGGGCGGCCTGCAGGGTCAGGCATCCGACATCGAAATCCAGGCGAAGGAAATCCTGCGCATACGCCGCATGCTGAACGAGATACTCGTCAAGCACACCGGCCAGACGCTCGACCGAATCGAGAAGGACAGCGACCGGGATTTCTTCATGTCCTCCGAGCAGGCTCTCGAATACAGCCTGATAGACAAGGTCATCGAGAACAAGCGCGCGGAGGCCGTGGACAAGGCGAAGGAAGAGAACGAGGGCGGCAAGGGCGACGGCAACAACCAGTAGCCCACCCGGCGCCACCCGCGTCCCTACCGGGGCACTTCAAACTCCTGCAGGCCCGGTCCCTCACCGGCAAACGGATCCATTGGCTCCGTGAGAAGCCCGTCTGGGAACTCTCCCGTCAACAAGCCCGCAATCAGCACAACAAGACCCAGCACGAGTGCGAGCAGCGCACTCGCGGAGAGTGAATTGGTCTGGAAATCGGGTAATAGCGCCGGCAGGAGCCAATGCACAATCAGCACTCCCACAACGATCGCCATCCCGACCGAGGGCAGGGCGGCGCTGGTGGGAAGATAGGCCAGGCTCGTGAGCGGCACGGCGGCCAGGATGGGCACCGGGAGCAACGGAACGAGGAATATCCAGTTCGCCACCGACCCCACCCGGAAACCCGAACGAAGAGCCGCAACCGTGAGCGCACCGGCCAAAAGGCCGCCAACATAGCCTGCCACGAGGAAGTCGAATCCCGGAATCACAAGCTCCATCGTAGTTCGCCTCTCTTGTCAATCCTCGGGCAGACACCTAGCGCGGACCGGCACTCCGTGGAAAGCAAAAGATGATTCGGTGCGCCATCGCCCGCCCTCAATCGGGTTTGACCGGCGAGGGGTACCAGCCGGATATTTCGGTCATCCGCCGGGCTTGGCCCGGCAAGGGAGAACACATCTGTGAGTCTTGACGCCCTTCAGACCTCACCACTGATAGGCAACGACCCTGTCCCGGAGGAGGTGATCGAGCGTATCGCGCGGGCGCGCGGGTCGCTCGGCAACCAGCTTCTGATCCTTGGGCACCATTACCAGCGGGACGAGGTGATTCAGTTCGCAGACATCCGCGGAGACAGCTTGGCGCTTGCCATGAAGGCGCGTGACGCGGCGGGCGTGCGCCATGTTGTCTTCTGCGGTGTACATTTCATGGCCGAGACGGCCGATATGCTGACACCCGATGACGTGAAGGTCATCCTGCCCGACATGCGCGCGGGCTGTTCGATGGCCGACATGGCGGACATTGACCAAGTGGAGATCGCCTGGGATGTTCTGACGGATGCCACGGACGAGCGAATCATCCCCATCACGTACATCAACTCAACCGCCGCGCTGAAGGCCTTCTGCGGCCGGCACGGTGGCGCGGTCTGCACCAGCTCCAACGCACGCTCCATCGTCGAGTGGGCCTTCAGGCAGGGCGACAAGGTGCTCTTCTTTCCCGATCAGCACCTTGGTCGGAACACCTGCCACGCCCTGGGTATTCCGCTCGATGACATGGTTGTGTACGACCCCCACGACCCGCACGAGATGACCGGCGGCAACGACCCGGCCGAGTACGCCCGCAGGAAGGTCATCCTCTGGCGCGGGCACTGCAGCGTACATACGAACTTCATGGAGAACCACCCCGACATCATGCGCCAGCGCTACCCGGGCATCAAAGTGTTGGTTCATCCCGAATGCCGGTTTGAGGTCGTGCAGAAGGCGGATGTGGTCGGTTCGACCAGCAGGATCATCGAGACAGTGCGCAACGCCCCGGCCGGAACGAAATGGGCCATCGGGACGGAACACCACCTCGTGAACCGCCTGGCACAGGAGCATCCGGATCAGTTCGTCTCGACGCTTGCGCCCTTCGCCTGCCAGTGCTCCACGATGTTCCGTATTTCGGCGGAAGCGCTGGCCGACCGGCTGGAGGAACTGACCGAGGGCGTGGAGCGCAACGTGATCCCCGTGGACCCGGAGACGACGCGATGGGGCCTGATCGCCCTGGACAGAATGCTGTCCATGCGGGACTGACACGGAGGACACCATTGCCCGGCCGCCCCGGCTGTCTCGGGTCTGGAGAACGCTGAAAACCGATGCCGTCACCCATGACCGTCTGCCTTATTGACCGGGACCGGGAGGTCTGCGACCTGTTGCGCGTCTTCTTCGAGGCCCGCAACCACCGCTGCCTGATCGCGCAGGACGGAGAGTCCGGGCTGGAGCTGGTCCACCAGTCCCATCCCGCAGCGGTCTTTTTGGACATCCGCCTGCCGGGAATGAATGGCTACGAGGTGATACGGCGAATCCGATCCAGCGACGACGGACTCGCCAGGACACCGGTGATCATCCTGACCTCCCTGATCCACCAGACAGACCAAAGCAAGAATCAATGGGCCCGAGCCTGCGAGGCGGACGCTCTGCTGCCCAAGCCCTTCGACCTGAACGAACTCATCCGCACCGTCAAGAACGCGACGGAAATCCCCGTCTGATGCGCATCGGAGAGCAGCTACGGCACTGGCGCCTGCCGGAGTGGCTGGGGCTTGGGTTCCTGCTGATCGGAATGGCCGGGGCGGTCTGGACCGTGGCGCGCGGCCAACTGGGCCTCGAGCGCCACATGATTGACAGCTACTACTACTTCGACGCGGCGCGGAACATACAGCAGTCCGGTCTCCCGGAGATCACTTGGCCACAGGGCCCGGAGAACAAGTTCTTCCCCGGCTATTCCTACGTGCTGGCCTTGGCCTCGGCCGTTTCAGGGCAGGCGCCGCACGATGCGTGGCGATGGCTGCAGCTTCTCCTGCTTGTCCCGCTTGGGCCGCTTACGGCGCTCCTCCTCAGAGGGCTGGGGCTGCCGGCGTCGCAGGCGCTGGTGGCGGGGGGTCTTGCAGCGGGCAACGTGCTCATCCTGCGCTGGTCCGCCGTGGCCTACTCGGAATTGCTCTGCCTGACTGCCCTGCTTGGCCAGGGGGTGCTGATCCTGCGCAACCCGGAGAGTGGGCGATTGGCTCGCCAGATCGCCTTTTGTGCTCTGGCGGGGTTGGCCATCGCCACGCGGGTGGAGGCGCTGTTTTTCCAGCCGATACTTGGTCTGCTGGACTGGCGCCGGGCGCGCCTTGTGACAGCAGGCTGGATTGCCCCCGCGTGCTGGGGGATTGCGGGACTGGGGCCGTTGTGGCTCTGGGCGCTCTGGGCTTCGGCACGGGAGGCCGCCGCCGGGCTGCACTACGTGACCGAGGGGGCCGATGAGTTCTCGTGGGTGAAATACTACCAGTCACTGTTCACCCTCGTGGCCACCAACGTGCGGTACTACCAGTTCGGGGGGCCGGATTTCTTCACGCACGTGGGCTTCCGGCTGCTCTGGTACTTCTTCGCCGCTGCCCTCATCGTGGCGCCACGGGGTGTGCTCGGCCGGCAGGCGTTCTGGGCCTGGGTTGCCGTCTGGGCGTACTGGCTCGGGCATTCGTTCTGGTACTTCGAGTCGGAGAGGTACAACGTCCTCCTGGTGCCGCTCTTCGCGCTGCTGCTGGTGAGGATGATGGCCTGGCTCGCGTTGCCGGGCCGGCCGGATGGAGGGGCCTCGGCGGGCAGGCACTCCCTGCTCTTCTGGGCGCTGGCGGCCGGGGTGCTGGCGCTCCAACTGAACGGCTGGTTCGTGATCCACGTACATAACCTGAGCATCAACAACAACTACTCGGACGTGGATTACCAGACGGCAGCCTTCTTCATGGACTCCCCGACGCCGGGGGGCATCCTCACGGATCAGGCGGCGGATTTCGCCTACTGGCAGGAGCGGCCGGTCTGGTTCGGCTTGGATGTTGGCGCCTTCAACGTCGGCCTGCTCCGGGAGCCAGGTGATCTGGCGGGGGTGGTGGAGGAGCATGATATCGCTTGGATCGCCCTCCGGGTGCCGGCCGAGGGCACGGACATTTTTGACAACATTGAGCAGTTTTCCCCACAGCTTACGGTCATGGACTTCGAATTGGACCGACGCATGTGGCTCTACGAGCTGATCAGGGAGTAGTGCCACGCTTTTTCTCCCTTGCGGGTTCCTACGGGATCAACTCTGCTTCGGTCCCTTAAGAGGTGGACATCCGCCCCCATCCCGCAAAGGAGTCTTCCATGACGAACTGCCGCCCCTCAGTCCCCCGCTATCGGGCTTTTACGCTCATCGAACTGCTGATCGTGGTCGCCATCATCGCCATTCTGGCGGCGATCGCGGTGCCGAACTTCCTTGAGGCGCAGACGCGCTCGAAGGTGAGCCGCGTGCGTTCCGACATGAGGACAGCCTCCACGGCCCTCGAGTCCTACCACATTGACCACAACGTGTATCCGGCACCGCACGAAAAGCACAATATGGTAAGCTGGGACGCGAGCAATGCCGTGTCTGACAACCCCTTTCACTCCAGGCTGCCCTCCCAGTTGACCACGCCAATCGCCTACCTCTCGACCCTGCCCAACGACCCCTTCCGCAGTAACCGCATCGGTGTCGCCACGTCGGGTGCGTACCTGAGAAACTTCAACGAGCGTTTCATCTACTTCAACTTCCCCTTCTTCCAGCTGAACTTCCCCGGATCGTTCGCTCCGGGGGCGCAGAACAACTTCGCGATCTCGAACCGGCTCGCGGGAGACTGGCTCTTCTACTCGGTCGGGCCCGGTGGCGATGAATGGAACCGTGTGAACCCGGCCTCGGATCCGCTGAATTCGCGCCGCGTCTATATTGACTACGACCCAACCAACGGAACGATGAGCCAGGGCAACATCTTCCGCACGCAGCGGAGCGGTGAGCAACTCGGCGTGGACCCGTTCTTCCTCCAGTAACCTCACAATTCGGCTTCCCCACGGCAGCCGTCCCGTTGGACAGTCCCTTCAAATCCAACCGTGCTCTCCCCCGCCGGGAGAGCACGGCTTCTGAGGGGCCACGCCATGCATTTGCTACCGGAACCGAAACGAATCACCACCCGAGAAGGGTCCTTCCCCCTGACCGGGGAGACCAGAATATTTCTGCCTCCGAAGCTTGAACGACCGGAGTGGCTGGCGGTGGAAAAGCTGCGGCGCGAATGCCGCGCCGTCACCGGGGCCGTGCCAACCCTCGACCGGCTGGGGCAACGCGAGGGCTGGGACCCTCCGGCCGTCTATCTGGCCATCGAGGAGAAGGCTGGCGCGGATGAATGCGACCGCCAAGGCTATGACGTTGACATACGGCCGGGCGCCGTCCGCCTGAACGGCTACTCCGCCGAAGGACTGCTCAACGGCATCCGCACGCTCTGCCAGATCGTGCGCTCCTCCGGCGCGGAGCTGCCCTGCTGCACAATCGAAGATCAGCCGGACTTCGCCGTGCGCGGATTTTACCATGACGTCTCACGGGGCAAGGTCCCGCACCTTGAAACGCTGCTCTGGCTTGTGGATTATCTGGCGGAGTGGAAGATCAACCAGTTCCAGCTCTACATCGAACACCCCTTCATGTTCCGCTTCGATCCGGAAATCGCCCAGAACCCCGACGGGCTGACACCGGACGAGATGCTGGCGATCCAGGAGCACTGCCGGGACCACCGGATTGACTTCGTCCCAAGCCTCCAATCCTTCGGTCACATGGCCGGCGTGCTCAGCCTGCCCCAATACAAGCACCTGGCCGACGTGGAGCTGGAGAAGCCCTGGAAGGACCTGACATGGCGCGAGCGCATGGTTGGCGCCACCATTGATATGAACAACCCAGAGGCACTCGAGCTCCTCGAAAGGATGCACGACCACTTCCTCCCCCTTTTCGACTCGCACCTTGCCAACGTCTGCGCAGACGAGACCTACGCGCTCGGCAAGGGGAAGAACAAGGAGCTGGCGGAAAAGGAAGGCACCGGGCGCCTCTACCTTCGCCATATCGGTTATCTGAACGACCTTGTCGGCAAGTACGGCAAGCGCATGATGTTCTGGGGTGACATCATCAAGAAATACCCGGACCTCATCCCCGAAATTCCACGGGAAGCCATCCTCATGAACTGGGGATATACGCGCGACACGGACTGCGAGAGCACGAAGCTCTTCGTGGATACCGGCCTCGATGTTTATGTCTGCCCCGGGACGAACGGATGGAACCAGCTCCTGAACGGCTTCAACACGGCGGAGATGAATATCCTCGACTACGCCGCCGCCGGGAAGAAGTACGGCGCGGTGGGCCTGCTCAACACCGACTGGGGCGACTGCGGGCACTACAACCTGCTGGGGGGCTCGCTGCACGGCATCGCCCTTGGCGGCGCCGCCGCATGGAAGGCAGATGGCCCGGCGGGCGATGCCTTCGACAGCGCCTGGGAATGGCACATGTTCCGCACGGAGGGGGACATGATGACAGCGCTCCGCAAGGCATGCCACCTGGCGGACTTCCATCCCACGTGGACGGGATTCTATCTGCCAATCACCGATCAGCAGGTGACGGAGAAGGTCTCGGAGAAGGAGGCGCTCGAGACCATCGCGTCCTCGCGCAAGGCCGTGGAAGTCATCGAGGGCATGATCAAGGCCGGCCGCGGACCCCGTTGGATACTGGAGGAGCTGCTGCACTCCTGCCGAATGATGGAGCTGCTCGGCGAGCGGGTCCAACTCGTCCGCGGGCTGGCGGCAGCCGGTGGCCGCTCGGACGAGGAACTCGGCAGGGAGTTGCGGGCCTTCGCGGACAAGCTGGAGGAGCTGCATTCCGCCTACGAGGAACTCTGGCGCGCCCGCAACAAGGAGTCCGAGCTGGGCGACATCCGGGACACCGTCCAGCGCGTGGCTACGGAGGCACGCGAGGCGGCCGGATAGCACCACACAGGAAC
This sequence comes from Candidatus Sumerlaeota bacterium, assembly GCA_007132505.1. Taxonomy (GTDB): domain Bacteria; phylum Sumerlaeota; class Sumerlaeia; order SLMS01; family SLMS01; genus SLMS01. The sequence continues at coordinate 23,754 of SLOM01000069.1, forward strand.
ACGCACCCCGGACGGGCGGTGGCAGCAAGGCCCGGAGGCCTGAAAGACCCCGCCCGTCCCATCCGTCTATACGGCACACCCAGCCACCCGGGAGGCACCCCCGGCCATGGGCGAGCAACCACCCTTCCACCTGCTGAAGCCGCGAAACACCCTGGCCTTCGCGGGGGCAGCCAGCCTTGTCATGGGCCTGCTGCTGGGAAATGGAGTTTTGCTGACGATGGCGACGCTTGCCCTTGGCGCGCTGGCAATGGGTGCGTGGCAGTCCTACGGGCTGCTCGGCGGTGTGACGGTGCGGCGCCTGCACCCGCCACGGGCTTTCCAGGGCCACTCCGTCGGCGTGGCGCTGAGGCTCGAAAACACCGACCGCCGGGCGCCGGAACTGGTGCTGGTGGAGGATCGTTTCCCGCCCTCCGCTGCCTATCGCATCAGCCGGCTGCTGGACACGCCGCTCCGGCGCGGGCGTGTCTCCGAGGTGAGCTTCATCGGCGCCTGCGACCACCGGCGCGGACCCTACGTGTTGGGGCCGGCTCGCGTCGAGGCGCAGGACTCGCTCGGGCTGTTCACGCGCGAAGTCACCGTGGAGGAGTTCACCAGCCTGCTTGTCTATCCGCAGGCAGTGACGCTCGGCGCGCACGAGGTCCTGGGCGAGGGGACCCTTGCCCATGTCGGGCTCGAGACGACCCAACGGGCGGGAGTCAGCGAGGAATTCGCCGGGCTGCGCGAGTACCAACGCGGCGATTCGCCCCGGCTGATAGACTGGAAGTCCACCGCCCGCCACCGCCAGTTGATGATCAAGGAGTTTCAGGAGGAGCGCACCACGCTGGTGACGCTCCTGCTGGACAATGGGCGCCAGGGCCTTGTCGGCGTGGGGGACCAGACGTCGGTGGAGTACGCCATTCGCGCCGCCGCCACGATCGCCCGCCACGCAACCGGGCTCGGACACTTCCTGCAATTCTTCGCCATCGGCGACAGTGTGGAGCACGTGCCCGAGGGCAACGGCACCGCGCACCTTTTGACTATACTGGACCGGCTGGCGGTGCTCCGTCCGGCTGGGCCTTCCGCCTTCCCGGTGGTTGCCGGTGACCTGACGCCACACCTGCGTCCCGGCAGCACAGCCGTCATGATACAGGGCGCCACGACAGTGAACATGGAGGAGACGGAACGGCTCACCAATCATCTCCTGTCCCGTGCAATCAAGCCGGTCTTCGTGCTCGTGGACGACCGCTCCTTCATCAAACTGTTTCGCGATCAGGAGGAGCGCCATGCCGAGGCATTGACTCTCGACGAAATCATGCGCCACCTGCAACTGATGGGCGCGCGGGTCCATGTGCTGGAGCGCGGCGGAGACATTGGCCGGCAGTTGCGCACGGGCCTGGACATGGAGACGCCGCGATGAGCGCCGCCGTGGACCCCTTCTCCCTGCCCGAGAATCAGGAGGCCGCCGCAGCCCTCGCGCGCGAGTCGGGACGCGCCCGGGCGTCCTTCCGCTGGGTGACCCTCAGCCACTTTGTGTCCGTGTTCGCCGTGACGGCCGGGGCGCTGTATTTCGCACTGGTGCTCGTGGCCGGACGGTGGGACTGGTTCGCCTGGACGGCCGGAGCGAGCCTGACCGCGCTTCTCATCGCGCAGGCGCTCCGGCCGCTCGTCGTGGACATCTATACACAGCTTCAGTACCGCGACAAGTTCCTCCTGTTCCTCGCCTGTGCGGGTGTTGTGGTGCTGCCCCCTTCGGTGGCGGGTGCGGAACTCCTCCCCTTCTCGATGTCGGTCCTTCTGGTTTTCCTGTGCCTGATGGCGGCCGCACCTGTTTTCTTCGCCCGCATCCTTGCCGCTGCAGCCGCCCTCGTCGTGGGAAGCTGCATCGCCACGGACACCATCGAGGCATGGATGGTCTGCCTTTGGGGAGCCGCCCTGCTTGCTGCCATCCGGTTCGGCGCGATCCGCTGGCGAATCGAGACACACGGCGAGGGCCGGGGGCTCGACCTGCGCGCCATGTGGCGCCACACACCCGTGCCGGTGGCCCTCCCGCCCCTGGCAGCATGGGGAGCCTGGGAGCTGCTCTACCGCCACATCGAACCCCGTGAGTTTGCCGTCACCATAGAGGTTCGGGACGAACCGGGTCTGAGCTGGCGCGACCTCACCGCGGAACACTATCAAGGGATGATTCTGCTCCTTGGCGCCGTGGTTGTTCTGATCCTGCTGCTGTACTGGCTTGAGAGGAAGCTCCGGCGCCGGAAGGCCGGCACGGCTTCCGAGTTCGAGGAGATGCCCACCACGGTCCGGGAGTTCGGCGAAGCGGCGGTGCAGGACATTCCGCCCGAGCTGCTCGCCGAGGAGGGCGCTCGCGGGCGCATCCTGCGTGCCTTCCGCGATTTCAGCGGGGCGCTCTCCGTGATCGGCCTCGAAAGGCAGGAGGGCGAGACCGCCGATCAATTCCTCGCCCGCATCGAGGAGACGGGCTCCAGCATGGGTTTCCTGCATGAGGAGGCTCTGCCGCTCTTCAACGAGGCATGCTACGGCCGGAGGGAATTCACCGACGCCGAGGCGGACAGGTTCGAGCGCGCCACCATGGATGCCCTCCGGACGATCCTGCCGAGGGAGTGACGACGAGCCGAACCGCCACCCCATCTCCGCCTTGACCCTTTGCCGCCCCGGCCCCGGGATGGGCTTCCGCTCCGGGACACGGGCGGAAACCCAAATCCAACACGGCGAGCGTTCCATACCTCAATCCCATGCTCGACATCCGCCTTTTCCGCGAAGATCCAAACCGAGTGCGCAAGGCTCTCCGCCACCGGTCCGCCGACGAGGAGGCCGTGGACGCCATCCTGGCGATTGACCGGCGCCGTCGTGAACTCGTTCAGGAGGGAGAAACCCTCAAGGCGCGCCGCAACGAAATCAGCAAGCTCATCCCCCAGCGCGCCAAGGCAAAGGAGCCCATCGAGGAGCTGAAGGAGGAATCACGCTCGCTCGGGCCGAAGATCGCCGAGTGCGACGCGCAGATCCGCGAGGTGGACGATCAACTCCGCGAGGCGCTGCTCAGCATCCCGAACATCCCCGCGGACGACGTGCCCGTGGGCGCCGACGAAAGCGCCAACCGCATCATCCGCCAGGCGGGCGAGCTGCGTCAGTTCGCCTACCAGCCGAAGGGACACTGGGAGCTGGGCGAGGCGCTCGGCATCCTTGACCTGCCGCGCGGAGCCAAGGTGGCCGGGTCGGGGTTCTATACCCTCCGCGGCGCCGGCGCACGGCTGGAGCGGGCCCTCACCGCATGGATGCTCGACGTACAGACCGGGCGGAATGGCTACACCGAGGTCTCGGTCCCCTATCTGGTCAACCGCCGCACGATGACCGGCACGGGCCAGCTCCCCAAGTTCGAGGACGACTCCTACCGCATAGACGAAGAGGACTTCTTCCTCATCCCGACCGCGGAAGTCCCCGTCACCAACCTCCACGCTGACGAGATCATCGAGCCCGGCGGGTTGCCGATCGCCTACTGCTGCCATACACCTTGTTTCCGGCGGGAGGCAGGAAGTGCCGGGCGTGAGAACCGGGGCATCTCCCGCATCCATCAGTTTCAGAAGGTGGAGCTGGTGCACATTGTCCGGCCGGAGGAGAGCGAGCAGGTGCACGAGGAACTGACGGCACACGCGGCCGGACTGCTGGAAGACCTCGGGCTCCCCTACCGCGTGGTGGAGCTCTGCACCGGGGACCTCGGTTTCGCCGCCGCCAAGTGCTACGACCTGGAGGTCTATGCGCCGGGGATGGACACGTGGCTGGAGGTTTCGAGCTGCTCCAACTTCCTCGATTTCCAGGCCCGGCGGGCGAGCATCCGCTACCGGCCGGCCGCAGGCGAAAAGCCGCAGTTCGTGCACACCTTGAACGGGAGCGGGCTGGCGCTGCCGCGGCTGATGATCGCCATCATGGAAGTGTTTCAGAACAAGGACGGGAGCATCGCCCTGCCGGAGGTCCTCCATTCCCACGCCGGCATGAAGGAAATCCGCCCGTGAACGGTGTCGAGCCGCCGCCACCCGGCGGCCAGCGGCATGTCATCCTGTGCTGCGATTGCGAGGGCACGCGCGAGCAGCTCCGCCGCGTGCACCGCGTCCTCCTTCACGCCCAGCTACCGGCAAACTTCTTCTTCGTTGGCCAGACAGCGGAGGAAATGCCGGACCTTGTGCGGGAGATCTCCCGCCACCACCAGTGCGAGTCCCACACCTACTCGCACCCGAATCTGCGGCGCCTTTCCTACACCCGGCAGCGCGATGAAATCATCCGTGGCAGGCAAGCCGTCGAGGATTGCATCGGCCGGCCCACACGCGGGTTCCGCGCCCCCATGCACTGCATGAACCGCGACACGGTCCGGATCCTCAATGAGGAGGGCTTCGTCTTCGACGCCAGCCGCCTCTATTTTCGCTACAACATGGGAAACTTGCAGGAGATTGATCCCACCTGGTTCCGCGAGTGGATGCCACTCTACGAATGGATCGGCCTCAAGCCGCGAACGGCCTTCCGCCTTTTCCGCCTGCTGACACGGCTGCGCCGCACCTGCGTGCTCCCCGTGCACCCGCAATACTCAGGCAAGACGCCGGAGCTGGCCCGGGCGCTCCTCTGGTTCCTGCGCGATGCACAACGCCGGGGCGTGCGATTCTGGTATATAGACGACTGGCTGAAGGCGGTGCGGGGAGTGCCGCTGCCGGAGAGCGGGCCCGAGGAGCCGTTCCTCAGCAAGGGCGGGGCGGTCTTCAGGGAAGACGTTGATCCACTCCCCACGAGCGCAGCCGCCCGGACGGCGTCACCGTAGAGCGCTCAGGGCTTCTTGCTCACGCCTGAGGCATCGGCCCACTCAACCTGAACGTCCACGGTGGTCACGGACTCTTCGTCCCACTGGGCCAGCGGTGTTCCGATGGCGACGGACTGGAGAGCGCGCTCGGTGGCAGGCTGAATCGCGTTCAGGACAGGGCGCGGGAAAAGTCCGATCCACACGGCAGCGACGGAAAGGACGGCGAGCTGGCCCCACTCGCGCGGCACGAGGTCACGGAGGCTTCCGTTCCGCGCCTCGTCCAGCTTGCCGAAGAACGTCCGCTGGTACATGATCAGCAGATAGACAGCGCCAAGGATGACACCCGTGGCCGCCAGCGCCGCGATGAACCACGTATACTCCACCATGCCCATGGCGGCGGCGAACCCTGCCGGGTTTTCGTGCGCTTGGATCATGATGGGCACGTTCGACATGGAACCAAGCAACACATTGAATTCACCGATGAAGCCGTTCAGGCCGGGCAGGCCGGCGCTGCTCAGCACCATGACCATGGTCAGCGCCGCGAAGATGGGCAGGTTCCGGCTGAGGCCGCCGAAGTTGGACATCTCCCGCGTGTGCGTGCGCTCGTAGAGCATTCCAACGGCGAGGAACAGGCCGCTCGTCGAAATGCCGTGGTTGATCATGGTGAGGATGGCACCGCTCATCGCCTGCGCATTGAAGCTGAAGATGCCCAGCACGACGAAGCCCATGTGCGAAACGGACGAGTAGGCGACAAGGCGCTTCACATCCGTCTGCACGATTGCGGTCATGGCGCCATAGATTATCGCAATGATCGCCAGCCACGTACAGACAGGCGCGAGCGCAAACGCTACATCGGGGAAGAGCGGCAGGCAGAAGCGGATGATGCCGTAGCCACCGGTCTTGAGCAGCACACCCGCCAGAATGACCGAGCCGGCAGTCGGTGCCTCCGTGTGCGCATCCGGCAGCCAAGTATGCAGAGGGAAGAGCGGAATCTTCACCGCGAACGCAACGAAGAGGGCCAGGAACGGCCAGATCGCCCCACGGAAACTACCAAGCGGCCCCGCCTCGCCCTGCGTGTGCGCCATCACCTCGAACGAGTAGGTCTTCACCTGCTGGAAGACACCGTTCTCGTAGTACCCGTTCGTGTAATACATCCAGATGAGGGCAACCAACATGAGAACCGAGCCCGCCAGCGTATAGAGCACGAACTTCATCGTGGCGAAGATGCGGTTCTTCGACCCCCAAATGCCGATCAGGAAGTACAGCGGGATCAGCATCAGTTCCCAGAAGATGTAGAACAGGAACATGTCAATGGCGAGGAACGTCCCCATGATGCCCGTCTGGAGCACAAGTAGGAAGAAGTAGAACTCCTTCTCCCGCTTCTTGATGCTGCTCCATGAGCACAGCACCGCGAAGACGCCGATCGCCGCCGTCAGTAGGATCATGAGCATGGACAGATGGTCCACGCCCACGGTCCATGAAATCCGGAAGGGCTCAATCCAGGGCACGTACTCCCGCATCTGGAAATGCGAGGGAACGGTGTGCTCGAAGGCGGCGACTTCGCGCTGGTAATCGCCCGACCAGTCGAAGCGGCCCGCCGCGAAAATCACCAGCGCCAGGTCCAGCAGCACAATCGCCAGCGCGCCGTACTTCACAAGCCGCTGCGGAAGCAGGAGGCACGCAACGAGCCCCAGGACCGCGGGAATGGCGATGATCAGTGTCAGAAGCGGCATCGGTTATCTCGCATCCTGTTCTCGCTCGGTATTGCCGGTGACCCGGTCCGCGAGCACGGGCAGTTCCGCGGCACCGTGGTGGGTGACCTCAACGTGGCTGTGAGCAGCCTCGGGGGCGGAGACACCCGCTTGTTCCTCCTCTGCGGCCTGTCCGAGGAACGTGATCAGCGCAATCGCCAGATAGACGAGGAAAATGCAGACCCCGGCGAACATCATCAGGCCGTACATCTGCACCTGGCCATTCTGCACGCGGCGGAACCAGTGGGAGAACGCCCGGCTGACGCGGCCCGTTCCGAGCACGATCCCATCCACGATGTTTTCGTCAATCCACAGCACCACGGAGTAGAATGCCATGGCGCCGCGCTCGAATACCGCCTCGTAGAAATCGTCCCACTTCCAGGCCCTCCACGAGACGGACCAGAGGGGCTTGAGGACGGGATTGCGGGCGAGCCGTTCCGCCGCGGTCAGGCTGCCCGACCCGTACAGATAAAAGGCCAACCCGATGCCGCCCAGCGCAATCAGCACGGAGAGAACGGCAAGCATCAACTCCGGCCCATGGTAGTTGGCGTACAGCTCACCAGCCTGGTTCTCGACGCCACCGACGACCACCGCGCCGTAGGGCACCGCCTCGCCCGTATAGCCCCACACCGCCTGCGCCACATGGAGCGTGCCGCGATCCGTGATGGGCTCGAGGTAATGATGGAAGGCGGAGTTCATATTGCCGGGAAGCTGCATGATGCCGCTCGGAACATTCAGGAAACCGACAACGAGAGACGCGATCGCCAGCACGATCAGTACGCCGGTCATGCTGAATACACCGTCGTGGGCCCTGTCGAACCTCTCCTGGCTGGCGCGCGTCTTCCCATGGAAGACCAGCACCAGGGATCTCCCCATGTAGAACGCCGTGAAGGCGGCCACCAGAGAGCCGACGCCGTACAGGAACATATAGACGGAGTCCCCAACTCCGGCGGAGTGCACCATGTAGAGGATTTCGTCCTTCGAGAAAAAGCCAGCAAAGGGGAATATCCCGGCGATGGCCAGCGTCGCGAACAGGTAGGCGAACCAGGTCTTCGGCATCTTCTTCCGCAGGCCGCCCATCCTGAAGATGTCCTCCTCATGATGGAGGGCGTGGATCACCGCCCCGGCCGCGAGGAAGAGACAGGCTTTGAAGAAGGCGTGCGTAAAGACGTGGAAAATGCCGGCCGCAAAGGCTCCGACGCCGATGGCAAGGAACATCAGGCCGAGCTGCGAGACTGTCGAGTAAGCCAGAATCTTCTTGAAGCCGCGCTGGGTCAGGGCCGCGTACGCGGCAACCAGTGCCGTCAGCGCCCCAACGAAGGCCACACCCAGCAGCGCCACCGGTGCCATCATGTACAGCACGTTCAGCCGCGCCAGCATATAGATGCCGGCGGTCACCATCGTGGCGGCGTGGATCAGGGCGGAGACCGGCGTCGGACCCGCCATGGCATCCGGCAGCCAGGTGAAAAGCGGAATCTGCGCGCTCTTGCCAGTCGCACCCAGCAAAAGCAGGAGCGCCACCGCGGTGAGTATCGAGCCGTGATAGCCGAAGCCGGCCGGGAGCACCTCACCGCCGTTCGTCAGCATGTGGATGATGTGCTGGAAGTCGAGCGTGCCGAGTCCCCAAAAAATCAGGAACATGGCGAGCAACAGCCCGAAGTCCCCGACCCGGTTCGCAATGAACGCCTTCTTGCCGGCATCGGCGCAGCTCAGTTTGTCGTTGAACGGCTTGTCAAAGTAGTACCCGATCAGCAGGTAGGAACACAGGCCGACGCCCTCCCACCCGATGAACATGACGACGAAATTCGCGCCCAGCACGAGGATGTACATGGAGGCGGCGAACAGGGCAAGATAGCTGAAGAATCGCGCGTAGCCGGGATCCAGCTCCACTTTCCCGTGATGTGACTCGCGCATGTACCCCGTGGCATAGATGAAAACCAGCAAGCCGACGAAGCTCACGAAGAGCAGGAAGACAGTGGTGAGCTGATCAACATGGAGAGCGAAATCCACCGTCAGGCTGCGGTCCGTGCCCAGGACGCTGTCTATCTCCATCCACGTCCAGAGCGGAACGTGCCCGCCCATGCCATCGCGCACGCTGGTATCCCACGGGCGTGGGGTCTCCGGGTCGGTGCGCACGAAGGCGTATTGCTCGACGAGCTGAAGGCGGCGTTCTTCGCTGAGCTCATTCCAGTCGTGCAGGACCCGGTCCTTCCCGGGATCCTCCACGGGCGCCGTCATGGCCTGCGCGGTCACCTCCTGAGCCGCGTTGCGGACCTCAAGGAAGACGCCAACGGCGAGCGCGAAAGTGGCAGCCATCGCCGTAACGGATATATATCCGGCCGCCTCGCCGAGCTTCCGGCAGCCCAGGCCGTTGATCAGCGCCGCAAGCGCCATGATCACGGGAAAGAGCCATACCAGATCAATCATTCGGCAGCGGATCCTTTATCGGATGAGACTTCCCCCGTGGAGAGCGTCAGCGAGACGACGTTGTGCCAGGGCACGAGGGTCATGCGGCGTGCTGCACCGTCGGGGTCGAGGAACAGCCCGCGGTCGTCCGCACCGCAAATGAGCAGTTCGTTGATGTCGCCGCGCTCGGGGGTCCACTTCTCCCGCGACCGCGCGACCAGAAAGTACGGCACCTCGCGGAATTCCGCTTCCACCGCGCCGACGGATTCCCCCTCCGGAACCCCAAAGAGGGCCCGCAGTTCGCGCTCCGCTTCCGGTGTGCATCGGCAAGGCGACAGCATCGCGGTTCCCCCTTCCTACCGCACGGCCCCGTTCACCAGCGTCTCTCCGAGACCGATGAACAGTTGCGGGAATATTCCAAACACGAAAATCAGCACACAGGCCGTCACCAGCACCACGCGGGCGAGCAGCTCTCCGCCCACCTGCACGGGAGCCTCCGGAGTACCGGCGAGCGGTGCCTCCGCCGGCTTCGTTTCGGCGCGCATGAACATCGTCACCACGAGGTTCAAATAGTAGAACGCGGAAATGACCGAGGCGAGCAGGGCGATGACAGCAATGCCGACAAAGCCGACCTGCACGGCCTCCTTGAAAATGTAGAACTTGCCCATGAACCCGATCGTGGGCGGCGTGAAGCCGATACCCACAAGGCTGAACATGGCGATCGCCATCCCGGCAGCCGGCAGCGGGCGCCGGTACACAAGGCCCCGGTAGGCCGCCATGTGGCCGCCACCGCCAATATAGTAGGCTACGCCGAAGGCCAGGATGTTCATCACCGTGTAGCCTGCCATGTACAGGATAACGGCCTGACGGATGAGAAGCTGCCCGGCCTCCAGCTCGGCGCCACTCATCAGTCCCGGCAACGCCACGAGCACCAGAATCCCGACGGTCATGTAGCCAGAATGCGCCACCGAGGAGAAGGCCATCATGCGGCGGAAGTTCGTCTGCACAAGCGCCGCAAGATTGCCCCACAGCATCGAGACAACGGCAACAGCGGTCACGATATAGACAGCGCCGGAAGCAAAGCCCTGCCAGTAGGAGAGCGCTTCCACCAAGTGCACGAGGAAGGCAAACGCGGCGACCTTTGACGCCGTGGCAACGACCATCACCGCCGGCATGTTGCCGCCCTGATAAACGTCCGGCGCCCACATGTGGAAGGGCGCAAGGCTCAGCTTGAAGCAGATGCCCACGAACATGAAGGCGAACCCGACGAACACGTACATCGTGTTGACGGGGATCTCGGTCACGGCGCCCTCAGGGCCCACGCTCTCAACGTATCCCTGGCGGAAGACTTCCGCCATCTCCGTCAGGAAGGTCGTGTGTGCCGCACCATAGAGGAACGCGATCCCGAAGACCAGAAACGCCGAGGCGAAGGCCCCCAGCACAAAGTACTTAAAGCAGGCCTCGGCCGCCTTCCTGCTTCGCCTGTCTATTCCGACCAGCACGTAGAGAGAAAGAGCGAACACCTCCAGCGAGATGAAAGCGGTGAGGAGTTCGTTCGAAATGGCAAGCAACGTCATCCCGAGCGAGGCAAAGAGGATCAGGGTGTAGAACTCGCCGCTAGGGAGATTCCGCCGCCGGACCAGGCTGGGTCCCATCGTGGTCATGACGAACGTGGAGGCGAGGATGATGATGCTGGCCAGCTGCCCGAACGCGTCCGCCCGGAAGGTATCCTCCAGGAACACCTCGCCCGGCACGAGGCGCAGGAAGAAGCAAGTGATGGAGGCCAGGAGCGTCCCGCCAGCGATCCAGGGCAGGTAGCGCCGGCTGCCCTCCTTGCCCGTCGCCGCATCCACCACAAGACAGGCGATCCCGCCGAGCAACAGCAGCAGGAAGGGGATCAACCCGGTTGGATGGATTTCCGGCACGTAGGCCTGGACGGGTAGGCTGGAGTCCATTTCGTTCCTGTTCGCTCACCTTCACGGGGGCGGGCGCAGGCCCACCTTGGGAGTTTCGTCACTCCGGGTTCACCGGAGGGGAAGCTGCACGGCTCTGTCTAGCCGCGCAGCATGTCCTGCTCGTCCACACGGATGTGCCGGTGGACACGGAACAAGGCGATGAAGATGGCAAGGCCAACACCCGCCTCGGCCGCTGCCACCGTCATAATGAACAAGACCAGAATGCCGCCGGACAGGAGCCCGAGCTGAAATGCGAACGTCACGAAGGCCAAGTTCGCGGCGTTGAGCATCAGCTCCACGCTCATGAACAGCGAGATGGCGTTGCGCTTCCACATCACACCCAGCACGCCGATGGTGAACAGCAGCGTGCTCAGGATGAGGTTTGCTTGAAAGACGGGTTCCATCCGGCCTCAGGCGCCCTCCTCGTCTTCATCGAAGGTGATGTCCCGTCCGTCCTCATCCTTCCGCCGTGCCATGACGATCGCGCCGATCACGGCCACAAGCAGCAGCACCGACGTCAGCAGGAAGGGGACGATATACCGCGTGACCATCAGGGTCGCCAGCTGGGTGACCTCCGCCTGGCCGGACTCGCGGCGCAGTTCCTCCAGCGCCGCCGCACCGGGCGTAAGATCCGCCACGCTGAAAACCTGAATCCCCCAAGCCAGCACGAAGAAGAAGAGGAAGGCCAGCGCTCCGCCCCAGTAGCGCATCCCGCGCAGATACCAGGCAGGCGATTCCGGCTCCCGGAGGTTCAGCAGCATGATCACGAACAGGAACACCACCATGATCGCGCCCGCATAGACAATCACCTGAATGAAGGCCACGAACTCCTGCCGCATCAGCAGGTAGTTCGCCGCGATGCAAAGCATCGTGAACACGAGCGAAATCGCGCTCTTCACGGTGTTCCGGAAGACCAGAACGCCAAGGGCGAACACGACGGTCAGCGCGAACAGGGTGGAGTAGATGAGAAGGAACATGAAGCAGATCGCGTCCGCGCCGGGAGGCCGGTCAGGAGCCCGTCCTTTCCCAGGGATCCCCCATTGCTTCGCGGTCCGACTCCTCCGTTACGTGCGAGATATACGGGTCATACTCGTGGTAGTCGCCAAAGCCCTTCTCCGGGCTGTCCAGCATGTCTTCCTTGTTCATGATGAAATCCGTCCGCTTGTAGAGGGCAAGCTCGTAGGACGGGCCCATGATGATGGCGTTTTCCGGGCAGGCTTCCTCGCAGAAGCCGCAGAAAATGCAGCGCAGCATGTGAATCTGGTAGATTTCCGCATAACGCTCGCCGGCGGAAACGCGGTTATCGGGCGTGTTCTCCCGCGCCTCAAGATAGATGGCCTCCGACGGGCAGACCGCGGCACAGAGCGCACAACCCACACAGCGCTCCAAACCATCCTGGTAACGTTGCAGGCGATGCCGGCCGCGGAAGAAGGGCGGCTGCTCGCGCCGCACCTCCGGATACTCGAACGTGACCGACCCCTTGCCCGTCAGGTAACGGACGAGGTGCCTTCCGGCGACAGTGAATCCTTTCATGAACTCAATCAGCATAATCCGCGAGCCTCCGTTGGTCCGGTTTGGCGGTGTGGCCGGGGCGGAGCGGAGCAAATCCGCCTTCCCCGGTCCCGAGGGTCATAGAGCGCTCAGGATGCCAACGCCGGATCGGACGAGGACTCCTTTCGGTACAGATTGCGGTACTCCCGGGACAGCTGTGAGCGGCGCCTGCGCGAGAAGATCAGCAGCTCCCAGCCGAGGAACAACACCAGTGTCACGGCGCCAATCGAGACCTTCGTCACCCAGGCCACCTCCCCGTCGCGCGTGATGGCCATGTCAATCGCCACGCCGCAGGCGGTCACCACAAGGTTGATGATGCCGATCGGCAGCATGTACTTCCAGCCAAGCGTCATCAACTGGTCATAACGCAGGCGGGGAAGAGCACCCCGCGCGAAGATGAACAGGAAGAGGAAGAAGGAGACTTTTGCCGGAAGGATCACGAGCGGACCCACGATGTAGAAGGCCAGGATGGCCACCAGCCCGAACTGCTCCATCAGCGTTTCCCACGGCAACGGAATCGGCCCGAAGAAGCCTCCGAGGAAAAGCGTCGCGCAGGCCGCGCTGATGACTATCATGCTGACGTATTCGCTCATGAAGAAAAGCGCGAACCGCATGGAGGAGTACTCAGTGTGGAAGCCGCCGGTCAGCTCCGACTCGGCCTCCGCGAGGTCGAACGGCAGGCGGTTTGTCTCCGCGAACATCGCAACGATGAACAGCAGAATCGCCACCGGCTGCGCGACCACGTTCCAGTGCCAGAAACCACCGCGCTGGCCCTCGATGATGTCGTAAAGGTTCAGGCTCCCGGCCAGCAGCACCACGCCGATCACCGCCAGCGAGAGCGTGATCTCGTAGCTGATCATCTGCGCCGAGGCGCGAATGCCGCCGAGCAGCGACCACTTGTTGTTCGAGGACCACCCGGCCAGCGTGATGCCATAGACCCCGACCGAGGTGATTGCCAGCAGGTAGAGGATGCCAATGTTCGGATTGGTTACCGCCAAGGCCACTTGGCTGATTTCTCCACCCGACCCCACCATGGCAGGATCGAGCCCGAGGAAGGAGCCGAGCGCGTCAAGGTGTTCTCCTTGAATAATCGGGCCAAAGGGCACAATGCACAGCGCCAGAAAGGCGGGAATGACAACCAGAGTGGGGGCGAGGAGGAACAGCGTCTTGTCCACCCCCTTGGGCATGATCTCCTCCTTGAGGAAGAGCTTCAGCCCGTCCATGAATCCCTGCAGGAGACCGAACGGCCCGACCCGGTTCGGCCCGGGGCGGTCCTGAATCCAGCTCAGAATTTTTCGCTCGAAAACAATGATAAAGGGAACGGCCGTCAGAACGCCCCCGAGGAAGAGGGCGATCTTGAGAATCGCGGCCGTGATGACGAAAGCGTTGCCCGCGCCGCCTGTGAACTGGCCCAGAAAGTCGAAGAGGGGCTGCATGGGTTCCTTTGTCTCAGGTCCGTGGGGGGACAGGGGTTACGCCAGAGTTTGGGAAAAAAATCACAAGACGAGCCCCTGTCGCAGAGCCGCGCCAGTTAGGAAAACGGCCTTCCCAAGGGTCAATGCGATTTGTCTCACCCCGCCGGAGCCGCCTCTTTTCCGGCTTCCACGGCCTCCAACCGGGCCAATGGTGCGGCGGACAGCCCGGCAAAACGTGCGTCACCGAGTCCCGAGGGGATGTAGAGAACTCCGGGAGCCGGACCACGTCTTACTTTCACCACCACTTCGATCGAATCGCTGCCGGTATGGACAACCGCCCGGTCGCCGTCCTCCAGTCCGAGGCGATAGGCGTCCTCCGGGTTCATTTCCGCGGTGGGTGCCATTTTCAGCAGCCGTGCGATGGAGGCCCGGTCAAGGTGGTAGTCCGAGCCCTGCACGTGCTCACCCCAGGTGACGAGAAACTCGCCTTCGTTCAGTTCCTGACGCTCCGGGGCGGGGGATGCTTTCTCCGGGGTGGGCAGCGGATCGGCCTTCCAGCGGAAGTGGGCTCCGTCAATCCGGTAGTCCCCCGGGTTGTACTCCGGACCGCGCGTGCGGGCGCCGCCGGGGTCCTTGATGGTTAGATCGTTGCGCGGTCCCTTCAGCATCAGGGCCTTGAAGCTCCCGGCGAAATCCGGCGCCACGAGGCGAATCATTTCATCGAAGACTTGGGCCACGGAGGAGTAATCGAAACCGCGCCCGTCCATTTCCTTCGCGATGCCGGCGAGCACTTCCCAATCCGGCCGGGAACCGCCGGCGGGAGGCAGGGCCTCCACAAGGCGCGCCAGATTGCCCTCGAGGTCGCAGTATGTGCCGTCGCGCTCAAGATGCGAGGCGGCTGCGAAGAACACGTCCGCCTTCTCCGTGATTTCGGAGCGGAACAGGTCCGTGACCGCGAAGAACTCCAGCTTGTCGAGTGCCGCAACGAGCCGCTCCCGCTCGGGTGCATTGTGAAGAATATCCGCCCCGAGGCACAGCAGGCCCTTGATCTCTCCAGCTTCGATTTTCTCCGCCAGCAGCCGCGCGGGGACCCCGCTGTCAACTGGGAGGGCGGCGCTTTCACCGAGCCCCCAAGCCTTGCGGACGGCCCCCTCAGCACCCGGCAGCCGGCCCGGCTGCGCTCCGGCCGCGTAGAGCCCGAAGGCGTTCCGGTCGCGTAGGACAGGGATGTAGTCCCACGCCTCCCCAAGTGCGCTCTTCAAGCCGAGGAGCGCCGGGACGTCCTGGGGCAGGTTCGCGCCGTTCATGTCCTCGAGGCTTTGGATGAGCAGGCCCTTGCGATGGGCGTGGCCGAGGAGCTGGAGCAGCTTGTCAAGCTCTTCGGCTTGCGCTCCGGTGATCGCAGAGAGCTGGTCCTTAGCGTTGTCGTTCCCCCGGACTGCCAAGGCGAGCAGCTCCAGCACGTGCGCCGTTTCGCCGGGCCGGCAGTGGAGTTGCCACGAGGCATGCGGCGCGAAGTAGGCGTCGTGATGGTGCCCGATCAGAATGAGCGGCTTCTCGTTCAGACGGGCGTATTCCTTCACCTGCATGGCGAAAACCGGGGCCTGATGGAGGTAGTCGCCGTTGACCAGCACCACCGCGTCGAATCCGTCCTCCAAGTCTCCGCTCGCGTGGGAGAAGGCCAGGGCCGCGGCATCACTGGCCTCGGCCGTCTGGAAGCTCATCCGCCAGTCCACGTTGCCGGTGCCGATGACGGTACGGGCGAACTTGGCGGCGAGGTAGCCTTCCTCCATGGTGGCTCTGGGGCTGACAAGCACCGCCAGCGCATCCGGCCCGTGCTGCTCCCTGACGCGTGTGAGGCCCCTTGCGGCTTGGCGCACGGCCTCCCGGAATGCGGCCGGAACCAGCCCCTCGCCGATGCGGACGCGGCTCTCCTCCCAGCGGTCCTCATGGGCGGGGAAATCGGAGCCGAACCGCGTGATGTTGTCTATGAACTCTGCCGTGTCTTCGTTTATCGTGTAGGTCTCGTGGTACTTGCGCGAGGGTGGCGTGGTCCGGTAGAGTTGGTTGCTCCGTGTCCAGTAGGTCACCTTGGCGCCGGACGCATCCCAGACGCTGGTGGACTGCGTCTGCACCAACTCCCACACCCGCGCCTTGAAGCGGAAGGGTCTGGACGTCAGGCACCCGACCGGGCAGATGTCAATCACGTTGCCGGACAGGATATTGGAGACGGGGCCCTGGCCGAACGTGCCGATATAGTTGTCCGCGCCACGTGCGAAAACCCCCATCACGTGCTCCCCCGCCACCTCGTCGCAGAATCGCACGCAGCGGGTGCACATGATGCAGCGATTGCGCTCGATATCAATGAGCGGGTCGGCCTGAGGCTTCTTGAACTTGCGCTTCTTGTCCACCATGCGGGCGTGACCCGTGCCGTACTCCATGCTGTAGCGCTGGAGCATGCACTCGCCACCGCGGTCGCAGATCGGGCAGTCGAGCGGGTGATTGACCAGCAGGAACTCCATCATGCCCGACTGGCAGTCCTTTGCCAGTTCGGACTCGGTGAAGACGTGCATGCCGGGGACGACGGGCGTCTGGCAGGCGATGGCGGGCTTTGGCAGCGGGGTCGGCTTGTTGTCCGCCCTGGGATTGGGCATGTGGACTTCCACCAGGCAGAGGCGGCAGTTGCCCGCCACACTCAGCGAGGGGTGCCAGCAGTAGTGCGGGATATAGACCCCTTCGCGCGCGGCCACGGTGATGATCGTTTCGCCCTTCTTGCCGACGACTTCCTTGCCGTTTAGGACGAAGGGGACGTCCTCCGGGGCGGGTTTCAGGGAGGGGTGAACGCTTTGATCAGCCATGGTATCTTGTTGGTTTCCGGCGCGAACTGCCCCGGAGCGGGGCTGAGTTCGTGATTATTTTCACAAGCGGGGGCCCGATCTGACTGTGTGGGGCAGTCATGCGGGCCTTCGGTCCGGCGGCGCAGGCGCACCGTCCGATCGCCGCACACTGCCCCGAATGCAAGGGGGGAGCCAGCCCCGGGCGGGCCGGTTTATCCCGGCCGCCCGGCGGGCAAGGCAAGGTGGAACTTGGTGATCTCCGCGAAGTGGGCCGCACCCACGCGGCCTCAGGGAGTCGTGGCGGGCCACCTTCGCGGGCAGGCTATCGGTCTCCGCACGGGGTCAGATGGTCCCTGCGAGACGGAAACCGAAAGTGTGAAACCTAACCCATATGTCGGCGAGTCCCCAGCGGTTGGCCGAACGGCAGTTCTGCGTGGGGTCCATGTAGGAGCCACCGCGGGCCACCCGGCTGTCGCCAGTCAGTGGTCCGGTCGGGTCGGTCACGCTCCCGCCCGGATAATTCGCCATGTTGCCGCTCGCGATACGGTCCTGACACAACTCTTGCACATTGCCAGCCATGTCGTGGAGCCCCCACTGGTTTGGGAGCTTCTGGCCGACGGGCTGGGTCTGGCCGCCCGAGTTCACGGAGTACCACATGTAGTCCGTCCGGTTTCCGGGAAGTACCCCCGCCGCACAATCGTTGTCGTGATCGAGGCAGTCGAGCGAGTCACCAAAATAGAACCGGGTCGTTGTTCCTGCCCGGCAGGCGTATTCCCACTCCGCCTCCGTGGGGAGCCGCATCGTCACCGGGCCCTGACCCGTGGCGATGATGTGGGCGTTGAGGGCGGCAATGTAACTCTGGGTTTCCTGGAACGACATGTTCTCCACGGGACGGTTTGCTCCGGAGAAGTGCGAGGGGTTCACTGCCATCAGGGCTCCCCACTGGGCCTGCGTGACGGGGTACTTGCCCATGTAGAAGTCCTTCGTGAGCGTGACACGTGCGTCTGCGGTCTCTCGCGGGGCCAGCTCCCCCTCTCGTCGGCGGGAGATCCCATGACGAATGACCCTGCCGGGATGCGCACCATCACCAGCGGGACGTCGCCCGGCAGCATGACGGTGAGTTCCTCAAAGGCGGGCGTCGGCGTCGGACCGGGTGTCGCAGTTGGAGTCGGCTCCGGAGTGGGTTCGGGCGTCGGGCTGGGGGTGGGCTCGGGCGAAGGGGTTGGCGTGAGGGTCGGTGTCGGTTCCGGTGTCGGAGTTGGAGTTGGGGTCGGGACTGGCGTGGGGGTTGGTGTGGG
>SLOM01000208.1 GCA_007132505.1 Candidatus Sumerlaeota bacterium
AGCCGGCGGGGGAGGGCCCGCTCGGGCCGCTGCTCGTTGACCGGGAAGTCCCGCTGGCGCGGCTCATCCGCGACCCGGAGGGCTGGCTGGCACAATTCGAGGGCACCGCTGTCTCCTTCCGCCGGACCGGCCCCGAGGGACTCGCGCGCAACGCCGTCATGGTGGCCCGCACGCTCGGTGACAGGGAGACTCTTGCTGCGCTCCGCGAACTCGCCGGGCGCGAGGACCGGCCGGACTGGCTCCGTCGCCTCGCACTCGGCGCGGCCACCGAACTCGAGCCCCGCCTGCGCCCCGAGTAGCAGCCCCACCGGCGTGAATCAGCGCATGATTCTCCCCGGCGGAGCCTCGCCACCCGGCGTCTGGCTGGCGGCCTGCACCCGAGGCTCCCGAGCCATCCGTGCATCCGGCTTGCCCACACCTGCTGACGGGCGCTTTTATCCCCGCGCCCGGGTAATGAACGCCCCGCCAAGTCAGGCGGCCAATCCACTGGGCACCCGCCACTCGAGACCACTCCCTTGACTCCTTATCCCGGCAAGAAAAACCCCTCCTGGCTTCCGATCGGACTGGCCGCGGGCATTCCAATCGTTGTGATCGCTCTGGGTGTGATGCTGGCGCAGCGTCCGGGTCCAATCCAGGACGAAGCCGCCACGCCGCCCATCCCGGAGGGTCCCTTTGCTCAGGCCTACATCACCATCGTGCTTCTAAGCCTCGACGACGAGCCGCTGCAGGACCGCCTCGTTGTCTTCCGCCATCAGCGCCCCAGCCCGGAGACGCCCGGCGAGACCATCGAACAGACATCCGAGACACGTACCGACTCCGCCGGCATCGCGACCGTCACGCTCGACAAGATCGGCAACGTCATCGTGCACGCGGAGGGCCGCGATACGCCCCACCGGCTTCTCTCGCTCGAGCGGAATGAGGAGGACATGATCACCGTGGAGCTTGTAGCCGACAGATGAGCGAAACCCTCTCCTTCCACCCGACCACGCCCCGCCCCGCGGAGGGAAGCTGGCTGCCCATGGAGGGTGAACCGCTGCGCATGATCCTGCTGCGCCACGGCGAAGTGCATGAGGAGGACCGCACATCGCTCTACGGCCAGCTTGACGTGAGGTTGTCCGAACTCGGCCGGGAACAGTCCCGCCAGACGGGCGAGGCGCTGCGTCTCGCCCCCCTTGCCGCCGTGTACAGCAGCGGGCTCGGCCGGGCGCACTTCCTTGCCGAGGAGGTCGCAGCCCACCACGGACAGGCTCTGCGGGTGGACGACCGCCTGCGCGAACGCCACTTCGGCTCCTGGCAGGGCACACCGCTCGAGGATCTGGACGTGCACTTCCCACAGGAAATGGCCCGCTATCGCGAGGACCGCTTCTACACCCGGCCTCCCGGCGGGGGAGAGAGTTTCGCCGACGTGCGGGACCGTGTCCTTCCCTTCGCGGGCGAGCTGATCCGCCGGCACCGGGCTGAAACGATCGTCCTTGCTTGCCACGGCGGCCCTGTGCGGGTCCTACTCGGCGCCGCGCTTGGCCTGCCCATGACCTCGTTGTTCACCTTCGGCGTGGATTACTGCAGCCTCAGCCTCCTCGAGCACTACGAAAGCGGGCGGGTGCGCGTGCGCCTGTTGAACTCCACGCATCACCTGACCGGTGAGGGGAACGGACTGCCCTTTCCCTTGGGCCGGTAGGGCGCCCACTCCCCGGCAAAGGCCAAAGGCCGGACACTCCAAAGCAGGACGGTTCTCCGCACGATGATTCTGATCCTGGACTACGGGTCTCAGTACACGCAATTGATCGCCCGGAAAATCCGCGCCATGGGCGTCTATACGGAGATCTTTCCGCCGGACCTGCCGCGGGAGGCAGCGCTTTCCCACGAACCCGCCGGCATCATCCTCAGCGGTGGCCCCTCCTCTGTCTATGCGAAGGGCGCCCCGCGACTGGAGCGGTGGGTGCTGGAGGCCGGCGTCCCCGTTCTCGGCATCTGCTATGGCATGCAGCTCCTCACGCTGGCCCACGGCGGCCAGGTGGCCCGCAGCAACAAGCGCGAGTACGGCCCCGCACGCATCCGGCTCCGTGCGAAATCACCGCTCTTGGAGGAACTCTCCTCCTCCCAGCAGGTCTGGATGAGCCACGGCGACAAGGTGGAGGAACTGCCGGAAGGCTTCCGCCGCCTCGCTGATTCGGACAACTGCCCCATCGCTGCCATCGCCCACAAGAAGAAGCACCTTTACGGACTCCAGTTCCACCCGGAGGTCTTCCACACCGAGGAGGGTGGCCGCTGGCTGCAGAACTTCGTGGAGGGCGTGTGCCAAGCCCGGACCGACTGGACGATGGACGATTTCATCGAGCACGAAATCGCAAAGGTGCGCGAGCAGACCGACGGCCAGCGTATCGTCTGTGCCGTCAGCGGCGGCGTGGATTCAACCGTCATGGCGGCGCTCCTGCACAAGGCCGTTGGCAAGCGCCTCGTGCCCATCCTGGTGGACTCGGGACTGCTGCGCCTGAAGGAGGTCGAGAGCGTGCGGGCCATGTTCCGGGAGCTGGGCATCGGGCTGAAGGTCCTACGTGCTTCAAAGCGCTTCCTCGGTGAGCTTGCCGGAGTCACCGACCCCGAGGAGAAGCGCCGGCGAATCGGCCGGGTTTTCATTGAGGTTTTCATGCCGCACCTCAAGCCGGGGGACTTCCTCGCCCAAGGCACGCTCTACCCGGATGTGATCGAATCCGTCTCCACGTACGGGCCGAGTGCCACCATCAAGACGCATCACAACCGCGTGAAGGAGGTGCTCGACCTGATCAAGCAGGGCCGGGTCGTCGAGCCGCTGCGGGAGTTGTTCAAGGACGAGGTGCGCGCGGTTGGCCGGCTTCTTGGCGTGCCGAAGGAAACGCTTGGGCGGCATCCGTTCCCGGGGCCCGGGCTTGCCGTGCGGATTCTGGGCGAGGTGACACCGAAGCGGCTCAAGAAGCTCCGTGAGGCGGACGCTATCCTGGTGGAGGAGCTCCGCGCCGCCGGCGAATACGACAACATCTGGCAGGCGTTCGTCGTCCTCCTGCCCGTGCAGAGCGTTGGCGTCATGGGCGACAGCCGGTCCTACGAAAACGTGGCCGCCGTGCGCTGCGTCACCAGCACCGACGGCATGACAGCAGATTGGTACGAAATGCCACGCCCCGTCCTCGCGCGCATCTCGAACCGCATCATCAACGAGGTGGCCGGCATCAACCGCGTGGTGTACGACGTGAGCAGCAAGCCCCCCGCCACCATCGAGTGGGAGTGAGTGCCGCCATGGACGTGCCGGAGGAACTCCTGCGAAGGCTGACGGATGCGGCGGAGCGTGCCGCCAGGCGGGCCCATGCCCCCTACTCGCGATTCCGCGTCGGAGCAGCCGTCTATACGGACCGTGAGCGAATCGTCACCGGCTGCAACGTCGAGAACGCCAGCTATGGCCTTACCATGTGCGCCGAGCGCGTGGCGATCGGCCGCGTCGTGGCGGAGGACGCGGGAAAGCCGCTCATCTGCGCCGTAACCGGCCCCACCGACCAACCCCTCACGCCCTGCGGCGCCTGCCGGCAGGTCCTCCTTGAATTCAACCCGGACATGGTCGTTGTCTGTACGGGGCGGAGCGGCCGGCGGCTTGTGCTCCGCGCGGGCGAACTGCTCCCCGCCTCCTTCGGGAAGGGGGCACTTGGCGTTGACTAGACGAAGGAAAACCCGCACCGGGAGAGTCCCATGAAAGTCCTTGTTGTTGGCACGGGCGGCCGCGAACACGCCCTGGCATGGCGCCTCAAGCAGTCCCCCTCCGTGAAGGAGGTCCTCTGTCCCGGCGGCAATCCCGGCATCGAGCGGGTGGCGCGCTGCCCGCGCCTGTCCGGAAACGGACACGCGGATATCCTGCGGCTGGCCCGGGACGAACGGCCGGACCTTGTCGTCATCGGGCCCGAAGCGCCCCTCGCCGAGGGACTGGGCAACACGCTCCGCCAGGCCGGCTATCCGGTCTTTGGCCCCGATCGCGACGGGGCGATGATCGAGTCCTCCAAGGCCTTCGCCAAGGACGTCATGCGCGCGGCAGGAGTCCCCACGGCAGAGGCGGAAAGCTTCTCGGACGCCGCGAAGGCGAAGGGCTACGCCCGGTCGCTCGGCCTGCCGGTTGTCGTGAAGGCGGACGGACTCGCCGCAGGCAAGGGCGTCACCGTTGCCACCGAATGGGAACAGGTGGACGCCGCGATAGACGAGAACCTCGCCGGCCGGCGCTTCGGCGCCTCCAGCGAGCGCATCCTTGTGGAGGAATTCATGGAAGGCGAGGAAGCCTCAGTCTTCGGCCTTTGTGATGGGGATACTGTCTATCCACTCGTACCCGCCCAGGACTTCAAGCGTGCCTGCGATGGCGGCCGCGGCCCCAACACCGGCGGCATGGGTGCGTATGCTCCCGTCCCCGCCATGACGGAGGAACTCTTCACCGCCGCCTTCTCCGAGGTCCTGCGGCCCACTCTCGCCGAGATGGCCGCGCGCGGGATCACCTACCGCGGCGTGCTGTACGCCGGACTGATGCTGACCGGGGACGGCCCCAGGGTCGTGGAGTTCAACTGCCGCTTCGGCGACCCGGAAACACAGGTGATCCTGCCCCTGCTCGAGGGAGATTTCGGGGAGATCCTGCTCGCCTGCGCGGAGGGCCGGCTCCGGCCCATGACCATGGCCGCCAGCCCCGCGGAGGCAAAGTCCGCCCCGGCCGGAATCGCCACCAGCCCCGGGCACTGCGTCACAGTAGTCCTGGCGTCGGGAGGCTATCCGGGCTCCTATTCCACGGGATTCCCGATCAGCGGACTGGAAGAGGCGGAGAAGACCGACAACGCCATCGTCTTCCACGCGGGCACGGCGCGGGGAGACGCCGGGGATGTCGTCACCGCGGGCGGGCGCGTCCTCTCCTGCACCGCATGGGACAGAACCCTTGCGCGGGCCGTGGAGAAAGCGTATGACTTGGCGGACCGCGTGGACTTTGAAGGGAAGATGTTCCGCCGCGACATCGCCGCCAACGCGCTTCGGAAGGGAAACTGAGCCATGACGCCAGCCCGTAAGACCACCACCACGAAGTCCAGCGCCAGCAAGACCAAGACACCGGCGAAGAAAACAACCGCCCCAAAGACCACTCGTGCGCCGAAACGAAAGGTCCTCCTTACGTCCAAGGACGTGAAGGCCCGCATTGAGGAGCTGGCCGCCCGCATTCAGGATGAGTTCCGCTATCCCGAAGCCCTCCTGCTGATCGGCATCCGCACGCGGGGGGTCTTCCTTGCCGAGCGGCTCAAGGCCCTGCTCGATTTGAAGTACGGGCAGGAGGTTCCCACCGGTGTTCTCGATATTACCTTCTATCGCGACGATCTTTCCCGCCTCGGTCCCAACCCGATGGTCCGAGGCAGCGAGCTGCCCTTCGACATCCATGATGCCAACATCATCCTGGTGGATGACGTTCTATACACCGGGCGGACCATACGTGCAGCGCTCGACGAACTGGCCGACTTCGGCCGGCCCGCCTTCGTCCGCCTCGCCATCATGGTGGACCGCGGCCTGCGGGAATACCCCATCCAGCCGGACTACTGCGGCCTGAAAATCTCCACCACACCAGAGCAACACGTCGTCGTAATGCTGGAGGAAACCGACGACGAGGACAAGGTGGTCCTGGAGGGATAGCTGCCCGGGCCGTCTGTCCCTTCCTCAGACGTTCCGGGGGTCATCCTCGTTGTTGACGTAATTGATTTCCCAAGGGCCGATCGCGTTCAGCTGGACGACTGTCTCCCCCTCGGCGATGCCGAAGTGCGGTGTCTCCGGCGGCATGGAGGAGTAGCTCCCCGCCGGCAGTTCATACGTCTTTTCGCGGTCCACCTCCTCGCCCCGGCCGAGCCGGAGCCTCCCCGAAATGACCGTCACGCGCTCGACGTGCGGGTGCCAGTGCGGCGGCAGCACATAGCCGTCGGGCATCTTCAGCCGCATGGCCAGGTAACCCTGTTCATCCGGCATTCCCTCAAGGATGGCCAGTTGAACTCCCGGCGGCATGGAAGGTGGATCCTCCTGCCAGGCGATCTGGTCCACCGGGTGCATGATCGGATGGGCAGGCCCCCGGTCGAGGTCTCTGGTCAGGCGTGGCATGGCGAAGGCCTCCTTATGCAGGGATGAAACACCGGCAGGAGCGGAAGGACCCGCATGGGCTGACCTGTTCGCCGTGCCATTGGGGGGCACTCTCGGGGGATCCGTGCCTGCCAGTCACTTTTCATGCTGCAAATTTCCCGCTTGTCTGGCAATCTCAATCCCGCACCCCACCGCATTTGCGCTTGTTGGGCGCGCGAGGATTGCGCTCATATACTCGCACGGACCGCGAAGGGGCCACCCCCCGCGGTCAGCACTTTGCACTTTCGGCACACGCCGGGTGCGGCGGGAGGACGGAAGAATGGCCCGAAAACGCCGCAGAAGAAGGCGCCCCGCAATACGCTGGGGCATGATCGCCGCCGTGCTCCTGGCCGTCCTGGCCGGCGCATGGGCATGGAACTTCTTCCAGGACACCTACCCCGAACCCGACGGCGTCGAGTTCACCGTCACCTTCCAGGATCCCGGCCGGCTCTCGGAGGGACGGCCGGTCCGTTCCGCGGGAGAGGTCGTCGGCCTTGTCCGCGGAATTGATCCGGACCCCGGGACGGACGATTGGGCTGTCCGCATCCGTCTGTACGAAGGGATGGAGGACGAAGTGGCCGGCCCACCGGATGCCACGGCCCGCATCGTCACTCGGGGGTGGGTGTTTCGCCGCGCCCACGTGGAGATGATTCAGCCCGGCGGCGTGGCGACACCGGTCGCGCAGGACGACGTGCTGGAAGGCCTCGAAAGCTGGGCTGCCGAGCAGGCCTTCCGGGCCCGCGTGCTGGCCGAACGCGGCTTCCGCCAGGTTCGCGAAGCCACCCAGGCCCTGCGGGAGCGGGCACTCGCCGAGGCCGACGCTGTCCAGGAGCAGGTGCGCGACTGGGCCGAGGGTCCCGAGGGCGAGGCGCTCCGCCGGCGTATGGACGACTTCCGCCGGGAAGTCTCTCGGGCCACCGGGGAAGGCGCCGACCAGGCCCGCGAAGCGTCCCAGCGCGCCGTCGAACAAGGCCGCGAGCTCATCGAGTCGCTTCGACGCCAAGGCCGTGAGGACCTCGCGGACCGCATCCGCGAAACCGTCGGGATGCTGGAGGAGAGCGATGAGCAACCGCCCCCCGAAGAGCCCGCTGAGCCGGACACCGGTGAGGAGGACTGATCCTCCGGCACCCGGGGCGGTTTCGGGCTTGTTCCCCGGCCCCGGCCCGGGCGCAGTGTGGGGCCGATACCCGTCCCCGGAGCGAATCGCGCGATGAACAGTATGACCGGCTTTGGCCGTGGCTCGGCCGCCTCCCCGCTCGGCAGCCTCTCGGTGGAGCTGCGGTCTGTAAACGGCCGTTTCCTCGACGTCTCCGTCCGGATTCCCCAGGAACTCGGCCCGCTCGAACCGGTCGCTCGCACCGAACTGCAGCGCCACCTCTCCCGCGGCAAGGTCCTCCTCGCCGTTCACTTCGAAGCCGTCCCCGGCGCGGGCGAGCACTACCTCCTGAACGAGGCACTGATCTCCCGCCTGGAGGAGTTCTGCCGCCAACGCGGACAGGAGGCCGACCTCTCGCGCCTGCTTCAGATTCCCGGCGCCGTCACCATTCAGCCGGACGGTGAACGCTTCGAACAGATCGAAAAGCAATTCCGCGAGGCACTCGGTCAGGCCGTGGGCCAGCTCTCCGCGGACCGGGCAAGGGAGGGCGGGCAATTGCGCACCGTGATGGTGGAGCTGCAGCAGCAGATGGTCCAGCGGCGCCGCGAACTCGATGGCCTGCGCGAGGCCGTCGTGGGACGCTACCGCCAGCGCCTCGAGGAGCGGTTGGAGGAGCTGCTTGGTCCGCGCAAGTCGTCCCTCGAACCCGGCCGCCTCGAGCAGGAGGTCGCCATCTTCGCCGACAAGGCGGACGTGGCGGAGGAGCTCGCCCGTCTGGACGCGCACCTCGAGCACCTGGAGCAGCTTCTGGCACCCGGCAACCCCGAGGCCCGTGGCCGCCAACTCGATTTCCTCAATCAGGAAATCCTGCGCGAAATCAACACCATCGGCAGCAAGGCCCGTGACCTCGATACCACCCGCCAGATTCTCGCTTTGAAGAGCCTCGCCGAAAGCCTGAAGGAACAGATCGCGAACGTCGAGTAGCCACCGCCCATCCCCACGGCAAGCCGTTGTCTCTCAGGTTCGCTTCCCGAAGAGGAACCTCAGTGGCCGTTCCAGCCTTCTGCGCCAGTGGTACTCCGTGTGCTGGTTGATCATCGCGTTCGCGCGGTAGTCCGGCTTCACGGGTGAGTCCCGCAGCTCCTCTTCG
Source organism: Candidatus Sumerlaeota bacterium (assembly GCA_007132505.1). Lineage (GTDB taxonomy): Bacteria > Sumerlaeota > Sumerlaeia > SLMS01 > SLMS01 > SLMS01. Next base: position 8,388 of record SLOM01000208.1, read on the forward strand.
GCCGGGAAGGCTGTCTCCACCAACCAGTCGAAATCCTCCCCCTCCCGGAAGCCCAGCCGCAGCAGTTCCAGCCGTGTCAGCAGCATCCCCCGGTGCCCGTCGTCCAGTTGCCGCCAGTCGCGAATGCCCGAGTCCATATAGACACGTACGGGGGGCTTCTCCTCCATTGGGCGGAGTACCTCGCGCACATAGCGGTTCTTCTCGAACTCAAACCAGGGGGACAGGCACGCCGCCGCGGCGAACCGGTCCGGGTTGCGGAAGAGCAGGCCGAACGCCGCAATGCCGCCCATGCTGCTTCCCATGAGTGCCGTCCGGTCCCGCGCAGGCTCGAAACCAACCGTCTCCCTGATCCAGGGCAGGAGCTCCTCCAGAAGTAATTGCTCGTACAGATCGAACTCCGGCGTCATGGGGAAGTACTCCTGCCGGCGCTTGGGGGAGTTGTCTATCCCCACGACGACAGGCGCGTCGAAGCCGTCCTCCCCGGCAAGGCGTGCGATCCATTCGTCGAGGCCCCAGGATCCGTAGCGGAGCGTGTCCTCGCGGCCGGTGAAGGCCAGTTGCCCGTCCTGCTGAATCAGGAGGGCTGGGGGAGGGTCTCCTCCTGGATGCACTCCAGGAGGAATATAGACGCGCACCTTTCTCTTTCTGCCAAGGATGCGCGAATCCAGTTGATGCACGGAAAATCCGGTCATGGTACTCCGGGTGTGTGTGGCTTGCGCGGCTGCCGGCTAGACGCGCGAAATCCCCATGAAGGGGATGGAGGAGGCGACGAACAGCGCCCGCTCCGCCTCCTGGATCAGCTCGCACGTGGCGCGGCTGATGGCATTGCCCCTGGCGATTTCCGCCAGGCGTTTCTCCGCCCTCTCCAGCTCCTCGTCGCTGAGGGGCCCTCTCAGCAGGTGCGCCCCCCGCGCGATGGTGATGAGAACCGCCAGCCGCGGCTCGATCACCCCCGTGCCGAGCACCGCCTCCCGGATTTGCTCCACCACTTCCTTCTCCGGTGTCCGGTCAAGCATGGGGTAGGTCGTGATCGGGAAGATGAGCAGGAAGCGGCCCTCCCGGCGCTCGAGGATGCCCTTTTCCGCCAGCTCTTCCATCTGCCGGTGGTCCAGGTCCTCGATGGCGGAGACGGCGGCCACCCAGCCCGCGACCGTGTGAGGATGGTTCGATCGCCGGAAGACGTGCAGCACGTCGTCCAGCAGCTTCGAGCCCGTGGTCGGGGGGATGCGCTTCAGCTCCAGATCCGCGTCCCCTGTGACCTCAATGTAATCACGCAGGGCCAGCTCGGCGAGCATGCCACCCGCCAGCGCATAGTCGAGGTAGGGCGAGACGCGCCAGGAGACCTGCCCCCCTTCGTCGTCAAGGGCCAGCAGCATGATCAGCTCGTTGATCGCAAGCGTACTGGTCGGCATGGCAGTCTCTCCTTCCCGGGCAGGAATCCGGTGCGATGGAAGCACGTCCGCCGGACGAGCGCAAAAGGATTTGCACGTCCACAAGACCTGCCCGGCGCCCGCTCTCGCCCACGGGGTTGACCCCTCCCGGGGGTGGGGGTAAGGCTCATCGCTTTACAGCGGGAACGCGGTCCGGCCTCCCCTCAACAAATCCTCAGGAGAAGTGCAGATGACTGAAAACGCTGGTCTTGGCATGATTTCCGGCAAGCCCGCCGGCGGTGCCTCGGCTCCACCGAAGCCACTCCCAGCCCTCGGCCCCGTCGGAGAGTTCATGGAGCGCCACTACCGGCACTTCAACGCGGCCACCGTGGTGGACGCAGCCCGCGCCTGGGGTGAGTTCCTCGACAAGGGCGGCAGGATGATGGTCACCCTGGCCGGCGCCATGAGCACCGCCGAACTGGGAATCTCCCTCGCCGAGATGATCCGCCGGGACAAGGTCCACCTAATTACCTGCACCGGCGCCAACCTGGAGGAGGATGTCTTCAATCTGGTCGCCCACGATCACTACGTGCGTGTTCCGGAATATCGCTACCTTACCGCCGAAGACGAGGCGGACCTGTTCGCTCGCCATCTGAACCGGGTCACCGATACCTGCATCCCCGAAGAAGAGGCCATGCGCCGCATCGAGAAGGAAATGCTGCGCGTGTGGCAGGACGCGGACTCACGGGGCGAGCGATGCTTCCCCCACGAATTCATCCAAAAGGTCCTCGCCAGCGGAAATCTCAAGAAGTCCTACCAGATTGATCCTCGCAACTCGTGGATGCTCGCTGCGCTTGAAAAGAAAGTCCCCATCGTCGTACCCGGCTGGGAGGACAGCACGCTCGGAAACATGTACGCCGCAGCCGTCATACAGGGCCAGATAAAGAATCCCCACACCGTGCGCAGCGGCGTCGAGTACATGACCTGGCTTGCGGACCATTACCTCGAGACGACCCGTAGCAACCCCCTTGGCATGTTTCAGATTGGCGGGGGCATTGCCGGCGACTTCCCCATCTGCGTCGTGCCCATGTTGGAGCAGGATCTGAAGGTCGAGGCGCCGCTCTGGGCGTACTTCTGCCAGATCAGCGACAGCACAACCAGTTACGGCTCCTACTCCGGCGCCGTCCCCAACGAGAAGATCACCTGGGGCAAGCTCGCCGTGGATACCCCCAAGTTCATGATCGAGTCGGACGCCACGATTGTCGCCCCCCTGGTCTTTGCCTACCTGCTCGGTTGGTAGGCGCGCGGGAAGGTTACGCGGCACAGAAGAACGACTCGCCCTCCCTCAGCCGGCGGCCGTCACCGCACCACGAACGCCTCGGGCGGTTCGTTCAGCCCCTCCACTGTAACCGGCAGCCGGCCCAGCGCCTCACGGTCCCCCAGCAGCACCTCCACCGCCACCTCTTGCATGGCGGGCACGCTGGCGTACCCGCAGAAGAACGCGTCCACGCCGGGAATCTGCAGATAGTGGTAAGGCGCGCCGAAGCTCGTATAGACGACCGGGGCGCTGCCCGCCGTGAGCGCGTTGATCAGCTCCACCTGGTCCGCCGACTGGATTTCGTACCAGTCGTAGCCAAGGACGAGGACCTTGTCCGCCTGCCCGGCGCGGTTTAGGATGGACTGGCGCATGTCGGCCGGGATGTCCACAGGCACCTCCAGCACCTCCGTGTCCGGCATCTCCGCCAGGAAGGGGTCCGTGAAAAACGTGTTGCCGAAGCGATAGAAGATGCGCCGTTGCGCATCGAGCGAGAGCAGCAGGACCTGCTCCCCACGGCCGATTACGGCCCCGTCTCCGAGGCTGTTCTTCGCCTCCGTGAAGGCCTCCTCGCACAACCGGCGCACGGCTGCCCGGTGCTCTGGATGGTTCAGCACGGACAGGTGCAGTTCCGGGTCCACGAGCCGGCTTTCGTGCAGCCCTGATTGTGTCTTCGCGGCGAGAACCCGCCGCGCCGAGGCCTCGATGCGCTCCACGCTCAGTCGGCCCGAAAGTACCGCCTGAAGAACGCCCTCGAAGGACTTTTCGATGTTCTGCGGCACCACGATCACGTCGAGTCCCGCCTCGATGCCCAGCACGGAGCGTTCGCCCGGATCGCCAACGGCGGACGTGAGGCCCCTCATGTTGAAGGCGTCGGACACCAGCAGCCCCTCGAAGCCGATCTCGTCCCGCAGGATATCCGTGTTGAACACCGGCGAGAGTGTCGCCGGCCACGGTTCCTCCGGATGCACCGCCGGATACCACACGTGCCCCGTCATGATCAGGTCCAGGTCACCCATCGCCGCCAGATCGCGGTACGGCCGTAGGTGGATCGCGCGGATCTCGTCCATTTCCTTATGCACGGCCGGGAGCATGTGGTGACTGTCGCCCGCCGTGGCGCCGTGTCCCGGGTAGTGCTTCAGCGTCGTCAGCACCCCCTCGGCCCGGGCGCCGTGGATGAAGGAGTGGGCCAAGTCCACGACCTGCCCGACCCTGTCCGAGTAAGCCCGCGTGGAGATGATCGGATTCTTCGGCTCCGTGTTGACGTCCACCACCGGGCCATAGGCGGCCTGGAGCCCGAGCGCCGCGGACTCACGCGCCGTAATACGCCCGCAAAGCTCCGTCAGTTCCGGATCGCTTGCCGCGCCGAACGCCATGATGAGCGGATAGATCGTGGCATCACGGACCCGCGCGCCCACGCCCGCCTCCGCGTCAATGGCGAACCACAGCGGCACATCTGCGTACTCCTGCAGCCGGTTCACGGTGGCAACGATGTCCGCCGCGCGCTGGTTGTTGCCCAGGAAGACGAACCCGCCCACGTGAAACCGCGAAATCAGGTCCTCCCCGTTGCCGTGGAAGTTGCTGACGAAGAGCTGACCGATCTTCTCCTCGAGCGTCATGCCGGCCAGCGTGGCTTCGACCCACTCCCAATCCGGCTCGCGAAGCGGCTGGCCCTCGGGCGGGGGCCCGACGAAGCGGGTCTCGTCAATCGGTTCCAACGTCGTGCGGTCGTCCTCGGGATGAAGCGTCGTCAGATCGAACTCCAACTCCAGTGGTTCTCCTTGCGCGGAAGCCTGCAGGGCGCAAGTGGTCAGAAATAACAATACGGCAAGCACGCTTGCCGGACGGAATGAAACAGGATGCATGGGGCCTCGCCTCCAACTTGGCGAGCACCTTACCTGCACTGCGGGCGATGCCCGCAAGCTCGAATGGGCCGACGGCCATGCGCCCGCTTCCCCTTGAGCGGTGCCTCGTGTTCCGGCTGCAATGCCAGCCGCGATTACTTCACGAAACGAGGAGCACAGCATGACCCTTGGAACGTCACCTCATCCCGGTTTTCGCGGGGCTCCGGGATTCCACCGGGCCGGCCTTGTTGCCGCCGCACTTGCCGTTGGGGGCTTCTCCGGCGCTCAGGCTCAATCCGCCGACGGCACGGAGGCCGCTGAACTCTACGACCCCATCGCCATCCATCTGTACTGGCGGCAGGATCCCACGACAACGATGTTGATAGACTGGCAAACCCTCGAGGGCCAGGAACGCGACACCGTCATCCAGTACCGCCCCACCGGCACCGCAGAGGAATGGGCCACGCAGACCGGCGACACACGGCCCTTCCCCCATTCGGACAGAACCATCCATCGCGTCGAGCTGAGCGGTCTCGAACCCGGCACCACCTACGACTTCCGCTTCGGGGAGGATTCGGTGGAGTACAAGTTACGCACCATGCCGGCGACCGCTGAGCGCCCCGTCCGCGTCGTCTTCGGAGGCGACACACTTCATCACCAGCAGCACATGGAGCGCGTCAACCGCGAGGCCATGCGCTACGATCCGGAGTTCTACGTCTGGGGTGGCGACCTTGCCTACGCAGACGCCAACCCCGAGCGCGTGCACCTCTGGTATGACTGGTACGAATCCATGAAGAAGAGCATGATCACGCCGGAAGGGCGCGTCATACCCGCGGTCGTCGGCATCGGAAATCACGAGGTCCAGCAATACTACTATTTCCGCCACGAGGATTACGAACCCACGGACGAGTTCCGCGAGAGCATCGCGTCCTTCTTCTTCGGCCTCTTTGACTGGCCCGGCCAGCCCGGCTACGACGTCCTCGATTTCGGGGACTACATGAGCATCGTCATGCTGGACACCGACCACGCCAACCCCATCGAGGGCGAGCAGACGGAGTGGCTCGAACAGGTCCTCGCCGAGCGGCAGGACGTGCCACACCTCTTCCCCGTCTATCACGTGCCGGGTTACCCCTCCCACAACGTCTATGGCGACCAGGTAAACGTCCGCGTCCGTGACGTCTGGATGCCGCTCTTTGAGAAGTTTGGCGTGCGGGTCGCCTTCGAAAATCACGACCACACCTACAAGCGAACCCACCCCATCCGTGGCGAGCAACTGCACCCCGCGGGCATCGTCTATATCGGTGATGGCGCCTGGGGTGTCGTACACCGGCCGGTGCACGATCCGGAGGAGACATGGTTCCTCAAGCGGGCCGAACCCGTCCGGCACTTCATCCTCGCCACCCTCCACGGCGCGCACCACCACTTCCTCATGGTGGACGAATACGGCAACGTCATTGACGAGTACCCCGAAGCACCCACCCTGCGCTGGAGCCGGGAGGAAGTGCAGGGCAACTGACCCGGCGCTGCCAGGTGGCTTGGACGTGAAAAGGCCCGGGACGGCGGCAAACCGTCCCGGGCCCTTGGTGTGATCAGAGCCTCGCCTCAGCAGGCGTCAAAAGGTCAGCTGGGGCATCCGCACGCGCCGCTGCCACAGGCCGGGGCGCTGCCGGAGGAAGAGGAGGAGGACTTGGCCTCCGCCTTCTTGCCGGCGCCGTCTCCAGCCTTGCCGTTCGACGTCGTGCTGCTGGACGAACCGTTCTTCTTGTAGTCGGTGATGTAGAACCCGCTCCCCTTGAAAATCAGGCCGCTTCCGGCGCCGATCAGGCGCCTCACCTGGCCCTCCTTCCCGCAGTTGCAGGAAGTGATGGGTGGGTCGCTCATCCGCTGGTTGACTTCGAAGTTGTTGCCGCAGGCGGTGCACTCGTACTCGTAAACTGGCATGGCCGGATACCCATGAGGCGACTGGTGTTGATGCGGTCCTGTGACTCGCTTATTCGCTTGCCGCAGCTAGCAAGTCCCGCGCCTGTGAAAACGCTCTGGACGGAGGCGGGAGGTGGGTCAAATGGAGACGCCGGAAAGGGTTCCTGCCCCTCCCCGGCGTCCGGTTTCTCAGGTCACCACTGGAGCGGGGGTCAGCGTGTTTCTCGCTCGAATCCCCAGTGCTCCAGAATGTTCACGAAGTCGGAGAAGCCGATGGAGGACTTGCCGGCCCAGGGGTAGGCGCCCCAGAGCTCAAGCAGGAACACGAAGTCCTGGAAGTTCGTCCGGCCGTCCTGGTTCAGGTCGCCCATGGCGCGGAAGTCATAGTCGTCGGGCCTGTTTGGATCGAGCGGGTTGCCGCGCGGGGTGCGCATTTCGTCGTCGTCGGAGACTCCGTCGCCGTCATAGTCACCGTCGGACGGGTAGAACCCGATCTGGTCGAGGCCAGAGCCGCTGCGCGAGAACGACTGGAACCCGTTGAGCTTCTCCACGTCGTCGTCGCGGAACGCCACGTCCTGAAGGTGGGGCATCGTGTTCACGCTGACGTCGTAGGTCTTGGTTTCGTAATTGATGCTGAGGATGATTTTGTGCCACCTGTCATTCGAGAAGACAATCGGCTGCCCGTTGCCACCGGTGGGCTCCACGTAGTCTTCCTCGTTCCCGTCATAGGCAGCGATGGCGAACTGGTTGTTGTTCACCTTGCGGAAGCCGAGCAGCGCCGCGATGGGGCGGTCGTTCGGTGGCGGCTGCAGCTCCTCGCTGCCTTCGCCCCGGTACCATCCCCGGACGATCACCCGGGTGGCGTCCTCGCCATCCACGTCCCGGCCGATGATGGAGTTGGCCTCCTGCTTCACGTATTGCGTCCCGGCTACAGGTGTGAAGGGGCCGCCGACAATGTTGGCAATACCCTCCTCGACGGTCCAATCGTCCTGGCCGTCCAAGTCGCCCAGCGTGAAATCAAA
>SLOM01000246.1 GCA_007132505.1 Candidatus Sumerlaeota bacterium
GCTGGTGCTGCTGCTGATTCCGTCGGACCTGCATGGGCTGGCGAAGCTGGGCGGCAAGGCCGTGCTGATGATGCTTTTCGCGACGACGGGCATCGCCGTGGGGGCGATCACCTCCTTCGCCGTCTTCAACACGCTGATGCCTGACGCCATGCCGGAGGACATGTGGAAGGCGGTGGCGGCGCTTTCCGGCTCGTGGATTGGCGGCGGGATCAACCTGGCGTCTGTGGTGGAGACAGTCGGAACGCCGCCGGAATACCTCGGCCCGCTGATCATCGTGGACACGGTGCTGGCGTATACGTGGCTCGGTATATTGATTTCGCTCTCCACCTACCAGGTGGCGATTGACCGGCACCACGGCGCGAATGTGAAGGTGGTCCAAGAGATCAGCCAGCGCCTCCAGGCCGAACAGGAAGCACACGCCCGGCGGCCGAGGGCGCTGGATATCGCGCTCATGATCGGCGTCGCCTTCCTGGTCGGCCAAGTCTGCCTGAAGCTCGGTACCCCGGTGTACAACTTCTTCGACGAGACCCTCGGGTGGAAGGCGATCTCCGACGTGATGAGCGGCTACGGCTGGGGCATCATCCTGATGACGGCGGTGGCACTCGGGCTGAGCCTGACGCGGCTGCGGCAGCTCGACTATTGCGGCGCTTCCTCCATCGGATACATCGGCCTGTTCCTGATCCTGACGGGCTTCGGGGCGCGGGCCAATCTTCGCGCAATCCTGGACATCCCGGTTTTCTTCGGGCTGGGTGCGCTGTGGATAATGATCCACATTGCGTTCCTTTATGTCGGAATCCGGGTGCTGAGGGTGCCGCTGCTGATCGGCGCTGCCAGCTCGATGGCGAACATCGGCGGGACGGCGTCGGCGCCCGTAGTGGCGGCGGCCTACAACCAGTCCATGGCGCCCGTGGGGCTGCTGATGGCGGTGATGGGGTCGGTGATCGGGACGCCGGTGGCGCTGCTGGTGATCGCCACGGCCTGCCGCGCCATTGCGGGGCAATAGCCAGCCGGAATGGGGGTGGCTACTGTCCGGATTCGGGAGCGGCTGCTCCGGCCGGCGGGATGAGTTCGGGGAATTCCGCGGTGAGCAGCGCGATGGCCTGCTCGGCGGCGTAGCGAAGTGTGTAGTCCGCGCGGAGGACGGCGGGATTGAGTCCGTTCTGCGCGTAACCCCCGTGACCCCGGCGCACGACATATTCCGCCAGTAGCCCTTCCTGCGCACCCGGAGGCCCTTCGTATATCCTGCCTTCGAGCTGCAGGCGGCTTTGGCCGGCTCCCCAGCCGGCGAGGTAGCGCAGGAGCCCGTTTCCTTCCTTGTAATCCGTGACAGCGGACTCGACGGTCAGGACGCGATAGCCGCGCAGCGAAGCGTCCGAGGCCTGCCATGCATAGCGCACGCGGGCGGGGTGTGGGTATTCGCGGAGGATGTAGCGGTAGAGGCGCTCGCGGATGGTGAAGAGCAGGTCCTCGAGACGCTCGGGTTCCTCAGGCCAAGGGTCCTCTCCGGCCTTCCAGGCGGGAGGGGGAACGATGAAGAGGAGGGGCTGGCCGCCGGCCTCCTCTGCGAGGCCGTTGCCCCCGGCGGGGAATGGGTCCGGGGCATCGCCGGCCGCCAGGCGTATCTTGACTGTCGGTGTGTCCACGGCGTTGAAGCTCTCGTAGCCGCCGGGAAGTGTCCCGGTGTCCCGAATGCGCGACGTGCAGGCGGAGAGGATCAGGGCGGTTGCGATCATGACGAGCGGCAGGGCGGGCATGCCTTTCCGCCGTTCCGCTCCGCGTGGTGAAGCACGATGACCGGGTATGGGTGGGGTGTGGGGCTTCATGGTTCTGCACCTGGTGCTGAAGATAAAGAAACCGGGGGTGCGGCTCCCGCAAGCCGTCCACCCCCGGCATCGCTCCGGGTGGAAGCTCCCAGAGGGAAGGTTTTGCCGCGTGTCAGTCCTGCGCCCGTGCGAGGGTCTCCCGCTGGACGGGCAGCTGTTCCGGAAGGATGACGATGACCGCGCGGCGGTTCTGGCGGCGTCCCTCCGGGGTGCTGTTGGTGGACACGGGGTGGAATTCCCCAAAGCTTGTGGCGCTGAGGTTTTGCGGTTCGATTCCGTGGAAGTCGGTCAGTTCGTGGAGAATGGTGAGCGCGCGTGCGGCTCCGAGTTCCCAGTTCGAGTTCCACCCGGAGTGGACGATTGGCTGGTTGTCAGTGTGGCCCTCGACGACGAACTCGCGGCCGGGGAAGCGCTCGTTGAGGATCGCTGCGATGTCGCTGATGAGCTGGCGTCCATCGCCTGTGAGGACTGCTTCTCCCGGTTCGAAGAGGAGCGAGTCCACGATGGTCATGGTGAGTCCGCGGCTGGTTTCCTCAAGCCGGACGTTGAGGTCGTCGAGTTCGCTCTTGAGTCCCTCCATGGCGGTTTCCTTGCCGGTGAGGGAGGCGCGGAGGATTTCGACTTCGTCCTCCAGGCCGGCGAGCAGGTCTTCCTTGGAGTCTATCTGTTCAAGGAGTGTCTGGATTTCCTCCTGGAGGCGGTCCACCTCGGCCTGGAGGACATCATTCTGGTCTTCCTTCTGTTGGAGCTGCGACCTGAGCTGTGTGATTTCCGCCATGAGGTCGGCGAGTTCCTCGTCGCTCTGTGCGCGGCCCGCGGCCTCTGATTCTGCGGCTGCCTGAGCGTCGGCGAGCTTGCCTTCGAGTTCTGCGAGGCGTTCGCGTGCTTGTTCGAGCTCGGCGAGGGTTTGGGGGTCGGGTGCGGCGCCGCGAAGGTCTGCGAGTTCCGCTTCCCTGGCTTCGAGTTCTGCCCTGAGGTTATCGAGTTCGCGTTCGACGTCGGCGCGTGTGACCTGGTCGTAGGCGTCACCGGCGAGGCCGCCCACCGCGACACCGGAGCTTGCACCAACAGCGGTTCCGGTGGCGGGGCCGGTGCTTGTCATGCCCCAGTTGTTGCCGACGACTGCTCCGATGACACCGCCCGCCAGACCGCCGCCCGCGGCGCCTTTCTGGGCGGATGTGCAGCCGGAGAGCCCGGCGGTTCCGGCGCCTAACAGCGCCACCAGCAGTAACGTCTTGAGGGTTTTCATGGCAACGGACTCCTTTGAGCGTGTGCTCTGCAGCATCTTCGGGAATTTGGATCGGGCACCCCTCAAGCCATGCGTGCAGATAGGGTTTCGCGCGAGGAAGTGCCCGCCGACGGGCAACAACGGCAAGTAAATTCGATAGGGCTGTGCGAGATTCTTTTTCAGTGCCCCGGCACATGGCAGCTTTGGCAGTTGACACTCTTTCGAGCGGGGAATAGCGCCAGTGCAGGGTGGAAGAAGGGAGAGTGTAGGCGATCGCCTGGTCCGCATGGGCCGGCACTATCGAAGGCGGGCATAATGACCAAAGAGGACGTGCCGGGCCCCGCCGGCGGGGAGGCTCCCTTGGAAGGGAATCTCTATCCGGGCAAGCCTCTGAGCTGGATGACGGACCGGCAGGCGATCTGGTTCGGGCACGGAGCGATTCTGGCCCTTGGCCTTGCTTACTGGAATTTTCGTACAAACAGCGCTGTGACACGCGCGGTGCGCGACTCTTCGCCCACGATGCGGGATTTCGAGCACTTCCTGGCCTACGGGCTGCCGGTGATTGCGGGGATGATGGTCCTGCTGCACGGGCTGGCGTTCCGCACGGCGCGCAAGGGGCACGTTCCGTCGAGGAGTGTGGCGCTGGCGGCATACTCGCGGGCGCTCTGGCCTGCCCTGTTCAGTGCGGTGGGGCTGCTGATCGCGTGCTTCGTGTGGATTTTCAAGGACCTGCGGTGGTTCATGTGGGCCCCTTTTCAGGGGCTGGCGCTTGGCATGATGGCATGGCAGGCGGCGGTCTGGTGGCAGGCGGAACAGTCTCCCCGCCAGACGCCGGACAAGGAGGAGGGTGCGGAAAAGCCAGGATCCCGTCCGCTTCTCCTTCACTGGCCGGTGGCCGCGCTGGGAGCTGCGATTGGGCTTTACGTGGGCTGGTTCGGTTACCTGGTGACCATGCGGCACTTCGCCATCGGCACGGCCCTGCACGATTTCGGGGTCTACGATCACTTGATGTACAACACGATCAACGGCCGGTGGTTCGAGGCGGGGATGATGAATGGCGAGCGGATGAATTACTACCTTGCCGACTTCAATAACCACTTCTTCGCGGAGCACTTCATCCCGACCTACTGGATCGTGACGCCGTTCTACTGGCTCTTTCCGAGCGCGATCACGGTGCTGCTTGCGCAGACGGTGGTGCTGGCACTGGCGGCGGTGCCGGTCTACCTGATTGCGGTGAAGAAGCTCCGCTCCCCGATCGCGGGGCTGCTGTTCGCCCTGCTCTTCCTGGTGCATCCGATCATCCAGCAGACAAACATCAAGGATGTGCACGTGGACTTCCTGGCGCCGGTGTTCCTGCTGGGTGCCTTCGCGGCTTACCTTTACGGGTGGAGGATCACCTACTGGGTGATGGTGGTGCTGGCGCTGGGTGTGAAGGAGGAGATTTCCGTGAACGTGGCGCTGATGGGGGTGTTCCTGTTCCTTGGCGAGAAGGAACGGAAGCTCGGCGCAGCGACTTTCGCCGTGGGTGCCCTGTGGTTCGTGCTGGTGGTGGGCTTCATCATGCCATGGTACCGGGGCGGCCAGCCGGTGAGGCAGCTCGACCGCTACAATGTCCTCATCCCGCCCGAATGGCTGGAGCGGGAGGAGGTAATCAGCAAGGGTCTGATCGTGCGGGCGGTGCTGACGCACCCGTTGCAGACACTGGAACTGCTGCTCGAGCAGCCACGTTACCGGGGTGCGATGATGCTGGTGGCGCCGGTGGCGATGCTGGCGCTGTGGGGACGTTGGATCTGGCTGTGGATTCTGCCGATTCTGCTGGCAATGTCGCTGACCCACTCCATCCACATGCAGGAGATGGAGCACCACTACGGCAGCACGCTGATGCCGGCGGTGTTTATCGGTTCGATCTGGGGGGCCTGGCGGCTGTTCCGGCGGGACCTTGAGCCGGAGGCGCCGCTACGGGGTGCGCGGCTGACGGGGCTCTCGGTGGTGCTGCTTTTCATGATGGCCATCACTTCCTACGAGTTCGGCTTCAATCCGGGAGGGAAACGCTACCGTCCGATTGATTACACTGTGCTGCCGCACAACAAACTGGCACACACTTACCTTGCGGCGATTCCGGCGGACGCGATCGTCAGCGCCCAGCTTGAGATCGGCGGTCAGCTCACCCAGCGGCGGTTCATCTACTGCTTTCCGGACATCCTCGACGCGGAGTACATCATTCTGGACACGCGCGCGTCCTTCTGGCCGCTCCACGATGAGGAGGAGTTCCGCCATGAGATTGGCAAACTGCTCGAATCGGAGGAGTGGGGGCTGAAGCTGCCCTACGACGACGGTTACCTGCTCTTCAAGAGGGGGCACCCGCCACACTTGAACCTTAATGCATCCACAAGGCTGGTGTTCGAGCCCTACAGGCCGGCACGCTATGGGCTGTAACGAGGCTGATCTTCCGCGGCGCCGGACGGCAGAGGGGCCCGTGCGGGCAGGGGTATTGCCCGTTGACAGCCTCCGCCTCTCCGGATACCCAGCCACCGGATTATGGACCGCACCCCTGCACACCCGGGAGAAGAAGCCCGGGAACCATTTCATGCGGCACGAGGACCCATGAACGAACAAGAAACGCAGGCACCGGAAGCGCCCGGCCGTGAGAACGGCGGGAAGCTATCTCCCGGCCGGCCACTGCATTGGCTGACCGACAAGCAGGCCATCATCTTCGGAAACGCAGCGGCTGTGATTCTGGGGCTCGGGTACTGGAATTTCCGCGCCAGCAACGCGGTCATCCGGTTCGTGGCGGACTTTGGCCCGCGGCAACGGGACTTTGAGCACCTGCTGTCCTACGGGCTGCCGGTGATCGCAGTGATGATGGCTTTGCTGCACGGGCTGCCGTGGTGGGCAGCAAAGCGCGGGCTTGTGCCTTCGCGACGGGAGGGGCTGGTGCAGCTCTCCCGGTGCCTCTGGCCTGCGATTTTCATGGCGGTGGTACTGGTTTTTGCCAGCTTCGTCTATCTTTTTCAGGAGGTGCGTTGGCTGCTGTGGGCTCCGTTCGTGGGCCTGTCTCTCGGAATGATGGCCTGGCAGGTGGGCCTGTGGCGTGAACGGGAACTGCCGGCGACGGAGCCACTCGCACCGCGGCAGGAGGACGAGGAGGAGCAGCAGGCTGAGGAGCAGCCGCGCTGGCACCGTCCCTATCTTTACTGGATGTCGGGTGCCGTGGCGGGCATAGTGGCCATCTACACCGCCTGGTTCGGTTACCTGGTGACGATGCGGCATTTCAGCATCGGAACGGCACTGCACGATTTCGGCATCTACGATCAATTGATGTACAACACGATCCAGGGCCGGTGGTTCGAGGCCGCCATGTTCAACATGGACCGCATCGGCTACCACCTGCGGGATTTTGACAATCACTTTTTTGCGGAGCACTTCATCCCGACCTTCTGGATTGTGACGCCATTCTACTGGCTGTTCCCCCATCCGGTGACTGTCCTGATGGCGCAGACGGTATTGCTGGCGCTTGCGGCAGTGCCCGTCTATCTGATTGCCCTCAACAAACTGCGCTCACCTCTGCTTGGGGTGCTTTTCGCCGGACTCTTCCTGATGCACCCGCTGATCCAGCAGACGAATATCAAGGACATCCACATTGACAGTTTCGCGCCGGTGTTCCTGCTGGGTGCCTTCGCGGCGTATTTGTATAAGAGAATGATTCTCTTCTGGGTGCTGACGGTGCTGGCGCTGGGAGTGAAGGAGGAGATTTCCGTGAACGTGGCCGCAATGGGCGCGTTTATCTTCATGGGGGAAAGGGACCGCAAGATTGGCGCGGTGACCTTTGCGCTTGGCGCGGCATGGTTCCTGATCGTGATCGGCTGGGTGATGCCTTACTTCCGGGACGGATTGCCGGTCCGCCAGATAGACAGATACGGTCACCTGATCCCGCCGGACCAGCGTGACCCTGACGCCGTCCTCACCAAGGGGATGGTGCTCAAGGCGATGCTGACGAATCCCGGTCATCTCCTTGGGGTAATGGGCGACCAGCTGCGCATCCGTGGGGCGTTCATTCTGCTTTCGCCGTTCGCGCTGCTGGGGCTTTGGGGCCGCTGGGCATGGCTGTGGATTCTGCCGATGCTGGCGGCGGCGATGCTCTCCGGCCTGTTCATGCAATACGAGATGATTCACCACTACGGCGTGACGATTGTCCCGGCGGTGACGGTGGCTTCGATCTACGGGGCCTGGTGGCTGCTGCGGCGGGACCTCGATCCGAAGGCGATCCTGCCGCTGCCACGCGTGGCCGGAGGTGCTGCCATACTGCTCTTCATGTTTGCCATCACGTGGTACGAGCACGGCTTCACGCCGGGCGGCAAACGCTACGATCCGATAGACTATCGCATCCTGCCGCACAACCAGCTTGCGTACGATTACCTGGCGGAGATTCCTGACGACGCCGCGGTGTCGGCACAGCTTGAGCTGGGGGGTCAGCTTACGCAGAGGCGCTACATCTATTGCTGGCCGGAGGTGCTCGACGCGGAGTATATCTTCCTCGACACGCGTGGATTTTCCTGGCCGGTGAACGACCGGGAGGAGTTCCAGGAGATGGTGGAGGAGTTGCTGCACTCGGAGGAGTGGGGACTCAAACTCCCCTACGAGGATGGATATCTACTGTTCAAGAAGGGTCACCCCACGGACCTCAACATGGACGCGTATCTGCGGCTTGATTTCTCGCGGTACAGGCCCGCGCGCTACGGTGGGGCCTGATGCGGCCTCCAAGCTGCACGGAGCCCGGCCTGACGGCTTGGCGTCAGGCAGGCTCCGTGCCTCGGTGTCACCGTGGCTTCTTTTGTCTTCTGCTCTATTGAATTTTGTATTCGCCACGCTCTACCATGGCGGCGACTTGGCGGACGTCCTTGTCGCCGCGGCCGGAGAGGTTGATCAGGATGATCTGGTCCTTGCTGAGTTGTGGTGCCAGTTTGATGGCGTGCGCTATGGCGTGGGCGCTTTCGACGGCGGGGATGATGCCCTCGGCGCGGGAGAGTTCGACGAAGGCGTCGAGCGCCTCCTTGTCGGTCACGGCGACGTACTCGGCGCGGCCGACGTCCTTGTACCAGCTGTGCTCAGGGCCAACGCCTGGATAGTCGAGTCCTGCAGCCACGGAGTGGACGGGAAGGGGCTCGCCTGATTCGTCGGCGAGCAGGTAACACCGGTAGCCATGGATGACACCGGGCTTGCCGAGGGTGAGAGTGGCGGCGTGCTGGTCCGTGTCGAGGCCTTTGCCCGAAGGTTCCACGCCGATCATGCGAACTTCCTTGTCTTCGAAGAAGGGGTGGAAGAGGCCGATGGCGTTGCTTCCCCCGCCGACGCAGGCGACCAGATAATCGGGCAGGCGGCCTTCGGTTTCGAGCATCTGGCGGCGGGCTTCCTGGCCGATGATGCTCTGGAAGTGGCGGACCATGAGCGGGTAGGGGTGGGGTCCGACGGCGGAGCCGAGCATGTAGAAGGTGGTTTCGTAGTTTTCGACGAGGTCACCAATGGCGACGTCCACGGCGTCCTTGAGGGTGCGGGTGCCCTGGGTGACGGGGACGACCTTGGCGCCGAGCAGCTCCATACGGAAGACATTGAGCGCCTGCCGCTCGCAGTCTATTTCGCCCATGTAGATGATGCATTCCATATCGAAGAGGGCGCAGGCCGTTGCGGTGGCGACGCCATGCTGGCCTGCCCCGGTTTCTGCGATGATGCGGTGCTTGCCGAGGCGGCGCGCCAGGAGGGCCTGTCCGATGGTGTTGTTGATCTTGTGAGCGCCGGTGTGGTTGAGGTCCTCGCGCTTGACGTAGATCTTGGCGCCGCCGAGTTTTTCCGTCAGCTTGGCACAGAGGTAGAGGGGGTTGGGCCTGCCGACGTAGCGCTCCAGGTAGTGGCAGTACTCGCGGTTGAACTCTGGGTCGTCGCGGTATCGCTCGAGGGCCTCGGCGATTTCGTCCATCACGGGGATGAGGTGGGGCGGAATGAATCGTCCGCCGAATTCGCCGAACATACCCTCTTGGGCGGGGGTGGAAGCTGGCTGGGTGGCGCTCATGGGACAGCAACTCCATGCAAGGGCTCTTGGGGCGCCGGGGGGGGCTTCACGCGGGCCCGGCTGGTAACCATGAGAAGCGCCAGGGCCCGAGGCAAGGAGAGATGGGGGTCACCTGAGCGAGGAAAAGCCGCGCCTCTACCGGTTCCAGGGCATCTTGGCGAGGAGCAGTCCCATGCCGCACCAGCCGGTGACGCCGGCGAAGACCAGGCCGAAGCCGACAAAGAGCGGAATCACGGTGTACAACGGATCCACCAGCAGGCCGAGCAGCGATCCGGCCAGTACGATCAGCCCCGCCCCGATGCGCACCTGCCGTTCGACGGAGATGACGCTGCACGCACCGCCTTCCTCCTGGCGTTCAACCGGCAGACCGCTCTTGGCCCAGGCCCTCATGCCACCTTCGAGCAGCGCGGTGTCTATACCGGCGGAGGAAAGGGAGTTGGCCGCGACGGCGGAGCGCTCCTGGGTTTCGCAGATGATGACCGGGGTGCGGCCGGCGAGGGATTCCTTGATCCGCTTTGCGTCGAGCGAGCCAAGTGGGTGGAGTTCCGAGCCGGAGATGTGTTCCCGGTTGTACTCGCGGGGGCTTCGGACGTCTATCAGGCAGTAGTCTTCGCCCGACTGGAGGAGTTTCTCGAGTTCCTGGGGTTTGAGACTCTTGACGGACATTTTGCTTTCTCCTTTGGTTGCTGGGAAGTGGGGGTCTGATTTCAGAGTGCTGGTGCGATGGCGAGGATCCGTTCGCCGGGGAGGAGGCCGCTGACGACCTCGACCCAACTGTCCTCCGCACGGGTTTCGCCGGTGCGGATGAAGCGGCGCACGGGGCGGTCGTGCTCCAGTGCCATGACGAATTCAAGCTGGCCGATGCGGTTGACGGATTCCGGCGGGACGTAGAGACGTTCCGCCGTGCCGGCCGGGATCAGCAGCCGGCCAAACATGCCCGGGTAGAGATTTTCGGCCGGGGGCAGGGCCGCCTTCACGACGAAGGTACGGGCGCCGGGGTCCGCGTGAGGAACGATTTCCTCCACGGTGGCTTCGTAGCTGCGGCGGACCGCCTCAATGTCCACACGCAGGTCCGTGCCGGGCGAGAGAGCGGCGGCGAGCGATTCGCGCACGTCCGCCTCCAGCCGCAGAGTTTCGGGATCGTACAGACGGACAATGGGGACGCCGGGGGAGGCGGTGTCTCCGGGTTCGGCGTACCGGTCAATGACGCGGCCGGTGATGGGCGCCTCGATGACGGCGAATGAGAGGGAGGTCTCCGCCTCGTCGAGGCGCTGGCGTGCGGCC
The DNA here is from genome assembly GCA_007132505.1 of Candidatus Sumerlaeota bacterium. GTDB lineage: Bacteria > Sumerlaeota > Sumerlaeia > SLMS01 > SLMS01 > SLMS01. The sequence continues at coordinate 10,400 of SLOM01000246.1, forward strand.
TCGAGGTCGGCCGCTGCGGCGCGCAGGGAGGCCTCCAGCCGGTCGAGGTCAGCCCGGGGTATGGCGCGCGATTCGAAGAGTTCGCGGGCGCGCTCGGTCTCAGTCTCGACATCGTCGAAGCGGGCTTGTGAGGCCTCGACTTCGCGGCGGGACTGCTCGACACGGGCGCGCAGGTCGCGGTCGTCGAGCATCGCCAGCACCTCCCCCTCCTCCACCCAGTCGCCCGACCGGACGTTGACGGTGGTGATGGTGGCGAGAATGCGGGGCGAGACGCTGGTTTCGCGGCGAGCGCGGACGGTGCCGGCGAAGCGCTCCACGATGGCTTCCTCCACGGTGGCCAGTTCGATGGTGTCCTCCGGCGGGATCTCCGCGGCGGGGGGGACTTCCGTGCCCGGCTCTATCTTTTCCGTCCAGAAGTGGGCGAGGTAGCCGATGCTCACGACAAGGATGACCGCGCCAGCCAGGGCGGCGGCAATGCGAAGGGAGAGCTGAATCATGGCTCTTCCGTCCTTTCCGGTAGGAGCCCGTGGCCGGGCACCCGCGCGTAGACAAGATAGTAGACAACCGGGATGACACCCAGGGTGAAGACCGTGGAAGCACCGATGCCAAAGATAATCGCCCAGGCCAGGCCGTTGAAGATCGGGTCGAGCGTAATCACGATGTTGCCGAGCATGGTCGTCCCGGCGGTAAGGAGCACCGGCCTCATGCGCACGGCACCTGCGCGCACGATGGCGTCCTCGAATTCCATGCCCTCGCGGAGTGACTGGTGGATGAACTCCACCAGAATGAGCGAGTTCCTCACGACAATGCCGGCCAGAGCAATCATGCCGATCATGGCGGTGGCGGTAAAGTACGACGGGTTGGGATAGCCGGAGATCTGGGTCTCGCCGATGACGTTCAGGAACCAGAATCCGGGCACGATGCCAATCATGGTGAGTGGAATCGCCAGCATAATGATGAGGGCAATCAGGGCGGAGCCCGTCTGGAGCGTAAGCACGACGAAGATGCCGATGCAGGCGACTCCGAAGGCAATGCCGAGGTCACGGAAGACCTTGATGGTGATATACCATTCGCCCTCTGCACTCCAGACGGCGCGCACACCATCGGGGAGTGTCCAGCCGTCTCCCCCGCCGGCGAAGATGTAGTTTCGCCGGTTGACGGGGCGGGGTTCCTCACCTTCGGCAAGCGGCTCGGCACCCTCGTCCCAGAAGATGTCCTGGATGGATTCTCCCGGGGCGCGGCCGGCGATTTCCGCATAGACATAGGCGACGCGGCGGAGGTTCTTCCGGTAGATGGCCTTGGGAGGCTCCATTTCCTGGAAGCTGCCGATTTCGCCGAGGGGCACGAGCGGCTGGGGCGCGTCCACGACACCGCCTGCTTCGCGGCGCTTCACGACGCCCTGCATGCCCTTTACCGTGAGCGTCTCCAGGTCGGCCGGCTTCCGGCGCATCTGGGCGGGGAGCTGCAGGCGGATGGGGAGGGGATAGGCCTCGTCGGGCTGTTCGGCATATCCAGCGATTTCGCCATCGACGGCGAGCGCGGCGGTCCGTGCGGCGTCCGCCGTGGAGACCCCGGACAGGGCGGCCTTCTCGCGGTCGAGTTCAAAGAGGAGGCGGCGCTGGGGGTGTTCGACGGAGGTGTCCACATCCACGACGAATGGCTCGCGCTTCATCCGTTCGGCGAGGATGCGGGCTCCCTCCCGCAGGTCGTCGTAGGGCGTTGCCTCTGTTCCGTGTATTTCGACGGTGATGGTGGAGAGGACGGGCGGCCCGGGGGGCGTCTGTACAACCTTGAGGTTTGCGCCGTGGGTTTCTGCGATTTCGTGCAGCCCGTCGCGGATTCTGAGGATGATTTCGCTGGACTGATGGCGGCGGTAGGGCCGGCCGGCCAGCGTGACGCGCATGTCACCCATGTGGGGATCTTCGCGGAGGTAATAACGGCGCACCATGCCGTTGAAGTCCATGGGCGAGTTCGTTCCGGCAAAGGCCGCGTAGGCGCGTACTTCGGGGACGGTGCGCAGGTATTCTCCGAAGGCGCGGAGGACGGCTTCGGTGCGCTCGGCGCTGGTGCCCTCCGGCATGTCTATCACGAGCTGGAACTCGTCCTTGTTGTCGAACGGGAGGAGCTTGAGGGGTATGACGCGGAACGCCAGCACGACGACGGACATGAGCAGCAGGAAGGCGACGATGCCGAGGAAGATGCCGGAGCTGCGGCCGGTGGCGAGCAGGGGCCTCATCATCGAGCCGTATACACGGACCGGGAGTGAGTTACGCGCCGGAGCCTTGGGGGCCGGTGTGTCCTGTGTCCGGTCCGCCCGCAGGACGAAGTTGGCCATCCATGGCGTGATCAGGAAGGCGATGAAGGTGCTCATGATGACGGCCAGCGGCACGTTCACCGCCATGGGCGCCATGTAGGGCCCCATCATGCCCGTGATGTAGAAGAGCGGGACAAAGGAGAGAATGATGGCGATCGTGGACATGATGAGCGGCGTGCGGATTTCCTGCATGGCAAGCAGGATGGCCCGCAGCCGGCGGAAGCGTCCCATCTTGAGGTAGCGGTCTATATTGTCTATGCCCGTGATGGGGTCGTCCACGAGAAGGCCGAGCGCGAGGATCAGGGCAAAGAGCGTGACACGGTTGATGGTATAGCCGGCAAGATAATTGATCCCGAGGGTCACTCCGTAGGCGAGTGGAACCGCCAGGCCCACCACCAGCGCGGCACGCCAGCCCATGCACACCCCGATGAAGAGGATGACGATGAGGACCGCGAGCCCGAGGCTCGCCACGAGGTCGGTGACCTTCTGGTTGGCGGTCTCGCCATTGTCGCGGATGACCTCGTAGTGGACGTGGGGAGGGAAGAGGGTTTCCTTGACGCGATCGAGCCGCTGGAGCACGTCCCGCGAGACGGTGACGGCGTTGGTGCCGCGGCGTTTGGCGGCGGAGATGGTGACGGCAGGATAGACATCCTCCGCCGGGGCGTATTCGGCAGCCGGGCCGAACCCGATCCACGAGTATACCTCCGGTTCGGCGGGCCCGTCGTAAACGGAGGCGACGTCCCTCAGGTAGACGGGCTGTCCGTCCACCACGTTGATTACCATGTTTTCGAGTTCGCGGCTGGTGCGTATCCATGGGCCGGCCTCGAAGCGGATGACCTCGGAGTCGGAGAGGAATGCCCCGGCGGGCACCTGTTGATTGGAGACGCCGAGGGCCCATGCCACGTCCAGCGGTGCCGTCATGCGGGAGGCGAGAGCCTCCGGGTTCAGCTCGACACGGAATTCGCGCGGCCGGCCGCCTGTCACCTCGACACGATTGGTGCCGTGAACGGACTGGAGGCGGAGGGCGACTTCCTCGGCGAGCCGGCGGAGTTCCGCATCGCCGGTCCTGGAGGGGTCCTCGCTCCAGAGGCTGACTGCAAGGATAGGTACATCGTCTATTTCGAGAGGCTTGACGATCCAGGACTCGACGGCGGCGGGCACCAAGTCTATGTTCGAGTGCATCTTGTTGTATATCTTGACGAGCGATTCCTCGCGGCCTTCGCCGACGTAGAACCGGACGGTCACGATGGCCTGGCCGGGGACGGAGGTCGAATAGACGTACTCGACACCGTCAATCTGATAGAGAAGGTTCTCGAGGGGTGTTGCGATCTGACGCTCGACCTGACGGGCGGAGAGACCGGGGGCGCTGACCATCACGTCCGCCAGCGGAACGACGATCTGGGGTTCCTCCTCCCGCGGAGTGAGGACGAGCGCCGCCACACCGGAGCCCAGCGCGCCAATCACGAGAAACACCGGCAGAAGTGATCGGAGGAATCTGCTCAATTGGAGGCTGAGGGGATCGAGTTCCAGGGAGGCTGATGCCGGTTTGCTCATGTCGCGAAGGCTCTATTGATCTTGGAATTCACATCAATTGTGTTGCTCTCGTTTGTCGCATAATCCCTGCGCCCTGCCCGGTGAGCGAGCCCAATCGAGGGGCGGAGAGAGGATGGCAGGGTCCGGACGGTGGGGTTCATGCCTCTTCGGCCTCGGGGGCGAGGGCTGCGCCGAGACGCTCGTGATGCCGGCGGACGCCCGAGCAGACGATGTCGCAGATGTCGAAGACCGAATTGTCCGCGATGGCGTACACATGAGCGGGGCCCTCGCGGCGGGCCTCGACGATCCCGTTGGCGGCGAGCACATTGAGGTGCTTGCTGGTGCTGGCGTGGCTGAGGCCGAGTTCGCGGGCGAGTGTCGTGACGTTGGCCGGGTCTTGCTTCAGGCGCAGCAGGAGGCGGATGCGGTTCTCCTCACCGAGGGCGCGGAGCCATCGTGCGGCATACTGTGTCATTTGGGGTGTGAGCTCTCGTGCCATTTCGTCCTGTTCTCCTTCAACTGTACGGTTGTAGGCATGTGTTGTGCCAAAAGGGAGAGGACGCCGGACGGGGGGGCTTTCCCTTGCGTGGCGCGCAGGCGTGACGATGTTCTGGGCCTTGAATGCCCCCTTCCCGGGCGTGATCAGTATGGCCGCGAAACGTTCGAAAGCAAAGCCCGTATACCAGAAGACGATCATCCCTCCCAAGGGGGAGAGTCCCGCCACGGGTGGCTGGCGCCCATCGAAGGGACTGCTCTTCCGTGCGGGCTTGGCGCTGCTGGTGGTGTTGCTGGCTGTGGGGGGATGGCAGGCACACATGCGGCATGTGCAGGCGGATTCGATGGCGCAGAAGGCTTGGCAGCGGGCCGGGCGTCCGAACGCCCTGATCATCGGCACCCGTGACATCCGCCGGGCTCTCCAAGTCGCCCCGGACAATCCGCGGATCCAGAACCAGTTGGCATTGCTGCTCCTGCAGCAGGAGAGCCAGCGCGCCGTGTCCCGGGGCATGGAGGCGATTGATTTCCGGAACGTGACCGAGGCGCTGGAGTTGCTGCGCAAGGCGGAAGCGGGGCACCAGACGCCGCAGCATCTGCTGGTCAAGGCGGGCGAGACGGCCAACATGATGGCCATCTATGCCTCGCGGGTCGGCGACACGGAGAGCCAGCGGGAGTACGTGGAGATCGCAGTGGAACGGCTCAACACCTACCGCCACCTGCACGGCATGGCGGTGGGAACCGAGGACACCTTTTACGAGATCGCCGTGCGGCGGTCGTTCGATGATGGACAGCCGAATCTGGCGCTGACCTTCCGCGACGATTACGAGCTGTGGTTCCGCATCCGGATGAACCGGAATCGAACGGTGGGCCTGACAAGTGTCCAAGCCTACCGGCAGATGGGTGAGTTCCACCTGATGATGGCAGAGCTGGCCCGTATGATCCTGCAGGAGCCGCGTGACATGGAGGTGCTGGCGCTGATCGAGGAGGTGGCGCTCGACCATGGGCTCGAGAAGCACGCGGTGCTGATCCTGGAGGAGCTGGAGCGGCGTGGTGCGCTGGATGCGGTGGGGCAGCAATTGCTGGAGAGCCTCGAGCGCCGGCTGCCTCC
>SLOM01000263.1 GCA_007132505.1 Candidatus Sumerlaeota bacterium
GATCGGAGCGCCACCTGGAAGGCTACATATTCCCCCCGGGCGCCGGCCAACTCCGCCTTCGTGGCACCGTCGGGTGTCATGTCGGGGAATATCTTCTGAGTGGATGGATAGACCGCAAACTGCAGCCCGGCCTCGTCCCCATCAGCAGCCACCGGCTGGGGGCACAACCATGCCACGGCGAGGACGGCTCCGAGGATGCCCCACACGGCCCGGCTCGTCATGGCTCTCAATCTCCCCGCGCGTGACTCATTGCGCTACTCTCCTGAGTAGTAAACTATCCTCGCCATGCCCGGAGTCTCAAGCCGATTCGACGGCAGCTTCCATCGCCAACACTGCCCGGCGCCCCGCGACGCGAAGCGACCTCCGCAAATGTCCAAAAGAAAGTGGCGTTCCCGAGAGGATTCGAACCTCTGACCTTCTGCTCCGGAGGCAGACGCTCTATCCAGCTGAGCTACGGGAACACCGTCACACGCCCGATCAAGGTGGGTTGCGGGGCGGGGGCAAGTCAAGTGCTATCCGGGACACCCTCTCCGGCCCCCCAGCTGCCGCCCTGCAGCAGCTCGCGCAGCCGCCTGTCCCGCTCTGCGGGGCCGAAGCGCTGTTCCATGAAACGCTGCACATACTTGCCGATCAGGTCCGTCTCGATGTTGACCCGCGCCCCCGGCCGGCGTTGGGAGAGCGTCGTCCGCTTCCACGTCTCCGGGATGATCCAAAGGCTGAAGTCCTCGCCCGTCACGTCCACCACGGTCAGGCTGATCCCGTCCACGGCGACGGAGCCCTTGGGAACGAGCTGCCCGAGGAGGTCCGCCGGCGCTTCGACGCGCACCTCCCAGGCCTGGCTCAGTGCGCCGATGTCGCGGATCACGCCGGTGCCGTCCACATGGCCGGTGACGAGGTGCCCTCCCAGCCGCGTCTGGAGAGTGAGCGACCGCTCCAGATTCACCGCGTCTCCCGGCTTCCGCTCGCCAAGCGAGGTCTTCTTCATCGTTTCGGGTGAGGCGAAGGCCGAGAAGCCACCGGCACTAATCTGTTCGGCCGTCAGGCAGCAGCCGTCCACGCAGATCGAGTCCCCCGACTGCGAGGAGGGGAGGATCCGCGAGCAGCGAATGGACAGCCGGACACTCCGGCCCTCCGCACGGATGGATTCGACCTGGCCTGTTTCCTCAATGAGTCCGGTGAACATGGCGCGCCTCCCTTCAAGCAGTTTCGAGCCGAAAGCACTCCACGCCGCAGGCAGGCTTTACCGGATGGAAATGCGGTACCTCCCACGCCCGGGCTGCGAAGGCCTCGCGGACGGCCTTCCGGAGTGCCGGCAGCGCATCCTGTTCCAGCAGCGCCACCGCGCAACCCCCAAACCCGGCGCCGGTCATGCGGCAACCGTGGACTCCCTCCGTGCCCACGGCTGTCTCGGCAATTGTGTCGAGCTCAGGACACGACACCTCGTAGTCGCGCGCGAGGCTTTCATGGGACGCGGTGAAGAGCCGGCCCGCCTCCGGGAGGTTGCCGGCCTCCAGGGCCTCGGCACAGAGCAGCACCCTCTCGTTCTCCGAGACAACGTGCCTTGCCCGCGCGAGCAATGGCTCCCGAAGGCCGGCGCCCTGTTCGTCCAGCATCGCCGGTGTGACGTCCCGCAAAGCCGCAAGCGGCACCCCGCTGGCAGCTTCGAGGGCGCGGCAGGCCTCCTCGCATTCGCTCCGGCGGGTGTTGTAGGCCGATCCGGCGAGTGTCCGCTCGCGCCGCGAATCAATGACGACCAGGGCGCCATCCCCCGCCGGAAGGCGCACGGGGCGCGTGGCAAGCGTCCGGCAGTCGAGCAGCACGGCGGCGGGCTCCTCCGGCAGGGCCGAGGCAAACTGGTCCATGATGCCGCACTGCACGCCGACGTAGGGACTGTGCTCGGCCGCCTGCGCAAGCAGCGCCACGCCGCGCCGGCTCAGCCCCGTGCCCAGCATTTCGTTGAGCAATGCCGCAAAGGCCACCTCGAGCGAGGCGGAGGAGGACAATCCGGCGCCCAGCGGCAGATCGCCGTCCACCAGCACCCGGAGGCCGGGCAGCGCATGGCCCCGGGAGCGGAATTGGTCCGCCACGGCAAGCAGGTAGTTCGCCCAGGGGGCGCGTGGCTGGGCCGGCAGCTCGCCCCCGATGGGCACCATGACCGACTCCCCCATGCGCCGCGCGTGCACTTCCAACGCGTTGTTCGGAGTCCGGGCGGCGGCCAGGACCGTCCCCAGGTTGATCGCCATGGGGAGGACCCAACCCTCGTTGTAGTCCGTGTGGTCGCCGATCAGGTTCACGCGCCCGGGCGCGCGAGCCACAAACTCCGGGGAGGCACCGTATATCTTTCTGTACGCCGCGATGGCAGTCCCGGCCAGGTCCGTCACGAGCCACCCCCCGGCCCGTCACCCCGGAGCATCGCCGCGGCCTGCTCGGGCGTCAGGTCGCGCTGGGGCATGCCGAGCATCTCGAACCCGACCATGAACTTCCGCACCGTGGCAGAGCGCAGCAGCGGCGGGTAGAAGTGAAAATGCAGGTGCCAGTACTCCCCCGCCCCGTCCTTCTTCGGGGCCTGGTGGATGCCCATCGTGTAGGGGAAGGAACACGCGAAGAGCCGGTCGTACAGCACCGTCAGGTCCTTCAGGATGGAGGCCAAGGCATCGCGCTCCTCCCCTGTCATCTCCAGGAGGGACGCCACGCGCCGGCGCGGAATCAGCAGCGTCTCGAACGGCCAGGCCGCCCAGAACGGCACAACGCAGAGCCAATCCCCGTTCCGGCAGACAACGCGCGAACTATCCTCCGACTCGTGGGCATGCACTGCCTCGAGCAGCCCCCCCGGACCGCCATACCCGCGCAGGCTCCGGTCCTCCACCGCCGGCTCGTTCGGAACCTCCTCCGTCGCCCAGATCTGGCCGTGCGGATGGGGATTGCTGCAGCCCATCAGCTCGCCCTTGTTCTCGAATATCTGAACGTAGTGAACCCACGGCACGGCCATCAGCTCGCGGTACTGGTCGGCCCACGCGTCCACAACGCGGCGGATCGCGGCCGGCTCCATGTCCGCCATCGTCAGGTCGTGGCGGGGGGAGTAGCACACCACGCGGCAGATGCCGCGCTCCGGACGGGCGCGATAGGCACCGGCCACGTCCACCGTGCTGCCCGCCGGCGCCTCGTCCAGCAGCAGCGAGGGGAAATCGTTGTCGAAAACGAAAATGTCTGTATAGTCAGGGTTCCGGACGCCCCCGGCCCGGGCATTGCCCGGGCACAGGTAGCAATCCGGCAGGTAGGAAGGCGGCCTGTCCCCCGCCGTGGCCTCCACGCGCCCCTGCCAGGGACGCTGCAGGCGGTGCGGACTCACGAGGACCCACTGGCCGGTCAGGGGATTCAGCCGTCTATGCGGAACTTCCTTCAGGCGGTCAGGGAGCATCCGTGCCAAGGCAGAGCCTCAGATGTCCTCCAGGATGGCCTTGGGGTCGAGGTTCTTCTCCTCAATGTCCTTGAAGTAACGGTACACGCCGACACGCAGTTCCTCGCAGGCTTCCTCGTCGCAGACGATGGTGCCCTTGGGGTGGAGCTGCAGGGCGGACACGGTCCAAAGGTGGTTGATCCCGTTCTGAACCACCTCGGCCAGCGCGCGGGCCTTCTTGTGCCCATTGATCAGGATAACAACCTCCTCGGCGTCCAGCACCGTTCCCACGCCGACCGTCAGCGCCGTCTTCGGCACCTTCTCGAGGTCGCCATCAAAGAAGCGCGAGTTCGCGATGATCGTGTCGCGGGTCAGCGTCTTCACGCGCGTGCGCGAGGTCAGCGAGGATCCCGGCTCGTTGAACGCGATATGGCCATCCGCACCGATTCCGCCCAGGAACAGGTGAATGCCGCCAAGGTCGCGGATCTTCTGCTCGTACGCCTCGCACTCCGCGTCCAGGTCCTTCGCGTTCCCGTTCAGGATGTTCACGTTCTCCTTCGGGATGTCAATATGGCTGAAAAGGTGACGCCACATGAAGGAGTGATAGCTCTCCGGGTGGTCCTCCGGCAGGCCGACGTATTCATCCATGTTGAAGGTCACCACGTTCTTGAAGGAGACCTTCCCCTCCTTATGCATGCGCACCAGCTCGTTGTAGGTCCCGACAGGCGACGAGCCCGTGGGAAGGCCCAGGATGAAGGGCCGGTCCGGGCCGGGGTTGAAGTCGCGAATGGAGCGGATAACGTGAGCCGCGGTCCACCGGCTCAGAACGTCGTAATTCGGCTGTATCAGCAGTCGCATCAGTCATTGAACTCCTTTGGGCCTTGGTCGGCCACGACGGATTGCGGGCCATCAGCTTCCCTGACCCGCTTATCATGTACGTCGGCGCACCGTCCCGCCCGGGGCAAGGGGAAGAACGGCACCCGCCCCCGGC
>SLOM01000148.1 GCA_007132505.1 Candidatus Sumerlaeota bacterium
CCGCGCGGCGCCTGCTTATCCCGACGTAGGTGATCGTGAGGATAGCTGCCAGCATGACCACCAGCAGCGCGGCGATCCTCAACGCCGCCACAGCCTGCCATTCGGCAAGCAGAACCAGCAGTGCAACCAATGTTGATCCGAAAAGGAGGGCCGAGAGCATGCGGTCCGTGCCGGTCGGGCCCTGCCAGACGCGCCAAAACCCGGCAATCAGGTTGAGCAGGAGAAAGACAATCACCCCCGGCAGCAACCAGGTCATCATCGCGCTCCTCCATCCAGGCCGAACAGCTCGGCGATGCGGCGCTCCAGCTCCTGCACAGCCTCCGCCGGCTCCTCGTTGATGGCGTGAATCCGAACCAGGCGGCCATCGTCCGAGAGGTCGGCACTCAGGGTGCCAGGGAGCAGGCTGATGACACTGACCAGAAGCACTGTTGGCGGGCCGGCCGGCAGGTCAATCCGGTGGTCGAAGAAGTGCGGATGAACAGGCAGCCGGCGATGCAACGCGCGAAAGGCGACATCGAACCCGCCGCGCAGCGACTCGAGGAGGAAGTAGGCCATGAACCGCGGGACACCCAGCGGCCGCACCCCATGCGCGCGAGGCTCGTGAAGGAGAAGGTACAGACCGGAACCCAGCACGGCCGCAACGAGGCCCACCACGAGGCTCTGCGCCCCGTCGAGAATCCACCAGACCAGCATCAATGCGGCAAAGATCCGAAGCGCTATCAACGCCAACTCCCTCCTGCAGGCTCATCCCGTCCGTTGGCCCCTCCGTCTCATTCCGGGGCCCGCTCGGGACGGCGTTTCAGAGCTTTTCTTCCCAAGGCACCAGACGTGCCAGTCCCACCCGAGTCCGGTCCGCACAGGCCGGGAGGTATTTCCTCAGCGCGTGGGCGAGTGTTCGCAACCGGTCTTTGACCAAGGAGCCACGCCATGGCTTGGAAAGACCTTCCGAGACCCACGTAGTGCTGGACGAGCGGCGCTGCTCCGCCCTCGCCCTCTCCATCCTGAGGGGGGCGCCGAGGTGCTCCGCCACGCTGCGTTGCTCGTCGCCGCGGCGGATGGCTTCCTGTAGCGGGGGCGTAGTGCCGGAGGCAGCCTCGGCCAGCCTGGGTCACAGTGCCTATCCGGTTTGAGCCACTTGTTGGTCAGCCAGGATTTTGTGTTTCCAGCCCTCCTTCAGGATGAGGCCTATGGCGGGGTCGTCGTCCCATTGGTCCGAGTAGAGACAGTCGAAGGAGAAAGGCCTTTTCTCACCGTTAATTTCGCGAGCCGCTGGAGCTGAGCGATCTGCACGAGGATGCGCTGGTGCCGGGCCTCATCAGGCGCCCTCGTTGCCATTTGAATATGCAGCGTTGTGCTGTCTCTCCCTTCGTTTTGGGTTCGACGGCGAGACGCTCCTGGTGACCGGATGATCCAAGAGGAATCTGTCTCAAGGTGCTGATGTTTTTGGGACGATCAACTCCGGCCAAGCCGTGGTAGAGCTGATGGATCAAGTCCAAAGTCCAACTTTTCGGTTGCGAAACGTGCCTCGATAGAGCCAGCCTCCCGAATAGAGAGGTGACATCATGTGCATTCGCGTCTTCTGCCTGCTCCTTGTTTGCTTATTGCCTGCGTCGCTCTTCGCACAACCTGGTCAGGATAGGGTAGCCCTCAAGGCTGGCGATTTGGAACTGACATTCCTGAATGCTCAGGATCATGAACCCATGGCTGGTGTGAACGTCATTCTGGATCCGGCGGCCCAGTCCGCGTCCCGTCTGTCCGCAACGACGAATCGCGAGGGCATTGTTACCCTTCGTGCAGCGGCGGGGAATTACCTGCTGTGGGTGGACGACGCGGTCGTGGGCGTTGTGGACCTATCCAATGTGAGCCAGTGGGAAGCATGCACGATTGTCATTCCGGCAGATCTTCCCTATCCCCCCTTGGGCAGACCGGAATTGCGCCCCGAGGTGGTCAATGATGTCCTGTTTATCCATGCCTCGCAAGCAGCGGGCGGGGCCTCTTCGCGGACATCTTCGGCGACGCCGCCCGACGGACCACCACCCACCGACCTTGATGGATTTCTACGGTCAGGGAGAATCCAGGAGGGGCTGGAGCACTTTTCCGATCCGGCGGACAATGCCGACCGGTTTTCCCTCGCCGTTCTCCAGATTCTCGATGGTGTCGAAACGTTCAGCGGCGGAATGAATGGCTTGGGCTTTCGCAGTGATCTGGATGCAGAGCTTGGGGGTCTGCCGTTCTTTCGCATGGTCGCTCCCGCGCCCGGAATGGCAGATCAACCCAAGGTCACGCCCAACGATGTCGCCGCGCTTTTCGAGAGTTTTCGGGAAGCATTGCTGCGGGCGAACGAAACTGTTGCTGCCGTGGACGACAAGGCGTTCAAAGTGGAGGTGAACCTTGGGGCGATCCGCCTTGACCTGACGGGGGACGGTGTTCCTGGCCAGCCACTTATGGATGTCCTCGTGGCAACCATGGCGGTACTGCCCGGGGACGGGGAGGAGGTCATTGTACGCTTTGATAATGGTGATGCGGCGTGGCTTTGCGGATATACACACCTCCTCATTGGGATGCTGGAGGTTCTTCTTGCCTACGACTGGCAACCTGTATGGAACCAGGCAGCCCACCTGGTTTTCGAGAATCCCGACCCCGCACCAGCGGCGGTATCCTTCGCCTCGCTTCCGGTCGAGTTCGGCATGGACGCTGGCCTGATTGCCGACCTGATCGCAACGATCCACGCCCTAAATCTGGACGTGAGCGACCCTGAGGGACTCCGGCGCGCCCGGGATTCCTTCCTCGGGATGGTCGCCAACAGCAGACTGTCCTGGGAACGCATTCTTGCCGAGACCGACGATGATCACGAGTGGATTCCCTCCCCATCGCAAACCGGCCCCTTTGGAGTCCGAATCACCGAAGAGGAAATAGACGGATGGATGGCAGTTCTGGACGAATTGGAGGGGGTCCTGACCGGCGAGAAGCTGATGCCCCACTGGCGCCTCCACCCCGGCCAGGGCATCAACGTGGACAAACTGGTGGCCGACCCGCCGCGCCTTGACCTCATCCTGTGGATTCAGGGAAGCGCCCTCGCTCCGTATGTTGAAAGCGGTGATGTGAGCGATGTAGACACGTGGGAAGCCCTGACAGACCCCTTCGGCGGCAACTTCGCGGCCTTTGCGATTTGGGTGAATTGATCTGACACCTCCGGGACATGCTGGTTTACGCAGGCCTGTCGCCATGACGCCGAAGGCCTGGTTTCCACGTGCTTGCTCTTCAGGAACTACCCCCGCGCGACATGGCTCACAGCGCATCCGCGGAGAACAGCAGAAGGGGCACCCAGCCCTGATGCGTGGTGGTCGTGTCGGTCTCCGTGTCGGTCTCCGTGTACGTGACCTCCACCGTGTAGTGGACGGTCATGTTCCATTCCATGCGGCCCTCGTGGACGTGGGGAAGGAATTCGAATGTGCCGTCCGCGGATCTATAGGTTTCCACCTCGACCGGATCACCTTCATGGCGCTCCACCAGGTTCAACTGGTAACCATCAATACTCTGGATGCGCCAGATCTCGTTGCGGTCGGGCCTCTGCCGGACCGTCTCGGGGAAGGTCACGGGCAGCGACACCTCAAACTTGTTTTCTTCGTCCTCCCAGGCGACGCCGCTCAGCACAGTCGTTGGAAGGTCACCCATTCCGGTGACCTGAATTTTCGATGATGCGGGGACGAAGACCCTTCCTCCTTCGGATTCTACCGGCGGGAAAGTGCTGTCGAAGAAGTTGAACCCGTCGAACGTGAACGCATCGGTATCCACTTCCTTATCCTCGAGCAAGGCAATGAGAATCCGGAAATCCTCCGGTTCCTCGTGGCGCGGCGTGGACCGGTCGAAAGTGACGACGGCGAAGTACGCGGATTCAGGTTCAGAGAGCACGGGATGGACGCTATCAGTCAGGTAGCGGCTGACATCGTCTTCCCAGTCCACGAATTCGACGACTTCGGGCTGTTCGCCCTCAACCTCGCTCAGGATGGAGAGGCGGGAATTGACGGGGGCATCAAGGCGGAAGCCCAGCCGGTGCTCCGGGTCAATCTTGTCCTGTTCCCTCCAGGGGACGGAAACGTTCACGCCGTATAGTTGTGCGGAGAGGTTGGACATGCTGACATTGAATTCCCGATGCGTGTTTCCGTCTCCAAGGTAAAGCTGATTGCCTGCAATTGCATCCAACCGGTCCTCATAGGTGAAGCGATAAACCTCTCCCAAGGTGTAGGCGACCATAAAGCCGTGGAACCAGGAGAAGCCTGCTCTATCCGAGGCGTTGCGGATGGCCCGGATCCAATTCTGCCCGGCGCGAACGTTCCGGAAGATGTCCCGCACGACACTGTTGCCCTGGTTCTGC
>SLOM01000004.1 GCA_007132505.1 Candidatus Sumerlaeota bacterium
TGACCATCGGCAGCACGAGGAAGCTGAGTCCCGACAGGATCGTCTCCGCAGGGTGACCGGCGCTCCGCAGAAGCAGCTCCTCCAGCGCCATGCAGAGGCCGGCCGTGCAGTCCGGTTCATCCCCGTGCTGGCGAGCCCAGACAAGGACGCGCCGCGGGCCCGAGCCGAACCTGATGGCCGGAAGGGCAAGCCCCTCATAGGAATGGCCGGCGGTGAAAAGCTCCACCGGGATCTTCGTCTCGCGCAGGAGCCCATGCAGCCAGTTGTTCAGGTGATTGATGCGGAAGCACTCCCACGGCATGCCTTCGCGGGGTGCGGGGTCGAGCCGCTCCCAGAGTTCCTTCGCCGGGAAACCGGCCGCGTTCGCGGGGGGCGTCATGGCCTCCATATGCTGTCCTCTCCTGGTGGTTTTCCGTGGTCTAGAGCGGCGCGAGCCGTGGCCATTCGACGGGGATGCCGGCCCTGCCCAGCTCCTGCTGGAGGCCGACCAGGAGCTTCGGTGTGCTGCGCACGGCCCTTGCGGTCTCACCCTTGCGGAGTGTATAGACCGCGGTGAGCCCGGCCGATTCGCCGATGTTCCACTCGCAGGGGTGCACGCGGTAACACCCGTTCGTGATGTGCGTCGTCCCGATGTTCTTGCAGGCGGCGAGCAGGTTCTCCACCCGGCGGGGGATGAGTGCGCCGAGCGGAATCTGGAAGGGCAGTGACGAGACGTCTATATAGTTGTCCATGCCGGTGCTCGGGTGGAGGTCAATCCTGTAGGCTCCGATGCCGACGGAGTCGGGGAAGTGCGCGGCCCGGACCGTGTCGCGGTCCGTGTCGGTGATCTCCATGCGGGCTTCCGTTGAGACATGCTGCTCCAGGACCGTGAACTCGGCTTGGATGCGGCGCGCCTCGCGGATATAGGGGTACTTGGCGAGCCCGTCTGCCGTACCGACGATGTCGCGCCGGAGGCGCAGTCCCTTCCAGCCTGTCCCGCCATCCGCCGCAGGAGCCTCCGTCTGCATCCAGTAGAGGAGCGAGAGGCTGAGCTGCTTTGCGTCGTGGAGGTTCCTTTGGAACTCCTCCTCGCTGCCGGTGGTGAAGATGCCGTCCAGGTAGTCGTGCTGGGGCCAGTTGATGAGACTGATTTCGCCCTGGTAGGTACCGGGTACGAAGTGGGACGGGTCGGCGATCCGTCTATACGCCCACAGGTTGTACTTGTCGCCTTCCCATTCCATCCCACCGGGGACGAAAGCCATGGGCCGGGGATCCAGCGTCACCGGGTTGGACATGGTCCAGTCGAGCATCTTCCCCGGCCAGGGCGGGGAGAGCTCCGGGACCCAGTCCCGCCAGCGTTCGTACTGCTCGGGCCGCTCGATGGTGTGGTCCTCGCCCTCGATGTAGTCCACCGCGAAACAGCAGGTGATGGCCTGCATGTTGTCCGGCTGTGCCTCCGGGGCGCCGTGGGGCTCGTCCGTTTCGCTCTGGGCCTCGAAGCCGGTTACGAACTCGACACCCGCGAGCGGCAGGACGTCCCCGAGCTCCGTGGCGTCTATAAAGACAGGGCCGTGAAGCACAGTCTCCGCACCCGTGCGCAGGCACTTGACGGTCACGGAGCGGATGCGGTCGCCCTCCGCTTCCGCAGCGACGGGCTTGTGTTCGGTGAGGAGGGTGAGCCGGCCGCCGCTGACCGCAGGGGCCAGCATCTGGCGAAGCACCGCCAGGGCCACGCGCGGTTCGTGACAGAGCCGCGAGACGCCACCGCTGCCAGGATTCAGGTAAGGATTGCCATGTGCCGCCGGCGTCAGGGGGTAGTGGTCCCGGTAATACTGGCGCACCGCGTTGCGGTAGGCGCGGTAGGAGGCCGTGCAGCCGTACTGCTCGATCCAGGGGTGCTCGTCCGGCGGAACAGCCTGGGAAGTGAGCTGCCCGCCAATCCAGTTGGTCTCCTCGGTCATGACAACGGTGGCCCCGGCGCGGGTTGCGGCCAGCGCCGCCGCGCAGCCGCCCACTCCCCCACCGATAATGACCACTTCGGCGCGCCATTCGTTTCGTTGCGTCATCGGCGTCCTCCTTTGCCGTCCCCGGATGACAGGGGGATCAAAAGATCATCCAGCCCTCGACGTTTGCGGGTTCGAGGGGCTCAAACCATATGCCGTCCGCCACCAGCACGCCGTCGCTTCCGCCGCCGAGGCGCACCGTCACGGGCTCATCGGCAGCGAACTCAAAGACACCGAGCTCCTGCCATTCGCCACCGCCCTCGCGCTGGTTGACGGTCACGGTCTCATCATCTCCGGCCGTCTCGATTGTATAGACAGCGTCCGTGGCGCGATTGTCTGCGGAAGTCCAGCGCGCATGGACACGCATGAGGCCCGTTTCCGGAAGAATCGCGGACCAGTGCAGCAGGTCCGCTTCGCCACCGGCCTCCTCCGGAAGGTAAAGGTAACGGCTGCCGTAATACCCCGGCCGGCTGGTCGATGCATTCCAGAGGTCAGCATCATAATAGCAGTGGGGCGACTCATCGTCGAGAACCCAGCCATCTCCCGGGGGGCCGGGTGGCAGATTGTGGAAGCCGATGCGCTGCTGGAGCGTGGCCACCCCGATTCCGTCCCCTCCGTGACGCCGAAGCTCATAGATTGGCGTGGTCCGGTAGTTGTCCCCTCCGATCGTGGTGACCGCGGTAAGGTACCCAGCCGCCTCGACCTCGGCTATCACCGTCTGGTTGTAGTCGCCGTAAGGGTAGCAGAAGTGATTGGTGACCCTGCCGCCGACGTTGTCGGCGATGTCCTGCCGGGAACCCCACACCTCACTTTCCAATTGGGTGGCCGAGACCTGAGACAGGTGGGGGTGAGTCCGCGAATGCGATTCGGCCAGGAAATGCCCCGAATCATTCATCTCGCGCACCTGCGCCCAGGAGGCCTTCGGCGCCCCGATCCCGATGCCGTGCGTGTGGATGTAATTCGTCGCGACGATGCCCAGTTCCTGGAAGATCGGGTACATGCCTGTGTACCCGGCAATGTAGTTGTCGTCCACGGTGACGACGACGGGCCGGAGCGGCAGGGGTCCGTCGTTCTGGTGCCACTCGTAGAACTGGTCCATGTCTATCGTGCTGTAACCTTCTTCCACGAAGAACTCCATGTGCTCGCGGAAGGTCTGCTCGTCGTAGCCAAGGTTTTCGTGGGCGTGATAGGTGATGATGGGAATCTGGGCGTGTGCAGCGGCGGCTGTGACAGCCACGAACGCGGCGATTGCGGTTCGGAGGATTGTGGTCTGTTTGGTCAAAACGTGAGTGTCTCCCCTCGCTTTTTGGGAGGCGAGGCTCCCGGCCGGACGGCTCATGGGGCAAGGGGAGAGGGCGGGGTGCGGTTCCCGGCACCGCGGCGGCAGTGTGTCTTGGAGGGTGTGAGCGTTGACTTTTGGGCGGTCACTCCGCCGGCTCGGCCTGCTTGAGGTCGGCGCGCATGACCTCGAGCTGATCCGCACGGAAGGCGGCGCGGCGCTGGCGTTCCAGCTCGGCGCGAAGACCGGGGCGCACCTGTTCGAACGGCGTCACCACCGGCGGGATATTCGCCACCTTGCGGATGATGAAGACCCCTGCCCCGGTCGCCACGTGCCCGGTCGTTCCGGGCTGCATCTCGAAGGCCTTCTCTTCGAAGCTGCGGTTGTAGGTGCCCCGGGCGAAGGGGGGGAGCTGGCCGAACTGCGCCGCGCTCTCGTGCTTGCTGTGCGCGGCGGCGAGGCTGGAGAAGGTCTCCCCCGCCGCGAGCTTCTCGAGCACCTCCTCCGCTTCTTCCGCCGTGGGGACAAGGATCATGCGAACCTCCACCATGGCGGGCTGTTCGAACCGCGCGCGGTTCTGCTCGTAATACTCGCGCACATCCTCGTCCGTGATCCGCAGGCCTGCCAGGGTGCCGTTCAGCACCAGGCTGGCGAGTTCTTCCTTCAGCGCAAGGCGGGCCCGGAGCCGGAATTCGACATCCTCCGCCTGACGGGTGTCCTCCAGCCATCGCAGGGTAAGGAATTGCTCCTCAAGGCGGGCGCGCCAGGCGTCCTCCAGTTCCGGAGTTGCTTCGCGTCCGTTCAGGAAATGGGTCAGGCCGATATCGTACTCGCGTTCGGTCAGGCGGTAGTCCCATGCCTCGAAGACGATGGGGCCTTCGATGCTGTGATCGCCCTCGCTCGCGAGGACCGTCCAGATACTCTGGCCGGGGTTGGCGGGCGCGGGGTTTTCCGCCTTCGCCATGGTGCAGGCCGCAGCCAGTCCCAACGCGAAAGCGAGAGAACCGGAAAACAGAAGGTAGCGCATGATCAGAGTCCGGGGCGAGAGAGGCGAACTGTCCTGCTGGCGGGAATCTGCTGCCGGAGCGGGTGGCACTGTCAACTTGGAA
>SLOM01000212.1 GCA_007132505.1 Candidatus Sumerlaeota bacterium
AGTCCGCCGCCGCCTCGAAGATGGCGCGGGTCTGCATTTCCGTGATTTCCGGGTACGTGATGCCGAGGCGGCAGCCGCGATGCCCGAGCATGGGGTTCAGCTCGTGCAGGTTCTGGACGCGGTCCTGAAGCTCGCGGACCGTGATGCCGAGTTCATGCGCCAGCTCCTCCACCTGTCCGGGTTCGCCCGGGGCGAACTCGTGCAGCGGCGGGTCCAGCAGGCGGATCGTCACCGGCAGGCCCTTCATCGCCTCGAAGATTTCCGTGAAGTCCTTTCGCTGGTAGGGAAGGAGCTTCATGATGGCGCTGTAGCGGCCCTCCGGGGTGGTGGAGACGATCATTTCCCGCATGGCCATGATGCGCTTCGCGTCGAAGAACATGTGCTCCGTGCGGCAAAGCCCGATGCCTTCGGCGCCGAGGCTGCGTGCATGGAGTGAGTCGGGGCCTGTGTCGGTGTTCGCACGGACCTGAATGACCCGGTACTTCGCCGCGATCTTCATGAGCATCTTGTAGTGGCGGTTCTTGTCCGGGTTGGGGTGGTCGAGTTGGAGCTGCCCTTCGTAGACCTTGCCGGCGGTGCCGTTCAGCGTGAGGTAGTCGCCCTCCTGGAAGGTCTTGCCGTCCACGTTCAGCCGGCGGTTCGGGCTGTCTATCTTCAGGGCGGAACACCCGACGATGCAGCACTTGCCCCAGCCACGGGCCACGAGCGCGGCGTGGCTGGTCATGCCGCCGCGGGCGGTGAGAATGGCCTCGGCCGCGTGCATGCCGGCAACGTCCTCCGGCGAGGTCTCATTGCGCACGAGGATGACCTTCTTGCCCTGCCCGGCTGCTGTTTCCGCAGCGTCAGCGGTGAAGTAGATCTGGCCGGTGGCACCTCCCGGTCCCGCGGGGAGACCCGTCGCGATCGGTTCGGTCTCCGCTTCGGCCTCAAGGTTGACCGAGGGAAGAAGCAGCTCGGTGAGCTGCAGCGGGCGCACCCGCAGGAGCGCTTCCTTCTCCGTGATGAGCTTCTCGCGGTGCATGTCCATTGCCATGCGTACGGCGGCGGCGCCGTTGCGCTTGCCGACCCGGCACTGCAGCATCCAGAGCTTGCCTTCCTCGATGGTGAACTCGATGTCGAGCATGTCGCGGAAGTGCTTTTCCAGACGCTTGCGAATGCGGTTGAGCTCGCGGAAGCTCTTGCCGTCCTTGCGTTCAAGCGCAATCTGACCGTCGCTTTCGCGCTTCTTCAGGATGGGGGACGGCGTGCGCGTGCCGGCGACGACGTCCTCGCCCTGTGCGTTGACAAGGTACTCGCCATAGAACTCGTTCTCGCCCGTGGCCGGGTTGCGTGTGAAGGCGACGCCGGTGCTGGACTTCTCGCCCAGGTTGCCGAAAACCATGGACTGGACGTTGACGGCGGTGCCCCACTCGTCGGGGATGCGCTCGATGCGCCGGTACTCGATGGCGCGCTTGCCCATCCACGATGCGAACACGGCGTGGATCCCGCCCCAGAGCTGGTCCTCCGCCTTTTCGGGGAAGGGCTTGCCGAGAACGTCCTTCACGCGCTTCTTGAACACGGTGCAGAGTTCCTTCAGGTCCTCAGCGTCGAGGTCCGTGTCGAGCACGGCCCCGACCCTCTGCTTCTTCGCGTCGAGCAACTCCTCGAGCTGATGGCGGATGCCATGGCCGTCCTTGGTCTCGATGCCGCCGGCCTTCTCCATCACGACGTCCGAATACATCATGATCAGGCGCCGGTAGGCGTCGTAGACGAAACGCTCGTTCGTTTGCGCGATGAGGCCCGGAATCGTCTCGGGTGTGAGGCCGATGTTGAGGACGGTTTCCATCATGCCGGGCATGGAACTGCGGGCGCCCGAGCGCACGGAGAGCAGAAGCGGGTTCTTGGGATCGCCGAACTTGCGCCCCATTTCCCGCTCCACCTTGCGCAGGGCCTTGTCCACTTCGGCGCGAAGCGCGGTGGGGTACTTGCGGTTGTTGGCGTAGTAGTGGGTACAGACTTCCGTCGTGATGGTGAACCCGGCGGGGACAGGCATGCCGAGCCGGCACATTTCGGCGAGGTTGGCTCCCTTGCCGCCGAGCAGTTCCTTCATGGTTCCGGAACCGTCGGCTTTGCCCTCGCCGAAATAATAGACCATCTTCCTTGGACTCATGAATGACTCCTTCCTGGACTTTGAAGTGGGGAATGACCGCTCCCCGTCATGGGGATATTGGTGTGAAATGGATGCCATCGCCGGGAGCGGCCGCGGCGGAGGGCGTCCGTGGAATGCCGATGGAAGCGGGGGAAGGGTGTCACCAATTCGCCGGACTGTGTGACCTCGCGGATGCGTGACATGCGAACATATCGTGCAAATGTTTTCCGTGCTCGGCGAAGCCTGTCAACGATTTCATCCACAGGTTCGCAAAGTTTGTGGGTAAAGATGAGGTCAAGCTGCCCCATGCATCCTGAACTCTCCCTACCCGTCACCGGAAAGCTTCTTGATGCGCTTCCAGTACCTGCCAAAGTTGCGGTAGAACAGAAGGAAGGTGGCGAACTCGCGGGCCGGGATGGCTGGGTAGCCAATGACCCGCGCGCCGGGCGGGAGGTTCTCGTGCACGCCGCTTCCTCCGGCGACCTTTGCTCCGTCGCCGATCGTGATGTTGTCGCCGATGCCCGCCTGTCCTGCGATGACCACGCCACGCCCCACGGTGGTGGAGCCGGCGATGCCGACCTGCGCCACGATGATGCAGTCCGGTCCGATCAGGCAGTTGTGCGCGATGTGGACCATGTTGTCTATCTTGGTGCGGGCTCCGACCCGGGTTTCCGCCAGCGCGGCGCGGTCAATCGTGGAGTTGGCCCCCACCTCCACGTCGTCCTCCAGCACCACCGTGCCGACCTGCGGCACACGGCGGAGTCTGCCGCCAACCTGCTCGTAGCGGAACCCGTCCGCCCCGACCACCACGCCCGGATGAAGGCGGACGCGGTTTCCCACCTCGCATCGCTCGAGCACGCTGACCCGCGGCGCGAACAGGCAGCGGTCCCCGATGCGGGCCTGCGGGCCGATGTAGCCGAACGCCTCGATGCGCGTGCCACTTCCGATCTGTGCCCCTTCGGCCACGACGGTGTTCGGGCCGATATAGACGTTCTCCCCCAACACCGCCGCCGGGTGGACGGAAGCGCTGGGGTGCGTGAAGCTCTGCTCTGGTGGGTCGGGGTGAAAGTGCTCGAGCAGGGCCAGCACTGCCTCCATCACGTCCGGAACGTGAAGAACGCCCTCGCGCCCGATCGTGACTCCTTCAGGGGCGAGGACGATTCCGGCCGCCGAATGCTCGGCCCGCTCGACGTACTTCTCCTTCGTGACGTAGGCGGCGTGGTGCGGACCGGCCAGCTCCAGGCTTGTTATGCCGTGAATCTCCCTGTCCGCAAGGTTCCCGGGCGCGGGGACACCGAGCCGCGTGCTCAGTTCCGCGACAGTGATCGCCGGGCTCATCTGGAGTGTTGCGCCATCATGCATGGATTCCACCTGACCGCCACGTTGTTCCGGGGATGCTGCCGGAACGGGCGCCGGTAAAGCACGAACTGTGCAGCGGATTCAAGCGTCCTCTTCCTCGCGGAGCATTTTGCGTGGTGCCGCGATGCCCATCATCCCGAGTCCGTTCGACAGAACCTGACGGAGGGACTCGGCAAGAAGCAGCCGCGCGCCGGCAAGCTCCCGGTCGTCCTCGCGCAGAATCCGCATGTCCGGATTCGTCCGCGCGTGGCTCCAGTAACGGTTCCAAAGATCCGCCAGATGAAGCAGGTAGGCCGGCAGGTGGTGGACGGCGAGTTCGCGCGCGGACCGCTCCACAATCTCCGGCAATTGCGCCAGCGCCAGGATCATCTCGCGCTCGGCCGGCTCGGAGAGCCGCGCCATGACGTCTTCCGTGGCACGGGCCGGCCGCAGGGCCTGCTCACGGCCCTTGCGCTCCACCGAGCAGATTCGCGCGTGCGCGTACTGCACCTTATAGACGGGGTTCCGGCTTGTGGCCTCCCGGGCCAGGTCCATGTCGAACTCAAGCTCGGAATCAATCGAGCGCGAGAGCATGAACCAGCGCGTTGCATCGCTGCCGGCCTCTTCCACCACGTCCGCCAGCGCCACGAAGTTGCCCGCCCGCTTGCTGAACTTCACGCGGTTGCCGCCTTTCAGCAGGAAGACAAGCCGGAGGAGCAGGATGGTGAGCTTCTCCACGTCGTGCCCCAGGCGCGCGATGCCCGCCCGGAGCCGCGGCGGGTAACCGCCGTGATCCGCGCCGAAAACGTTGATGTAGCGGCTGAACCCGCGGTTGAACTTGTCGTGGTGATAGGCCACGTCCGGGACCAGGTAGGTCGGCGCGCCATCGCTCTTGATGAGGACACGGTCCTGGTCGTCGCCGAAGTCGGTTGTCTGCAGCCAAAGCGCCCCGTCCTTCTCGTACGCGTGACCGGACTCGCGCAGTTTCTGCAGTGTCTCTGCCACGGCACCCGATTCGTGCAGGCTCTGCTCGGACACGAACGAGTCGAAGAACACACCCATGTGCTCGAGGTCCGCGCGGATCATTTCCAGGTTGCGGTTGCGCGCTTCCGCGGCGAACCCGTCCAGGTCCATGCCCAGCAGCTCGTCCCCGCTCTTTCCCTCCACGAAATCAGCGGCGAACTCCTTCAGGTAATCGCCCGCGTACTGAATGTCCTCCGTGGGGGCGGGAAGTCCTGCAGCCTCAAGGCAACGCTGGCGGAAGCTCTCCCCGAGGGCGGCGACCTGCGCCCCGGCATCGTTGATGTAGAACTCCGTCGTCACATCGTGACCGGCCGCACGAAGGGTTCGCGCCAGCGCATCCCCCACCGCCGCATGCCGGCAGTGCCCGATATGCATCGGTCCGGTGGGATTCGCCGAGACGAATTCGAGCAGGGCCGATTCGCCTTCGCCCAGCGTCCCCTCTCCGTAGTTCTCCCCCTGCTCCGAAACGCAATGAAGCACGTGCAGGAACGCCGCATCCGACAGCCAGACGTTCACGAAGCCTGGGCCCGCGATCCCGGTGGACTTCACGAAGCGGTGCTCCGCGAGCTTGGCGGCCAGCTCCTCGCCCATGTCGCGCGGTTTGCGGCCCAAGGCCTTGGAGAAGAGCATCGCTGCGTTCGTGGCCACATCCCCGTGTTCGGGGGATTTCGTCGGACCGAAGACGGCCCGCGAGAGGTCCTCCTCGGCAAGGCCGGGCGCAAGCTCTCCCAGCACCTCGCGAAGTGCCAGATCGAGTTCTTCCCTGAGTGAGAGCAGTGGCTCCATGAGCGTCCTCCGCGGAATCGGGACCCGTGCCACTCGAGCAGCGGGCCGCAGACGGACGCGCAATGGATTCGATGGCGCCCTCCGGTGTCAACTGCCGGGTCCCTGCAGGCACGCGCGTGGGCCTGTCCCCCAGATGCAACGGTTCGCGTGCCACGGCAGGGACGGACCCCGGGAAAACGGGCGTTTTCCCGGGAAAAACCGGGATGCAGCCCATCCGGGCCCCTCCCCCGGCCACCGGATGGGGATGGGTTCTTTTCGCCCAAGGGCATGGATTGTCTTGCTTCCTTGGGCTGTGTTGCTAGTCAGGGGTCGGTGAAGGGAGAGATGTGCATGGAAGGAGCAGTGGTTCCAGTCCCCACGCCTGCTCCTCCCGCGCCTCTTCTGCCTGCCCGATACCAACGATCTGGCGGCCGCTCATGACTCCGGACAAGGGACATCAAGACGCGGAAGGAATCTCTCCGGCAGGATTCACGGACTGGATGACAGCACTGGGCGGCAAACTGGAGGACGCCCGCGCCCTGCTGGACAAACTGGCCGCCAATCCCGCCGCCGCGCGCGAGCAAGACCTGACCTCCATCGCGGATGTACTCGACCAGTCCCGCAAGGCGCTAAGTGGCTTCGACGAGCACCTCGCCGCGGTCTTCCGGCGCAATCCCTTCCCCATGTGGGTGTTCGACCCGAAGACGCTCGCGTTCCTCACCGTCAACGAGGCCGCCGTGCGGCACTATGGCTACAGCCGCGAGGAATTCCTCTCCATGACGCTGCGGGACATCCGCCCGCGGGAGGACATCGAACGGCTGGAGAAGAGCATCGCGCCGCCAGGCGAGGACGTCTATCCGAAGGACCTCGGGCCGCCCGTCCGCCACCTGAAGAAGGACGGCACCCCCATCTGCGTGGAGATCACCGCCAAGTCCATCGAGTACGCAGGCCGGGAGGCACGGCTTGTCCTCTCCCTGGACATCACGGAGCGGGTCGAAGCAGAGCGCCAGCTCAGACAGAGCGAGGAGCGCTTCCGCATCGCCGCGAATTCCACCAACGACGCCGTCTGGGACTGGGATGTTCCCCGCAACCACCTCTGGTGGGGAAAGGGACTGGCGGACCTGTTCGGCTACGAGGAGGGATCCTTCGAGCCAACCATCGAATGGTGGGCCGGCCAGATCCACCCGGAGGACCGCGACCGGGCGTTCGGCTCCCTGCTGGCCGCCACCGAGGGCACCGCGGAGTTCTGGAGCGAGGAATACCGCTTCCGCAAAGTGGACGGGGGGTACGCCTACGTCCGCGACTCAGGCCACATCATCCGCGACGAAAACGGAAAGGCGCTGCGCGCCGTCGGTGGTGTGGCCGACATGACCCGCCAGCGCACCATGATGGAAGTCCTGCGCCGCAACGAAATGGCCGCCTACGCCGCCCAGCAGCACGCGCAAAGAACCGCCACGCGTCTGCGCACCATCCTGGACAGCATCACCGACGCCTACATCACCCTCAGCCCGGCCTGCATCGTCACCGCGATCAACCGCCGCGCCGAACAGCTCCTTCGCATCAAGAGGGAGGAGTCACTCGGCAAACCACTCGCCGAGGTCCTCCCCTCCATCGAAGGCACACAAACGGAGGCCGCGCTCAGGAGAGCGCTCGAGAAGGGAGAGGCGCAACGCATCGAGGACTACTACGCACCCGCCTCGGCATGGCTGGAGGTGAATCTCTACCCCTCAGCGGAGGGCGTATCCGCCTTCCTGCGCGACATCACCGCCCGCAAGGAGGCTGAGGAAAAACTGCGAAAGAGCGAGCAGCGCTTCCGCTCCATATTCGAGTCCAATGTCGTCGGACTCCTGTTTGCTGACCTCGACGGTGCGATCCTCGACGCCAACGACGCCCTGCTGGACATGATCGGCTATACGCGCGAGGAACTCCGCCAGGCCAAACTCAACTGGAGGGAACTCACCCCACCCAAATACCGCGCCGCGGACGAGAAGGCCCTCGCCGCCCTGCGCGAGACCGGACGGTGCGAACCCTTCGAAAAGGTGCTCTACCGGAAGGACGGCGGGCAGGTCCCCGTCCTCATCGGATCCTCGCTGCTTGGTGACGGGGACAACATCGCGGTGGGCTTCATGCTCGACATCGGCGAGCGCGTCCAGGCCCGCGAGGCGCTCATCCGCCTCAATGAGGAGCTGGACCAACGCGTCCGCGAGCGCACGGCGGAGCTCGAGAAGGCACGCGACCAGGCGCAGCGCGCCAACCAGGCGAAGAACGAGTTCCTCTCCCGCATGAGCCACGAACTGCGCACGCCCATGAACGCCGTCCTCGGATTCGCGCAAATCCTCGAGATGCAGGAGCTTGGAAAGGACCAGCGCCACTGCGTAAAGCAGATGCTCGCTGGCGGGCGCCATCTGCTCACGCTGATAGACGAGGTGCTGGACATCGCCCGCATCGAATCGGGCCGGATCACGCTATCGCCCGAGCCCATCGTCCTGCGCGACGTCCTCCGCCAGTCGCTGGAGATGGTCCGGCCCGCCATCGAAAAACAGGAGATCGAGCTGGACTGGGACACCGGCGGGTGCGAGGGAACATGGGTGGTCGCCGATCCAGCAAGGCTCAAGCAAGTGTTCATCAACCTGCTCTCCAACGCCATCAAGTACAACCGCCGGGGCGGACTGGTGCGCCTTTACTGCGAGCATGTCGGCGAGAGCATTCTGCGCGTGCACTTCATTGACACCGGCATGGGCATCTCCCCCGACAAGCTCGAACGGCTGTTCACACCGTTCGACCGGCTGGGGCAGGAAGGCTCCCCTATCGAGGGCTCCGGCCTTGGCCTTGCCGTCTCCAAACGCCTGCTGGACGTGATGAAGGGCCGCATCCACATAAGCAGCTCCCCGGGCGAGGGAACGACGGTCACCGTGGACCTGCGGCGCATCGAGGCACCCACCAAAGAGGAACTCCAAAGGAAGAGCGAACCAGCCGTGCGCATCTCCTCGATGGAAATCGAGGACTGCCGCAAGGTGCTCTACATCGAGGACAACCTTTCGAACGTGGCGCTGGTTGAGCACCTGCTCTCCTTCTCACCAAGCATCGAACTCCTCAGCGCGGCCAGCGGCGGCGCAGGCCTCGACATCGCACTCGACCAAAGGCCCGACCTCATCCTGCTGGACCTCCATCTCCCCGACATGGAGGGCTACGGTGTGCTGCAACGCATCCGCGCCAATCCGCAAACGGCAGACACCCCCGTGGCCGTCATCAGCGCGGACGCCACACCCGGTCAGGTGGAAAGACTGCTTGCCGCCGGTGCGAATGCATACTTAACAAAGCCACTGGATGTAAGGGAGTTCCTCTCGAAGGTCTACGAGTTGTTGCAGGAGACAGGAGAATCGCCGGATGATTCAGGATGAAGTCAAGAGGGCGAAAATCCTCGTCGTTGACGATGAACAGCCCAACGTCGAACTGCTCTCCCTTCTCCTCGGCAACTGGGGCTTTCAGAATGTCAGGACGTTGACGGACTCCACCCAGGCGGTGGACACAGTGCACTCCTGGCGGCCCGACATCGTCCTGCTCGACCTTCACATGCCCCGGAAAAGCGGGTTTCAGGTCCTCGACGAACTGCGCCCCATGACCATCAGCATGGAGGAATACCTCCCCATCATCGTCCTCACCGCGGATGCCACCAAGCAGGCCCGCCAACGCGCGCTCTCCGGCGGGGCCAAGGACTTCCTCTCCAAGCCCTTTGACGCCGTCGAGGTCTGCCTGCGCACCGCCAACATGATCGAAACACGCCTGCTCCAGATGCGCCTCGCGTCTTACAACCAACTCCTCGAGAAAACCGTCTCGGAGCGCACCGCCGCCCTTGTCGGAGCCATGGAGGAACTCCAGGAGTCCAAGACGGAAATCCTCCGGCGCCTGGCGCGCGCCGCCGAATTCCGCGACGACGCCACAGGCCAGCATACCCTCCGCGTCGGAATCATCAGCGCCGCCATCGCACGCCAGCTGCGTCTCCCCGAGGACTTCATCGAAAACCTTGAGCGTGTCGCCCCCCTCCACGACATCGGAAAAATCGGCGTCCCGGACGAAATACTCCTCAAGCCGGGAAAGCTCGACCCGGCGGAGTGGGAAACGATGAAGCAGCATACCACCATCGGATTCGAAATCCTCTCCGGCAGCAAGAATCCGCTCATCGTCATGGCGGAGGAAATCGTGCGCACGCACCATGAATGCTGGGACGGCAAGGGCTATATCGGCATGAAGGGCGAGGAGATTCCCATGTCAGGGCGTATCGTCGCAGCGGCGGATGTGTTCGACGCCCTCGTCCACGACAGGCCTTACAAGAACGCCTGGCCCGTGGAGAAGGCTCTGGAGGAACTGCGCTCCCAGAAGGGTAAGAAATTCGATCCCGCCGTGGTGGACGCGTTCCTGGCGGTCTACGAACGGGGAGAAATTCCCGTCTGATCCGCCGTCCGTCCGGCGAGGACCCGCTCATATAGACGTTCATATTGGGGCACCACCCGCGCCGGGTGGAACGCCTCGATCGCCTTTTTCCGCGCCGCCCGGCCAACGGCAAGCCGCCGCTCGCCGTCACGCAGAATATCCACCGCAAGGCCGGCCATCTCCTCCACCGCACCGACGGGCGCCAGAAAACCGTCCTCCCCGTGCGTGATGACTTCCGGAAGTCCCCCCGCCCGGCTGGCAATCACCACGTTCTCCGACGCCATGGCCTCCAGCGCCGCCAGCCCGAAACTCTCGTATTCGCTCGGGAAAAGCAGAAGGTCCGCGCACGCGAAATAGTTCTCGATCGCCTCCTGCTTGCCGAGGAAGAAGACATGCTGCAGGATGCCCAGCTCGCGCGCGAGGCGGGTGGCGCCGTCGCGCTCCGGCCCGTCACCGACCATCAGCAGACGGGAGGGCACCTGCTCGCGCACCCGGGCGAAGACGCGAATCACGTCCCCGACGCGCTTCACAGGCCGGAAATTCGACACGTGGAGAAGGATTTTCTCTCCCTCGGGCGCGAAGTGCTCCTTGGGGCAGCGAGCCAGTCCGCGGCGGAACTTGTTCTCGTCCACAAAGTTTGGGATTACATCTATCTTCCCGTTGATCCCGAAGGCCTCAACCGTCTCGCGCCGCAACCATTCCGAGACCGCCGTCACTGCGTCCGAATGCTCGATGGCATACCGCACGATCGGGTAGATGGACGGAGCGCGCCCCACGAGCGTGATGTCCGTCCCGTGCAGCGTCGTCACCACCTTGAGGCCGCTGTCCTGCATCACCTGCCCGGCAAGGAAGGCGCTGATGGCGTGTGGGATCGCATAGTGCGCATGCACAATGTCCAGCCCGTAGTCCTGCATGACCTGTACGGCCTTGCCGGCGAAGGATATTTCAAACATCTCCCCCGGCAGCACGGGGTAGTTCACCGCCTGCACTTCATGGAAAAATATCTTCTCGTTCGGTCCCGAATTGAGGCGGAACGGCATGGCGGTGGATATAAAGTGCACGGTGTGCCCGCGTTCCGCCAGGAAACGCCCAAGTTCGGTGGCGACCACACCGGAACCGCCGTAGGTCGGCGCACACATGATTGCAATTCTCACCGGAACCTCCCGCGCACCCGGCGCCCTAGATCACCCGCTCGTACTGCTCCATGGGGAGCGTCCACACCCGGACTCCGCAATAGCGCGTGCCCTCGGGGCAAATGGGCTTCTGGCGGGCCCGCGCGCGGATTCCACACGGGGGGAGCAGGAAACGGCCCAGCCCGGGTAACACCTCCCGGATTTGCTGCGCCTCCTCCAGCGAGGCCTGCCAGATTTCCTCCTGCGCATTGTAGCACAGCCGCATCTCATGCTTGTGGCGCAGGTTCAGCAGATCGGCGCTTTCCGTGAACCGGATGGTGAACGCGTTGGGCAGCAGATAAAGCACCGCTTCCGGCGGAGCACCAAGCCGGTGCAAGCGGGTCATGTTGTCCCAGAGCCGCTCCATGGTCTCGCGGTAGAACCGGCTGGCCTCCTCGTCCACCCGGATGGCCATGGGCGTCACGTAATCCGGCTCCTCGCGGAAGTGCGCCGCCAGGACGGGCCGGCTCCCGGGCGTCATCCGGTGCCGCTGGTCCTGGGAGTCCGCCGAGTGACTGAGCCGCTTCCGGAACGTGAAATGAACGTGTTGGAGGGCCCGCCCCACCTTGTGCATCGTCGTCAGGTTGAGTGACTCGCCGAGCAGGCGGTTCACCGCGGGATCGAGCGCCAGCGCTATCGCGTCCTCGGCGGAGAGGTCCGCCTCCGTGCGCCCGAGCACTTCCCGCACCGCATCGGCAAGCAGCTTCTCGCCGCCCTGGGGCCAGGCCACGAGCCGGCTGGTGGCGTCCTCCATCCCGGCGTCGAACGCGCGGCAGAACCGGTCGGCCCGTGCGAAATCGAACTCCCCCGTGCCGCAGAGGGAATACTCCGGGAAGACCTCCTCCTCCAGCGGCTCCTCCAGCGTAAGTTCATAGTCCGGGTCGAAACGAAGAAGCTCCTCCACCATCCTGCGGGCGACAAGGAGCTGCTCGGCCGGCACATCCGCCTGCCGCGCGGCCCGGTAGTAACGCAGCAGCGTCACACCGCTCACCGTGTGGTAAAGGTATGCCTGGGTGGCGACCGGCAGGACGTAGCGTGCCGCCTCCTGGGCTTTCTTGCGGATGGCTGCCCGGTGTTTCTTCTCCATCCGGGCTGAGGGGCGGAAGCGCTTGTGGTACTCCGCCGCCACAGGGCCCTCCAGGATTTCGCAAAGCCGGCGGTAGGCCTCGAAGCTCAGCTCCACCGCCTCCCGGTACACCGCGAGCTGGTCCGCCGGCAGATCCGGCACCACAACGCTGTCCGGCTTCACTGCCACGAAACGCTGGCTCACCTGTTCACTGTTGTAAAAGGGGTGGGCGTGCAGGAACGACCAGATGAACTGGCGCGAGACGTTCTCCAGCGTGAACTGGAAGTGGGCGTGCTGAAACGTGGTGTGGTGGCCCGCCTCGTAGATGGAGCGGGCCAGCGGGGCGAATTTCTCCGGCTCGCCCACCTCCCCGTCGCCAATGATTCCGCGGCTGCTGTAGCAGGTCCGCGCCGTGGCCACCACGTTCCGGTAGGGAGTGGAGAAGGCCTTGGTCAGGCGGACGGCCGGCTCGGGGGAAAGGAATCTCATGCGTCGGGGGCGCGGGCTACTGCTCCTCCTCGATCAACTCCAGCAGGAACTCGCCGTTGTCATCGAAAACACCCTCCGAATCCACGACATAAAAACCGTCGCAGCGCGAACTGAGGAACTGGGCAACCTGTGAACCCAATAGCAGCGCGTTATCCTCCTCCGCCATGGTCTCGGGGATTTCCACGATGAATCCCCCGACACAACTTTTCAGAACGCCCTCGAGAAAAACGCGCTCCGAGCAATGGTTGGATTGCAGGTTAAGCAATTCGAGGAGTTTTCCCGTATCCGCGCCGATTTCGTCGAGATTCGTCAGCCGAACGACCCGCACGGGCTCCTCAAGGCTGGATTCCCAGACAAGGACGTCATCCCACATTCCATCCTCATCCTCCTCCAGCTCGGACTCCACTTCGATTTCGAAGTCCAGTTCCTCCAGTGCCTCGATCAGGTCGTCGAGGAGAGGACAACCTTCAAGGGTACTGTAGATGCGAAACGAAATGGACATGTCCACGCCTGCTGACTGAAAAATTTACCCGTTCCGGGGATTCGCAACTGTTGCTTAGGAGGGGGTGTGTCCCCCGGCAAGCGAATTCTTGAGTTTCGCGCCGGTTCTTTTTCCAACGCCCACACGACCGGGAATCAAGGGCCCCGCCGGCTTCCGCTCAGCGGACGAAACGGGGCATGAGGTCCGCACTCGAGAAAAGCCCGCGGATGCCGCGTCCGTGCAGGTCCAGCCCTGCCTTGATCCATCCAAAGGCGGGGCCCAGCACGTTCGCCGCCATGCTCGTCTCGTCGCCGAGGACGAAGCGGTGGGTGGATTCCTTCCCTTCAAAGGTGGTCCCGCGCAAGGTCATCGTGGTGCTCACCGGTTTTTTTGCCTGTCGCGTGTCCACGAGTCCGCCGACGCGCACCTTTTCCGCGGCCACCACACCGGCGCGCTCGAGCAGCACATCGTCCGCGTGTTCCATGTCCTCAAGGTGGAGGACGCCATTGCACTCGTCAAGGATGCGCTCTATGTCCGCGTCGGAGAGTGTCCGCACCTTTTCCACGTCGTAGCCGGGCATGTGTGCAATGTCCTCGCGAACGGTGGCGCGGTAGCTGTCCCAACTGGGAATGCCGACGCCGAAGTGGATCGTGACTTCCTCCACCCGCACGAAGGACTGGGCGGCCAGGTTGGCGGCCGCCGTGAGCAGGCCGGGCGTCGCGCCGGCGCCGGTTACATAAAGGACGCCGCTCGCCCTCAGCTCCTTCTCGATGCGGAGAATACTCTCCACGGCGGAGGTGCGCTTGAGGGCGTCCGCCAGGACTCCGCTATAGCCTTCCCGCGCAAAACGAGCGATCAAATCGGGAATGAAGGTGTTCGGGATGTTCGGCACTGCCAGAAAAATCGCGTCCAGTTTTCCTTCCCGATTGAGCGCAATCATCTCCCCCGCCGCGTCGGCTGTTTCCTTCCCGGCCCCAGCCAGCCTCGCAACGGAATCTCCCGCCCCGAGCTTGTCCACCTCCCCCGAAACAATACCCTCTTCCCGCCAGGCAAACCCCTGCGAGTCCCCGATGGCGGTCAGGGTGAATTCCTCCTTCTGCTCCAGGTAGCGGACGGCTGAGCGGCCAAGGCCTCCCGCGCCCAGGACTCCGATGCGGCTTGGCTTGTTCATTCGCGGACCTCGTTCCTTGAAGGCATGCGCTCCACAGGCCGGGTCTCCTGCACGAGCGTCTCACGGTGGCGCAATCCGAGGCACCCTCCGCTCATGAGTCAAAGGAAAATGGGCGGGCTCAATCCAGGTCCAGGTCCGCCTCCAGGTCAGGAGGGAGTGGGGTGAGGACACCAGAGCCGGCATCATCGAGGCTCGATTCCATGCTCCGGGCTCCTGTGCCGTTGCCCCGGGGCGCCGGCTCGTGCGGCCGGTCGAAATCCGGCGGGGTGTCTATTCTGTCCTGCCGGGGGACGATGGCGCTCGAACGCGAGGGAATCTGGCCGGAGAGCTCCGGCGGCATGGAGGACGAAACGTCGTCCAGGTCCTCCAGCCCCTCCGGTTGCTTGACCGCGGCGGTGAAGGCGGCAGGTGGTCCACCCGCTCCTGTTTCCGCCGCCCGCGCCGTCTGTGAGGCGATGAGCCTCCGCCGCTCCGGGTCCCCGCCAAGCCGGATGAAGGCGCTGTCCAGCGACTCCCTGCACTCGAGCGCATTCTGATACCGGTCCACGGGGGCCTTCTCGAGGCACTTCATGACGATCCGGTCCACTTCCTCGGGAATTCCGGGGGAGATCTCCCGAGGCGAGGTGGGCGTCACGTTAACCTGCTGGTAAGAAATGTCACCGGAAATGAAGGGCGGCGAGCCAATCAGCAATTCATAGAGAATTATCCCGACGGAATAGACGTCAGACCGCTGGTCTATGCGCCCGCCGTGCACCTGCTCCGGGCTCATGTAGCGCGGGGTTCCAATCAAGGCACCCGTGGGGGTGAAGGTGGCTTCCTCCACGTGAACAATGCCGAAGTCCGTGATCTTCACGATGTCGCTCTTGGCGATCATTATGTTGTCGGGTTTAATATCGCGGTGGATGATCCCCTTGCGGTGGGTGGCCGCGAGTGCATCGCAGAGCTGGCTCATCCAGTCGAGGGCACGCAGAATATCCTCCCGGTTGATGTCCACACTTTCGCCGAACTTTTCCTCGATCAGGTCCCGCAGGGTCGGCCCGTCCACGAATTCCATAGCGATATAGGACTGGCCGTAGTTGTTCGATATGTTGTAATCGAGGATTCGGACGATGCTCGGGTGGTGCAACCCAGCCGCAATGCGGGCTTCCCGGAAGAAGCGGTCTATCGCCTTGCCGCTGGAGCTCAGGCCCTCACGAAGGATCTTCATCGCCACGATCTCGCCCGTCTTGAGGTCGTGCACCCTGTGCACGACGCCCATGCCACCGGAGCCTATTTTCGAGAGATACTTGTATCGTCCAATCGAGTGGTCCCCGATCAGTTCCCGCATCTTGGGATCAATGAAGAAGTCCCTGTTTGACTCCTTCATTTGCTCCTCGTAGAAGGAGAGCTTGTTCTCTATATCGTGAAATTTTTCATCGTATTCGCGGATGAGCCGCGCCGTGTCGAGGGCTTCCGCATACTGGCCCGCGTTGGCAAAGGCGATGGAGAGATCGTAGAGACGCTCCAGGTCCTCCATCTCAAGTACCGGCAATTCTT
The DNA here is from genome assembly GCA_007132505.1 of Candidatus Sumerlaeota bacterium. GTDB lineage: Bacteria > Sumerlaeota > Sumerlaeia > SLMS01 > SLMS01 > SLMS01. Next base: position 15,601 of record SLOM01000212.1, read on the forward strand.
GGTACCGCGAGAGGGCCCCGGACAGATCACCGGCCTGCTGGCTGGCTTGCGCAAGCTTGCGGGTCGCCTTCATCTTGTGCTCCGGCGATTCGGCGCAGCGGCGGAATTCCTGCATCGCGCGCTCGATGTTGCCCTGCCGGAGGAGCTCTCCCCC
>SLOM01000162.1 GCA_007132505.1 Candidatus Sumerlaeota bacterium
GGGGTCCCCCGGGATGAAACGCAACCGCCCCTTATCGCCGTGAATCGGCGAAACCGGCGGATGATTCCTTCCGGCCGGAGCACGCCATCCGGCCGAACAGCAGAACGGAAATTTCCTGCGATTGGGTCTGCATCCGCGGGCGTTTTCGCTGTTTTGGTGCGTTGTTTCGCCTCTACCCGGTCCTGCGGGATCGGGCAGGTCTCGCAGGGTTCGGTGGACCGCGCCAAGTCGGTCACGGACACCATCCCACGAAGTCGGGGGATACACCCCGCGCGCGCCGGAGGGCGGGAAACCCATTGCCCCCCACCGGCGTTTTGCCCTCACTGCCCAAGTTCCCCCCACCTGCCAATCCAGACCCACTTTTCCAGAGGCTGCAATGACCAGAAACACCATCACTTTCACGGGGTTGCTCTCCACATTTGCCCTTGCTGCGCTGACGTTTGGTTGCGCCGGCGATGCGGCGGTGGATGCGTCCCGCCAGGCTGTGGAAACCATGAACCAGCAAAGACCGAACGTGTCCCTGCCCGAACCGGCCAAGGAATTCCGTGCCGCATGGGTCGCCACAGTGGCCAACATTGACTGGCCCTCCAGCCGTAACCTCTCCACCCGTCAGCAGCAGGACGAAATGATCGCCATCCTTGACAAGGCAGCGGACCTCAACCTGAACGCCATCGTCCTTCAGGTCCGCCCGGCGGCCGACGCGCTCTACCCCTCGGAGATCGAGCCGTGGTCGGAGTTCCTCACCGGCGTGCAGGGCCAGCCGCCCCAGCCCTTCTATGACCCCCTCGAGATGTGGATCGAGGAGGCTCACGCCCGCGGCATGGAACTCCACGCGTGGTTCAACCCCTACCGCGCACACCATCCCTCCTCCCGCTCGCCCATTTGCGAGGACCACATCGTCCGCAGGCGCCCGGACCTCGCCAAGGAGTACGGCAACTTCTTCTGGCTCGATCCCGCCGAGCCGGAAGTGCAGGAGTACTCGCTCTCCGTCATCATGGACGTCGTCGAGCGCTACGACATTGATGGCGTGCACTTCGACGACTACTTCTACCCTTACAAGTCCTACGCCGACGGCGCAGACTTCCCCGACGGCCCGAGCTGGCAGCGCTACCAGGCCGCCGGCGGAACCCTTGACCGGGCCGACTGGCGCCGCGAATCCGTCAATGTCTTCGTCGAGCGCGTCTATCGCGAGATCAAGAAGGCCCGCCCCGAAGTACAGTTCGGCATCAGCCCCTTCGGCATCTGGCAGCCCGGCTATCCCGAGGGCATACAGGGTCTCAACCAGTACCAGGAGCTTTACGCCGACGCCCGACTCTGGCTGAACGAGGGCTGGGTGGACTACTACACCCCGCAGCTCTACTGGCCCATTGACCAGGCGGCGCAGAGCTTCACCACCCTGCTCGACTGGTGGATCGGCGAGAACCGCCACGAGCGCCACATGTGGCCGGGACTCTATACGAGCCGGGTGGGCGACGGGTCCGCCTCCGAGTTCCCGCCGGAGGAGATCGTCAACCAGATCGAGGAGACCCGCGCACGCGAGAAGGCCACCGGCCACGTGCATTTCAGCATGAGGGCCATCATGCAGAACCGGAGGGGACTGGCAGACATGCTCCGCGAAGATGTCTATACAGAGCCGGCCCTGGTGCCCGCCTCGCCCTGGCTGCTCCATGGCGTCCCCACAAGACCGACACTCCATGTGGACCGCGAAGGCATCCGCCGCATGGCGCGCTGGCAGCCCGCAGGCGATGGGCGCGAAATCTTCCGCTGGGTCGTCCAGCTTCGCCTCCCCGGCGGGGAGTGGGAGACACACCTCCTGCCCGGCGCCGAGCGCTCGCTCGACCTTCGGGGGAACCCCGATATCATCGCCGTCCGCGGCGTGGACCGCGCCGGCAACCTGAGCGCACCAACGATACACACGGCGGGAGGCACCGGCAGGCCGGCCACAAACTGACCAGCCAGCACGAAGAAGGTTGGGGGCCGGAATGATCCGCAAAGGCAACGGATTCGAATGAGCAAGACCGGTTCCCAACCCTCCCCCGCCAGATTCGCCGTCCCAGGCAGCTGGGACTCCGTGTCCTGCCAGCTCTGCCCCCACGAATGCACCATCCACCCCTCGCAGCCGGGAATGTGCGGTGTGCGTGTCAACCGCAACGGCACGCTCCGCCTCGAGCTATACGGCAAGGTGACCCACGCGGAGCCGGTCCCCAGCGACACCCTGCCACTCTATCATTACAAGCCCCGCATGAAGTGGCTTCTCCTGGCTGGACGCGGCTGCACGATGCGCTGCCCCTTCTGCAACACCTACAAGTACAGCCAGACCGGCGCCGTCAGGGCGAGGCCACTCTCGGCTGAGGACGCCGTTGCCCTCGCAAGCCGGGAGGGGTGCGCCGGAATATCCTTCGGGATAAGCGAACCGGCGCCGCTCCACGAGTTTGTGGCAAACGTCTTTGCAGCCGCGCACGAGTCCGGCCTCGACACGCACCTTGCCACTGGCGGGATGTGGTCCCATGAACCGTTCCGCGAGATCCTCACTCTCACGGATGCGGTGACCTTCGGAGTGAAGAGCCTCGACGAGCGTTTCCTGCAGAGTACCCTCGGTGGCGACCGCTCCACGCTCCTTACCAACGTCGAGACTGCCCGCGCCGCCGGAGTCCACGCGGAGGTGACGTGGCTGTGTCTGCCCGGACTGGAGGAACAATTCGGCGGGATCGAGCGGCTCGCCGCGCTCTGCGAGGCCCGGGACGGCGGCAACCCCGCTCCGCTCGTGCTGCTACCCTACGAGCCCGGCTTCATCTGGGCGAGGGAGCGTCAGGACACGGCAACGGAACTCCGCGAGATGGAGTCATTCCACGCCGAGGCACGACACCTCTGGCCCGGCGCGGTCTATATACACCATGAGGATACCGCGCACGCGAACACGCGCTGCGCAAAATGCGGTAAGACAATCATCCGGCGCGGCCTCACCGGCATCCTTGTCACCACAGCGGAAAGTGCCTCCGGCGAAGAGTGCCCGTCCTGCCGCGCGCCCGTCCCCTGGATCGTATAGACGCAGCCAGTCCCTCCATCACCCTGTACACCCTGCCCGTCAGAGCCCAAGCCGCTTCCTCACGTCCCTGTAGCCGGGATCGGCCGCATACAGGTGCTCCAGGTCCTTGCGGGCACGGGCCGCATGGCCATCCGCGGATCTCGTACCTCGTGGTGGTGCAACCTCAAACAGACCCTGGAAACTCCACCTCCCCATCAAACCCAACCTCTTCTGCACGATAAGTATTCCCCTGAGCGTCTACAAATGAGACTATTCGAAGACGTACCGTCCGGGGAGCCTTGAACTCTTCGAATGGCGTTCTGAATTCTATACGTTCGCTGGCCTGCGGCTCAAGACCATGGCGAAACCGGATATTCTCACTTCCTTGCCATGGAGTCGCTTGGTCGTCATCTGGTTTGTAGACACACTCGATCTGCACAGATTTGAGGGGGAACTTGTTCTTGTTCGTAACGTGGAAATTGATGCAAAGCCGCTCGGAGAACCAGTGTGGTCTAAGCTCGAACTCCGGATCTCCAACCTCTATGCCTGCGAATAGCTGCCGAATTTCATCGCGAGTTCCCGTTGCATGCTCCAAGTCAAAACCTTCGTCGTCTCTCAACCTTATCGCCGAATCGGCATCGGTAAAGCTTGTGATTCCAATTCGGAATATCGAATCCGGCTTCACGTCGATTCCAGCAGCGAGAAGACTCAGGGCGGATATGCGAAACCGCACTTCCTTTGATTCTCCCGGGCCAAGGCCACCGGAAAAGGTCGTGCCACCTGTGCCTTCAAACCAAGGGACATCGCGCTCCACCCCAACGTACTCGTACTCAAAGCCGGCCCTCCTGACCGTGAAATCGTTCTTGTTGAAGAGCCGAAACTGCACGGAACCGTCCTTGAACGAGAGGTCCGAAATCTCGAAGTTCTTGAAGTGCTCGCGCGAAGTGTCCGCTTGTGCCGAACCGAAAGAGTCGCCAATGGAGCGGCCCCTTTGTGAGTGGAATGCCAAGTCACTCGGCATTCCACGCCCGGACCGCCTCCAAAACTCCAGCGCTTCATCCGCTGACTTACCCCGGACGGCCTCCCTCAGAACCTCATCCTTTGTCACTTCCAGGACCAGCAGGGCAAGCTGATCACCTTCGTGCTCGTTTATAGCCTCAATGACTTCTTCCAACGGCATCTCGAGCAAGGGTCTTTCCTGAGAGACCATCCAAGAAGTCCTTGATGCGGTAAAAATCCCCATGATTTCCTCGCGCCTTGCTGTTTCTGACCCTCCTTCCGGTGCTGACCAATCATGGCGCGCAAATCCTATCCAACC
>SLOM01000292.1 GCA_007132505.1 Candidatus Sumerlaeota bacterium
CTCCATCCTGTCCGGGTGCCAGCCCTTCGTGGCGAAGACGGGGCCGCAGCCCGTGTTGAGGCCGATGATCTGCCGGTCCTGCGGGAGCCCGAGCGAATCCCACACAGCGGCGGCCTGGCGGCGCGCCTCCGTGCCGATGTGCAGGCCATATCTGTCGCCGGTCCAGGGCAGCTCGCAGGCTTCCGCCACGATCTGCTGCATGGGCTTCCTGTTCTGGCGGAACTTGAGTTCGTCGGAGAGTCCGAGCCGGAGGGCCTCCATCGCGCCGTCGTTCCAGACGGTGACTGTGTTGTAGGGTGTGGGGGCGAAGCCGAAGCGATGCTCCCCGTCCAGCTCGGCGGCCAGACGCATGGCGTGCGGGTCCTTGTCCAGGCAGAAGAGCTTTGTGAAGCGCCTGCCCTGCAGCGCCAGAACGCCCTCGGTGTCGAGCGTGCGTATTTCGTCCACCAGCGGGTCGCGGGCGAGGACCTCGCTTCCCGGCGTGGTGAGCCAGACGACCCAGGATACCGGGTGTGCTGACTTGAGCGCCGGAAGGATGGCCTTGGTCCGGAGCACATCCCCCATGGCACCAAGCTTAATGATGAGGAGCTGTCCGCCACGCGGCTGGTAGGCGTCGCAGCCGGGGCAGCCGTCGTTCTTGTGACACGGCTTGTACCCCGTATAGAAACGGCAGTCTGTCCGGAGCTGATCCCTGTCTATACGGGAGAAGGAGGTCATCGTCGGCCAGCTGATGGAGGACTCATCACGAAGGAGGCGGGTAGGCGGCCCGCCCCATCCAACCGGGTTGTGCCGGGCTCGGGCGCGTTCGCCCGTGCCCACCATGACTCCGCATTGAAGTCATGGCTTGCCGCTGCCACGGGCCATGGCGCTGGCGGACTGCTCGTCCGCGTGGTAGGAACTGCGCACCAGCGGGCCGGACTCGACGTGCCGGAACCCCATCGCCATGCCCTCCTGCCGGAGCATGCGGAACTCGTCCGGGTGGACGAAGCGGACGACCTCGTGGTGCCGTGGGGAGGGCCGCAGGTACTGGCCAATGGTGACGATGTCGCATTCGACGGCCCGCAGGTCGCGCATGACTTCGAGGACCTCTTCCAGTTCCTCGCCGAGGCCGACCATGAGGCCGCTCTTGGTCGTAAGACCCGCTTCCTTGGCCCAGGCCAGCACGTTGAGCGACCGCCCGTAGGACGCGGAGGGGCGCACGCCGCGATAAAGGCGGGGCACGGTCTCCAGGTTGTGGTTCAGGATGTCGGGCCGCTCCTCGAAGATGGCCTCGAGCGCCTCGCGCTGGCCCATCATGTCGGGGATGAGCAGTTCGATGCCGCAGCCGGGCGCCTGGAGGCGAATCTGGCGGACTGTCTCGGCAAAGATCGAGGCGCCACCGTCCAGGAGCTCGTCACGGTTGACGCTCGTGATGACGGCGTGGCGCAGACCCATGATCTTGACGGACTCGGCGACGCGGCGCGGCTCGTCCAGGTCCAGCTCCGTCGGCCGGCCGGTCTTCACGGCACAGAACGAGCATGCCCGCGTGCAGATGTCCCCAAGGGTCATGAAGGTGGCGGTGCCGCGGCTCCAGCACTCGCCCAAATTGGGGCAGTGGGCCTCCTGGCAGACGGTGTGGAGGCGTTGCCCGTCCACGAGCCCCTTGACCTTCGTATAGCCTGCGCCGCCGGGCGCTCTGGCTCGAATCCACTCCGGCAGGCGCCGGCCGCGGCTCGCGAGCTGCTCGGGTGTCTGCCCCGCGTTACGGTCGGGCAGGACGGGGGATTTCGTGGGGTGATCGGCCATTCGGCACTCCTTCGGTCATTGCGGCGGGTTGATCATCCGGGCCAAGGCAGGCCCATCCACCCGCAGGAGCGAAGACTTTGCCCGCCGACGCCCCGGCCCGGCAAGCCTCATCCCCCACCTGGCCTCCGCTTGGAGTTCATGGCTTCCAGCACCTCCGGCGGGACGAAGCGGGAGACGTCACCGCCGAGCGACCACACCTCCTTCACCGTGGAGGAGCTGAGGAAGATGTGCTCGGGCGCCGGCGCGAGGAAGATGGTCTCCACGCGCGGGTTGAGCTGATAGTTCATGATGGCGAGCTGGAACTCGAATTCGAAGTCGCTGACGGCCCGCAGGCCACGCATGATGAACTGGGCGCCGATGCCGGCGGCCGTCTCGACGGTCAGGCCCTCCAGCCGCATGGCGTCCACGTTCTTCCACTCCCGCGTGCAGGTCCGCAGCAGTTCGACGCGTTCCTCGGGGGTGAAGAGGCTGCGCTTCTTGGGGTTATGCGCCACGCCGACCACGAGTTTGTCGAACAGCAGGCACCCGCGCTCGATCAGGTCCAGGTGTCCGTACGTCAGGCAGTCGAATGACCCGGGGTAGAGAGCGATGCGCGGCCCGTTGGGCAGTGGCGGAGGATTTGGAGGCGGCATGGCGGCAGGGACTCCGGGATGGATTCACTTGGTGGGAGCTTCATGGGCAGGGGCCCCGGCGGGCAAGAACGGAACGCGCCGCAACGCGAAAAGGACCAAATTTTGAAGCGGCCGGCGAAGGAGAAGGTGTCCCTACCATCTGAACGGCAGGGCCAGAAGGTAGACGACGAGGAAGAACAGCCCGAGGAAGACGGCGATCAGGTTCAGTCTGCGGGCGATGTCCAGGCGCTCTTGTGCAGTAACGTAATCCTTATCGACATGCGCCCCCAGCGCCAGCGTCGAAAAAACCATGGCCACGAACCCGAGCGGCGGGCAGCAACAGCACGTTGCCAGGATGGAGATCACGAGCGTCCCGACGGGCGAACCCTGCATGCCGGCATCCTCTACCAACCCGCCTCGAGATACGTTAGAAAAACGATGAAGCCCATGAGGATGACGCCAAGTATGAGCCCGACGATGTTGGTCATCTGGGCGACTCTGAGGTGCATGCGCATGCTCTCAGCGTCGCCTGATCTCCTTGAGGCGATGGCCAGCGCTGCGAATACGGTCGAGACGACCCCGGCTGGCTGACAAAGGCAAGACATCATGATGATGGATATGATGAGAGTGTGAATCGGGGAGCCTTTGACGGCTTCCCTCTCCTCCGTACCCTGGACCTCCTGAAAGTCCGATGTCATAAAGCCCTCCCGGTGAGATAAGGTCGGGTCACGACGGCGCCCGGGGAGTCAGACAAGGAACCGATCGGCTACTCCGCCCGTTTCACATCATTACACCGCCATCCCAAAGAATAGACACGTCAGGAAAATGATCCCAAGGACGACGGCAATCACATTAAGGGTGTGAGCCGTGCTGAGGTGCCGATTTGCCAGCGTGATGTCTCCGGCGTTTTCCGCTCCCATGGCCATGGCGGCGAACACTGTGGAGACGACTCCAACCGGCTGGCAGCAGAACACCATCACGAAGATGGAGACAAGGAGGGTGGCGAGGGGCGATCCGTTCATGCCGGCTCACCCCCGGACTCACGAGGGGCTGCCCTTGCGTCTCGCGATTTCCTGCAACCAGCAGCAGAGCAGGCCATCATTCCTCCCGGACCACTTATGGGGTCACTGCATCATTCCACCGCCCAGCATGGCTGCACCGAAGACCAGGATCACCAGCCCAACAAAGAGCACGCTCACGCCGAAGACGATCGCGGTCACGATCAGCGCCACCTTGGCGATCTTGATCTGCGAGTGCGCCCCAGCGTAATCGCCCCGGTTGGCGGAGGTCATGGCCAGGATGCTGAAGATCAGTCCGAGCAGGGGGCCAATCATGATGGGGAAGCAGCACCAGGCCAAAAACGTCAGGACGAGAGTCAGCACCAGAAGGACAATCGAGATGACCAGGTAGGTGTTTATGTTGTCCGGCGGTTCGACGGGGCCGGTGCCAAGCGGGGGCAATCCGGGTCCCACTCCGCCGGGGTGACCGCCGGGCGGAACTCCGCCGGTGCCGGCCCCTGTCTGCTGCTGGCTCTGGCCCCGCCGATTGGGTGGCGGGGGATTGGTTGGCCTGCCTTCCTGGCCCGGAGGCGGGCCGGACATGAGGAGCGTCTGATCCTCGCTTATGTCGTCAATTGGCTGGCTGAGCCTTCCGGTTTCGATGCGGGCGCCACAGTTGAGGCATACGGTCGCGTCGTCCGGGTTTTCGTACTTGCAAACCGGGCACTGGATCATTTGGGGAATCCTCTTCCGGGTGGCCGCCGCAGGATGCTGGGATGGCGTCCGGCGCTGAGTGGTGCGACATCATTTCACGAGAGGATGGCGGGGATGGGAAAAGGTGGTCAACTGCATACTGGCCGGGCCATTTGGTTGATTCTGGCGGTGGGGACAAAGGTTTGCACAACCCGGCCAATAAAGGCCATTACTGATGACCCACAGGCCGTCTATATCCTGAGGAATCGCCCCTCTGCAAACCGGGACCAGCTCTTGCTCTCCCCCTGCTGGCCAATCGCGTGACCGCGCGTGTCCCAGAGACTGCGCAAATTGAGAATCTCAACGACGGGATACCCTAATGACAACGAGACTGCAAAGATTTGCTTGGACTGCCGCCGTGCTGGCGCTGCTGCCAATCGCCGCCCCGGCCCAACCACAGGGCCCTCCGGCGCTCGTGGAGACAGCCGAAGTCGAAACCGGGCAAATCCTTGAGGAACTTACCCTCACCGGTACGATCCGGCCACTTCGTTTTTCCCGCGTCCCTTCGCAGGTAAATGCGGTGGTGACAGAACTCCTGGTGGAGGCTGGCGACCTGGTTGAGGAGGGCCAGCCGCTCGCGGTCCTGCGAATGGAGCCGGCACGTTTCTCCCTCCGTGAGGCGGAGGCAACCCTTGCGGTGCGCCGGGCGCAGCTGGAGGAGCTGGAGGCTGGCTTCCGTCCGGAGGACATCGCCGCCGCCCGCGCCGACGTGGAGGATGCCGCCGCCCGCGTGGACCTGGCCGAGATTGAGGAGACACGTCAGAAGAGCCTGCTGGAACGCGAGGCAGTCTCCCAGTCCGAGTTCGACCGTGCCGCCGCGGAAGCGCGTCGTGCCCGGGCCGAGCTTGCCAGACTGGAGGCGGTCCTCGCGCGGCTTAAGGCTGGACCCCGCTCCGAGGAGATCGCCCGCGCACGGGCTGAGGTACAGTCAGCCGAAGCACGCCTGGAGCGCCTGCGCGATGATCTGGAGCTCCACACCATCCGGGCGCCCTTCAGTGGCGTCATCGGCAGCCGGGCCATTGACGTGGGGGACTGGGCACGTGAAGGAGAGATGGCGTTCGCGATGGCGGCGCTGGAAACATTGCGCATCGAGGCGAGGCTTCCCGAGCGGTACTTTCACCGGGTGCATCCGGGCGATGAGGTTTCCGTGAGCGTGGACGCTCTCGCAGGGCAGCGGTTTAGTGGTCCGATCGCGGCGCGGGTGCCCCTGGGGGACGACGCATCCCGCACCTTTCCCGTGAAGGTGGACCTTCCAAATCCGGGCCTTCGGCTGGCGCCGGGGATGCTCGGCAGGGCCACGTTTGGCCTGCGTGCCCTCGACGGCGAGGAGCAGGACGAGGAGGAAGTGATCCTCGTGCCGCGCGACGCGGTGGTGATGGCGCCTGACCGGTCCCGCAGTGTCTGGGCGGTGCGCGAGGGCGAGAACGGCATGACAGCACAGCCCGTCGAAATCACCGTCGGGCGGACGTACCTTGGGAAATTCGAGATTGTGGAGGGCGACCTCCAGCCGGGCGACAAGATCGTCGTTCGCGGGAACGAGCTGCTCCGGCCCGGGCAGACGGTCATGGTTATCAACGGCCCGCAGCCGGAGGGCCGGCCTTCGGGCGAGATGGCCGGACCGGCCAACGGCACTCCGGCGAACTCAGCGCGGTAAGGGGGCCCTCAATTGATTCAATTCGCGCTGCGCAATCCGGTCGGTGTCGCCGTTGTCGTGATGATCGTCGCGATTTTCGGCTTCGTGTCCTTCCTGCGGGTGCCGGTGCAGATGAGCCCGGACCTTACGCAGACGTCCATCACGGTCATGACGATGTGGCCGGGGGCGACGCCTCAGGACGTGGAGCGGGAGATCGTCCGCGAGCAGGAGCGTTTCCTGCGCTCGATCCCGAACCTTGAGAAGCTGACCTCCTCGTCGAGCACCGGCTTTGCGCAGGTGGTGCTGGATTTCCGCCTCGGGACGCCGTTCGAGGAGATTCTTGTACAGACGCAGAACGCGCTCTCCCAGGTGCCCTCCTATCCGGAGAACGTTGACCAGCCGCGCATCCTGACCACCTCCGGTTCGGATCAGCCGATTGCCTGGTTCTCCCTCGGCAAGCGCAAGGACGCACCGGAAGACCTGAACGTCACCGGCATGCAGCGGTTCGCGGAGGACAACATCAAGACGGCTCTCGAGCGCACCCCCGGCGTCTCGCAGAGCGAGGTGCTCGGCGGCGCCAGGGATACAGTGAACATCTACGTGGACCCGGCGAAGCTGGCCGAACGTGACATTACGATCGGGGAGCTGCGCCAGGCCATCCGCTCGCGCAACCGGGACACCTCCGGCGGCGATTTCAACGAAGGAAAGCGCCGGTACCTGATCCGCACGGTGGGGCGGTTCGATTCGCTGCAGGCCGTGGAGGACACGATCATTGCCCATCGCGACGGGAACCCTGTTTTCCTCCGCGACGTTGGCCATGCGGAGTCGGGGCTTGAGCAGTTCCGCGCCGTGGTGCGGGCCTCGGGCGAGCCCGGTATCGGTATCAACGTGCGCCGGCGCGCGGGAACGAACATCCTGGAAGTCATGGACGCAGTGAAGGCAACCGTCGCCGAGCTGAACGAGGGAATCCTGCAGGAAAACGGCCTCCGGCTGGAGCAGGTCACCGACGACACCGTATATATCCGGGACGCAGTACGCCTGGTGATCCAGAACCTGCTGGTGGGTGGTTTCTTCGCCTCCATGGTGCTGCTGCTGTTCCTGCGCTCCTTCCCGGCGACTATCATCGGCGCGCTGGCGATTCCGATCTGTATCGTCTCCTCGTTCCTGGGGCTGACGCTCACAGGGCGGACGGTGAACGTTATTTCCCTCGCGGGTATCGCCTTTGCCATCGGCATGACTGTGGACGCTTCCATCGTGGTGCTGGAGAATATAGACCGGCACATGCACATGGGGAAGAAGATGTTCAACGCCGCGCTGGACGGCACGCGGCAGGTGTGGGGTGCCATTCTGGCGTCCACGCTGACGACGGTGATCGTGTTCCTTCCGATCGTGTTCGTCCAGGAGGAGGCAGGGCAGCTCTTCGCCGACATCGGCATTGCGATATCCAGCGCCATCATCCTGGCGCTCTTCACCGCTATTACGGTGATCCCGACGGCATGCTACCGCTTCATGCGCTATGCGCACGAACAGCCCACCACGTGGATGGGCCGGCGGATGAAGGACCTGTTCGGGCTTGTGTGGCTGGCCTCCCAGTTCAAGGAGGCGGTGCTGTTCTTCGTGAAATGGCTGATGGCCGGCGTGTTGAGGCGCGTGGTGCTGGTGCTCGCGCTGACTGGAGTGTCGCTGGGGACGGCTTTCTATCTGGCGCCACAGACCGACTATCTGCCGGACGGCAACCGCAACATCCTGTTTGCCTTCATGATTCCGCCACCGGGCTACAACCTGGACGAGATGAGCGAGATCGGCCGGCAACTGGAGGATCAATTCGTCCCCCATATCGGCGCGGACCCGGCTCTCTTTCACAAGGGAGAGGCCGACGTCCCGGCGCTGGATTACTTCCTGTTCGTGGCGACCACCAGCTTCCAGATTTCCCTCGCGGTGGCCACGGATCCCAACGACTCGGACGACCTGAAGCAGGTCCTGAACAACCGCCTCAACCAGGTCCCCGGCATGATTGCCTTCACCACGCGCCCGTCCATCTTCCCGACGGAGGACGGTGGGAGCCGCGCCATTCAGGTGGACATCACCGGGCGCGACCTGGAGGAGATATACCGCGTGGCAGGCATGGCGTTTGGCCAGATCATGCAGTCCGGCATTTCCGAATCGGTGCGCCCGGATCCCGGACTTGTGCTCGGGCAGCCTCTGGTGGAGATCCGGCCTGACTTCGTGCGCGCAGCGGAACTGGGCGTCTCCTCACAGGATCTTGGCTATACAATATGGTCCATGACGGACGGCGCCTACCTGGACGAGTTCTACCAGCTCGATGACCGGGTGGACATGTTCCTCTACAGCACCGAGGGCACCATTCGAAATCTCGACGACCTGCAGAACCTGAAGCTCCGGACACGCGGCGGCGGGGTCGTCCCGCTCTCAAGCGTCGCCTCACTCGTGGAGACGGTGGACACGGAGACCATCCGCCGGGTGAACAACCAGCGTGCCGTGACGCTCACCGTGGTTCCGCCGCGGAGCCTGCCATTGGAAGTGGCGGCCGACCGGCTCCAGAACGAAATCATCGGCGGAATGCAGGAGCGGGGCATGGTCCCTCCCGGTGTCAGCATGCAGCTCTCCGGCGCCACGGACAAGCTGGCCGACACCCGCGACGCACTGACCTTCAATCTGTTCATCGCAATCATCGTCACCTACCTGCTGATGGTGGCGCTCTTTGCGCACTGGGGCTACCCGCTGGTGATCATGATGAGCCTGCCGCTGGGCATCGTGGGCGGCGTGCTGGGGCTGTGGATCATGAACGCAGCAGCTCCGTTCCTGAACACCATCGGCGTCGGCTTTGAATTTCAGGCCCTGGACGTACTGACCATGCTCGGCTTCGTGATCCTTGTGGGTACGGTGGTGAACAACCCGATCCTGATCGTGAACCGGACGTTGCAGCTCATCCGCGAGGACGGGATGCCGGTACTCGACGCGGTATTGGAGAGCGTCCGCATCCGCATCCGCCCGATCATGATGTCCACGCTGACGACGGTGGGGGCCCTCTCGCCGCTCGTGCTGGTCCCCGGGGCCGGAGCGGAACTCTACCGCGGTCTGGGCATCGTAATCCTGTTCGGGCTGTTCTGCTCGACGATCTTCACGCTGACATTCATCCCGAGCCTGCTGAGCCTCTCGCTCCAGGCGGGCGAGGTGCTTCGCGCCCGGACGGAAGAACTGAAAGAGCGCATCCTCCCGGCCAGCGACGCTCCCGCGGCGGAGGCACCCAACGAACCCGCCTACCGCTCCGCGGAAGCGCCAACACAGGATGAGCGGGTGGATCGCCGCCCGGACGCACCCGGTGACACATCGCCCTCCCCCACCACCAGCTAGAACGTGGGGGCGGGCGGCGGCCCGAGGGGAAATCTGACAGGGCGCTTCCGTTCTTCTTTAGGTGTTCATTCAGGGGCAGTCCGGTGCTTCTCTCCGGAGTACCAATGACACCGGCTCCGTAAGGTGCCACAGTAATCCACAGCCATCGCACATCCAGGCCGGGGCCATGGCCCTCCGCGCCTTGCGGCTGGCTGGTCGAAGGGGAAGAACGCGGGCGTCCCGCGAGTTTCCGCCCGCACAGGTGATTTCGCTGTGGACGGACAGCCCAGCCCGTCCTAGGGTACCCTCAGCCAGCGGCAGGAGCGGCGGACAGTTCGATCCACTTTCCCCAGAAGGAGGAACGAATGGCCAGACCAGGTGCCCTCGAGCGGCGGGACCGTGCCCAGTGGTCCTCCGAACCTGCCTTCGTCTTCTCCATGGCCGCGGCGGCTGTCGGCCTTGGCAACCTCTGGCGCTTCCCCTACATGGTGGGAGAGAATGGCGGCGCGGCGTTCATCATCGCGTACCTGTTCTCGCTCGTGGTGGTGGTGCTGCCGATCATGATGCTGGAGGTGAGCGCCGGCCGGCTCGCCCACGGCAGCGCGGTCCACACCTTCCGGCAGGTTAACCGTTTCGGCACCGTGTACGGGTGGGTCGTGGTGCTGCTCACGACGGCGATCACGAGCTACTACCTTGTCATCACGGGATGGACGCTCGGGTACGCGCTGGACGCCTGGCGGGGTTCGATGCGCGATTTCGACGAATTCACCGGCGGGTACAACTCGCTCTGGTTCTTCTTCATCGTGACGGCGGTTGCCTGCGCCGTGCTCATCCGTGGCGTGCGGGCCATCGAGAACCTCTCGAAGCTCCTCATGCCGGTGCTGCTGCTGGTGATCATCACGCTCGTGTTCAGCGCGAGCCGCATGGAGGGCTGGGCACAGGCAAAGGATTTCCTTCTGCGGGCGGACTTCTCCCGGCTGGCGGACACGCGGCTCTGGATATTCGCCTTCGGGCAGGCCTTCTATACGCTGGCCATTGGACAGGGGTACCTGGTGACCTACGGAAGCTACATCCCGAAGAAGACCCATGTGCCGCGCGCCTGTCTCGTGGTGGCGATCACGGAGACGTGTATCGCGCTGCTGGCCGGCTGGATGATCTTCCCCTTCGTGTTCACCTTCGGCATGGACCCGGGCGAGGGAAGCCAGCTCGCGTTCTCCACGCTCCCGGCCGTGTTCGAGCAGATGGACCGGGGCGGACTGATGGGGATTCTCTTCTTCACGCTCTTCTTTGCGGCGGCATTCAGCTCGTGCCTGGCAGGCCTGAAGGTGGTCATCGCGGCGGTGGCGGAGGAGTTCAATCTGCGCAACAAGCCGGCCGTGCTGCTTACCTGTGGGGTCATCGGCCTGCTGGGGATTCCTTCCGCACTCAGCTTCTCTCCGGTCGAGCTCACGGCCATGGGCATGCCGTTCCTGGACTTCATGGACCAGTTTGGCGGCACGAACGTGGTAATCGTGTCCGGGGTGCTGGGGGCGGGCCTGCTCTGCTGGTTCGTGCCTCCGGAGCGGCTGCGCAAGGCCCTCGGCACAAAGAGCGCCTGGTGGGAATGGCGCATCTACCTTGCGGGACGGTATCTGCCGGTCCTGGTCGTGGCGTGGCTTGCCTGGACGCTGATCATGCGCGGCTGACTAGACGCACCGCGAGAAGACCCGCTTTAGAAATTCGTGGGCCGTGGCGCCGATGCCCGGCTCGGTGCTTTCGCGCGGACCGGCCACGTTGAGCACCGGCTCGAGGGGGAGTGTGGAGAACCACGCGGCGAATCTCTCCGCTTCGCGCTCGTTCCCCGGATTGAGGATGAGCGTGGGGCGCTCCAGGGATCTGGCGATCTGGGCGGTGAACAGCGTTCCCCCCACCGGTTCGCCCCGGCAGAGAATCAGCGTGCCGTGGGAGTCGCGGACATTCCATCGCGTCCTGAGATCATAGTCCGGCGAGTGAGCCTCCCGGAGCGGGTAGCGGGCGGGGATCGTTCCATCCTCCGCGAGCCTGCCCCTGGGGCACCAGCCGCCCGCGGGAAGGTCCAGCTCCATCGCTGCGTCCAGGGCGGCCCGGTCCACACCGGTTTGCCCTCCGCTGATGACCATGCCGATCTTTCCCATAACCGTACCCTCCTGAGGGGTACGGAAAACCAAGCATGCCTGTGGATGAGGTGGCGAGGGAAACAG
Organism: Candidatus Sumerlaeota bacterium; assembly: GCA_007132505.1. Classification (GTDB taxonomy): domain Bacteria; phylum Sumerlaeota; class Sumerlaeia; order SLMS01; family SLMS01; genus SLMS01. The sequence goes on from SLOM01000292.1 coordinate 11,354, forward strand.
GACCTGTCGCGGCGATTGCCGTCAGCCGTGCAGCCTGGCATTCAGCCGGTAGATGGCTGGGAAGACAACCGCCCAGACGGCTGCCAGCACGAGCAAGGCGGCCGGGAGTGAGTAGCCAAGCTCCATGGCTCCGAGCCGCGAGCCACCCACGTAGGCCCCAGCACCGCCCAGAGCGCCAAGGTTGGCTGCGAGCCATGGCTTCCCGGCGAGCCAGCCAAGGCAGTGGTTCACCGCCGTGCCGAGGTTGACCCACAGGGCAATGAGCCACAGCGGCGCCAGCCAGCCCGTACCGGCAAGGCCGCTCGAGTACTGGAATACGCCGGCTGCTCCGAGCGCCGAATCCACGCCGAACCCGAGAAATGCCATGGTGCCCAGGAGTTTCCACTCCCCTGCGTCCGGACGGTTGATCAGGCCGTGAATCGCGACGAGGCCGGCTACGACGGCCGGGCCAACCCACGGCACGCCGCCCGCCGCACCAAGCACGCACGCAAACCAACCCACGTTCACCGCCAGCGCGTTCAGGAGGATGCGCGGTGTATGGCTCAGCGAGGAGGAGCGCCGTCCGGCGAGAGATGACGAGGATGCGGATGAAAGGGACATCGTTTCAGCCATAGCTTGAGGGCCTGCCAGTGGATAAGAGTGATGACTTTCCCGGTCATGAACGGGAACCGGACCAAGGCGGAGGCAAGGGCCGGGCCGGTTATCTCAACGCGCCGCAGAGTCATTGTCGCATCGAAGAACACGCGGCCCTTCTTCAGGTTCTCCATGTGAACAGTCAGGAGGTCGCCAGGAGTGGTGAACCGCCAGTCGTAGTCCACGTCCATGTCCATGAAAGGGGAGACGTGGAAGTCCTTTCTGAGGCGGTAACGCTTCCGTCCGGCACCGCGCGCCTGGTTGAGGTCCTCCCCCAGGACATAGCAATGCATCTCGCCCCAGGGGGTGTTGCTGACCTCCGCCACGATGGTTTCGACCCGCTCATCCGCCTCGTCGAAGCAGTAGTAGAAGCTGACGGGATTGAAGCAGTATCCGAAATGCCGGAGGTGTGTAATCAGGCGTATCGGTCCGGTGGGGCGGCGGCCGGTCCTCTCGGCCACGAGGCCGCGGACTTCCTCATCGAGCGGACGGGCCGGATCACCGAGGTGGTCCTTCCGCCGCAGCCAGGCGAGGGCTGGGCGCTCCGCCGACCAGAGCCAGCGGCCGCGGAAGAGTTCGGGCAGCTCCGCAAGGTCCAGGTAGCACATGAACAGGCTGTACGAAAAGGCATTCTCCACCGGGGAATATCTCCGGTGGCGGACGGTGCCTTCGTATAGACAGCTCTGGAGCGTCATCGAATCGTCCCGGTTGGGTGGCGGCCTAGAGCCGGCTCTTGATCTTCCTGACGACGGCGCCAAGCAGCGGCACCCGCTCGTAGATCAGCCGGCCCATGTCGAAATAGTCACGGTGGTAGGTGACCTTTCCATCGGCGTAGCGGATGTGCGACATGCCGGGGACGTGGACGGTCTCGCCCTTGCGGAACCGGCCGTGCTCCATGTGCATGGTCCAGGAGAGCATTGCCTCGCCCTCGCCCGCCAGCTCGGATTCGAAGGTGAACTGGCAGCTCTTCACGCCGTCGTACAGGTTGGCAAAGTACGTCCGCAGGTTGCCAACACCGTCCACCGCGTGGATTGGGTCGCGGAATTCGACCTTGTCCGCGTAGAGCTCTCCAACCAGGTGCAGGTGATCCGCATCCAGCTCGTTGAAGATGCGCTTGAATTGTTCCACTTCCGCGGGAGTGCTCATGATGCCCTCACAAATGCCTTGGGATTTGACCGGACGTGCTCCGGAACGGGCCGAAGGTCCCAGACGATGCCGATCCATGACATGACCTTCAGAAGGTAATACGTGATGTCAATCTCCCACCAGAAGAAGCCCTGCCGGACGGTGGCCGGGTAGTAGTGGTGGTTGTTGTGCCACCCCTCGCCCAGCGTCACGAGCGACAGGATGAAGCTGTTCCGGCTGTGATCGCCTGTCTTGTAGCGGGTGCGGCCCATCATGTGGGAGAGCGAGTTGATCGTGCAGGTTCCGTGAAAGAGGACCACCGTGGAGATGAAGAAACCCCAGATGAGCATCTGCATGCCGCTCGTGCCGAGCTGCGGCCAGAGGGCGTTCAACCCGGCCCCGAGAAGGAACAGTGTAGTTGCCAGGAGGACGGGCATGGCCACGTCGAAGCGGTCGAGCCAGCGCAACTCGGGGTACTTCGCCAAATCCTTCACCTCGTTGAGCCGCGTGTGGTAGTTGTCCGCCGCCGTGAACCAGAGCATGTGGCTCCAGAGCAGCCCGTGCGTGTGGGGGGAGTGTGCGTCGTCCTCCTTGTCGGAGTGGCGGTGGTGGTGCCGGTGGTGGGCAGCCCACCAGAGCGGCCCCCGCTGCACGGCGGAACTGCCCATGGCGGCGAAGATGAACTGCCAGAAGCGGTTCGTCTTGAACGTCCGGTGCGAGAAGTACCGGTGGTAGAAGCCGGTGATGGCGAACATGCGGATGAAGTAGAGTGCCGCTGCAACGGCCACGGCAGTCCAGCTCCATCCCACCCAGATGACGCCGAGGCACATGACGTGCAGGCCGAAGAACGGGATTGTGCGAAACCAGTCAATCCTCTGCCCCTCCTCCGGATTGTCCGGATCAGTGGCAGGAATCGAGGAATCGAACCACCGGGCAATGGCACGCAACGGGGCGAAATGGGACATCTGGCGCTCCTTTCAGGGGTGGCCGGGCTCGACGGTGGTGGGGAACCGTCGTTGGGGGTCATACTGGACCCCGCGCGAGGCTCTTGGTGCAAGCGGGTGCCGCGCGTCCTTCTGTTTGGTCAGCAAGGGCGGAGCCAGCATCGCTGCCTCGCAGCGGAAAGGGGGATATTGTCAGATTGGGGCTGTGGGCTGACAGGGCCTTCCGCCGGGGGCAGGAAACAACAGCTCAAAGAAGCGACCGTGGCTTCGGGGACGTCCCGGGATGAAAATCCGCGCCCGGCTTGACAGCTCCCGGGCGCGTCGCGCTTCATCAGGCCATCAAAATCGCAAGGACAGAGAGTGCCCCCGATGGACTCCGAGCAAAACGTACCCGTTGGCATGGCCGGTATGGTGATGGACCTCAAGCAGGCGCTCTTCGTGCGCGACCATGAGACCGTGGCGGAGCTCTACTGGGCGATCCTGCAGGAACAGCCGGAATTCCTCTTCAAGGATCCGGTACAGTACGAGATCGGCAGGCTGCTGGAACACAACGGTCACCTTGGGCCTGCCTGCGAGGCCTATCGCCGCCTCATTGAGCACCAACCCGAGAACAAGATGCTGAACCAGGCCCTCCGCGGGGCCGGCAGAGCCACCTACCGGCTGGGAGAGTTCCGGGAGTCGGCCGGGTACCTTCAGCGATACCTCGAGGCGGAACCGAAAGGCGAGGGGGTGCAGGAGGCACGCGACCTTCTCGCCACAATGGGCGCGGCCGCCGATGGGGATGGCGGAGAGACTGAGGCGATTGACACGCATCCCGTGACGACACCGCCGATTGCGCGGCAGGCCGCGGCCCGGCCCGGAGCCACGCTGGCGGCCGGAGAGACGCCCCAGGCACGTGGAGACCGCCTCCGAGATGGCCAGTTCGCCCTCACCATTCCGACAGGGCTGCGCTTCCGGCTCGGGGCCGTGGCCCGCGTGGCTGGCGAATTCCTCGGGCTTCCCGAAGCCGCCGCGAAGAAACTGCTGCTCAAGCAGAAGGGCCTCATACTCGACGAGCTGACCTTCACGCAGGCGGCGGGGATCATCCCGCTGGTGCGGGAGAGCGGCCAGAAGCTTCAGTTCGTCTGCGTCCCGCGCCATCTGCGGCCCTACGAGCATTACGAGATTCTGCGCGGCGAGCTCCATGACAAGGGCATCCAGCTGTTCACCGCCGATTTCGAGAAAAAACTGCGATGGAGCGCCATCCGGATGATCAATTGCGGCAGCGTCGCCAACGAGCCGGTGGTGACTGTGCATGGCTCCTCCCCCATCCGGGAGTACCGTTTCATGGCCTCCAGCTTCGACTCACATTCGGTCCTGCCAAAAGCAGGTACAGCGTTCCACTTGGATATACGGGAGTTCCTGGAGCTTCTCTGCCATCGGGCCCCGGATGCCACGCAAAGCCACACGGTGCAGCAGGTGGTCCAGAAGAGGCGTGATACACTGCAGCCTTTCGCCAACATGGAGGAGTACGGCAACTACTGCCTGTGGCTGCTCTTCACGCACTTCGGGGAGAAGGTCAGCATCGAGGAAATGCAATTGCTGATGGACCTTGAGTCGCGGTGGTAAGGTAAGAGCAGGATCTGA
>SLOM01000077.1 GCA_007132505.1 Candidatus Sumerlaeota bacterium
GCGGCGGCCTCAAGGAATGCCGTGCCATCGGGCCTGAGCGCTATCCAGCAGGCATGGGCACCACCGAAGTAGTGGTGAAAATCGCTCATCGCCCGGATGCTGTAGTCTTCCTCCTGCATTTCCACGAGCGAGAGCGCCTCCTCGATGGCTGATTCGTCAATGCGGCTCTCGAAGCTGATCTGCGCCGGGCCGGGGTCGGCAAAGACACGCGGCAGGTCAATGGCCTCCTCGAGCGTCAGGTCAAAGTCGAGCTTCCCGGAGAGGATGCGCACCACCGCCAGCGGAATACGCGTGGCGCCCGGGCTGCCAAGCGTGGCGACCAGCTCGCCCTCGTGGAAGACGAGCACAGGCGTCATGCTCGAGCGCGGGATCCTGCCTGCCTCCGGGAAATTCGGCGAGCCTTCCACCACATCGAAGTCCGCCATTTCGTTGTTCAGCATGAACCCCATGTCACCGGAGGCCACGCCCGAGCCGAAGAAGTAATTGATCGTTTGGGTGAGGGCCACGGCATTGCCCTCCGGGTCTATGACGGACAGGTGCGTCGTGTTGCCATCATCCCCGTAGGCCACGGGGGAGAAATCCCTCGGCAGCGGCGTGGCGGTGCGTGCCGGCTCGATATTCACGCGGGAGCGGATCTCCTCCACGCGCTCCTCCGACAGGAGGCTGGACACGGAGACCTCCATGGCGTCCGGGTCACCGACGTACTCGCGCGCGAGAGAGAGGGCGGCCTCGCCCGAGGCAAGGAGCAGCGCCAGGACCGCCGGGTCGTTCGGATCGAGCCCCGAAAGGTCGTAGCCCTCCAGGACCGAGAGCATCAGCAGCACTTGGATTCCGCCGGCGCTGGGCGGACCGATGGTGACGATCTCGTGGCCCCGGTACTCGCCTCGGATGGGCGTCCGCCAAGTGGGTTCGTATTCCGCCAGGTCCTCCATTTCGAGAACCCCGCCAGCCTGGCCGACCGTGCGGACCAAGTGCTCGGCCCGTGCTCCCGTGTAGAAGGCTGTGGCGCCCCGCGCGGCGATGTCCTGGAAGGTCCGGGCGATGGCGGGGTTCTCAATGAGCTGCCCTTCCTCGAGCGGGAAAATCCCGTCCGCGAGGAAGAGTTCCGCCGCGGCCTCGTTCTCCACCAGCATATCGAACCGGTCGCTGGACAGCTGGGACAGGTGCGCGGAGACCGGGAACCCCTCCTCGGCCGCCTCGATGGCGGGCTGGAGCACCCGCGAGAGCGGCAGCCGGCCTTCCTCCTCGTGCACCATGAGCAGTCCGCGCACCATTCCGGGCGTGGCGACGGCCAGTCCGCCCCTGCGCAGGGCGGCCGCGCTCAGCTCCCCGTCCTCGGTGAGGTGCTCGCGCGTCAGGGCGGCGGGCGCCCGTTCGCGATAGTCCAGGAATCGCTGCACGCCCCTCTCTGCGTCGTGGAACAGGATGAATCCGCCCCCCCCGGGACCCCCGGCATGGGGCTCGACGACGGAGAGCATGAACGCAGCGGCCAGCGCGGCATCCACGGCGTTGCCGCCGGACCGGATCATCTCGATGCCGGCCTCGCTGGCCAGCGGGTGTGCGGAAGCGATGGCGGCCCTTGGCGAATCGTCCGCCGGGGCTGGCCCCCATCCGAACGTTGTTGCGGTCCGTCCGCAACCGGCCTGCAAAGCCAGCATCGTGGCAACCAGGGCCGCGCAGGCCATCGTGGCGAGGGAGCTGACAGGGCGTCTCATGCGACATTCTCCTCGTCTGGGATTGGGGGTGGTTGCGGCCTGCCCAAACGGACGATCGCCACAACAAGGAAGAGGACACCGGCGAGGGCCAAGGCCCGCCGGGCGGGAGAGAGTGGCTCCAGCGGCGCTTCGCTACCGGGTGCAAGTCCCTCGTCCGCCATGATTCCCCGAATATCGAGGACATTTAGGACGGGAATGCCAAGCCGCAATGCGTCCCCGAGGACACTCTCCGGAAGTGCCCCGCTGGAAAGGGTGTCCGGCCGGACGAGGCCCCGCGGCACCGAAAGCACCCGGGCACCGGTGCCGTATCCCGTCACGTGGCCCCCGATGGAGACATAGACATCCGGAGGCGCCTGCTCGAGGAGGAGCCGCCTGCGGAACTCCCGGCTCTCGTCGAGGCTGCCGGGCCAGATTACCGCCGGGCCGTCCCGCCGCTCCGCGATGGCCTCAATCCTCAGGCGCAGCGCCTCGCGCGCCTCCGCCTCGAGGTCCAGGCCCGCATCTCCGTGACCGCCCGGCGTGACGCCCAGAACCGACGGTGGGAGGACATCGCGGCGCCGCAACGCCTCCTCCATGGCCCAGTAATCAAAGCCGGGCAGGTTGGCGCCGTAATTCGACGCGGTCAGCGAGATGACCGATTGCGTCTCGAGGCCGAGGCTCTCCGCGGCAAGGCGCGCCGCGTAGAAGAGCGCGGGAAAGGACGCCGAGGAGCTGATCGCCACACGGTCGCCGGGCTGGAGGTCCAGCTCCCGGTACCAGCGGCGGAAGAGCGGCACCCAGCCGGGTGCGGTGGTGGCGCGCTTGGCGTCGAGTGTTCCGGCGGTTGTGGTGAGCGGGCTCCACTCCACGCCGATCATCCCGGAGCGAACGGCGTCCTGCCTCTCCACGTCGCGGAGCACGGCAGGCTCAAGATGGCGTTTGCGCGTCTCCCACAGGACCTGTTGCGCCTCCCCGTGCCGGTGCAACGCGAGCCGCAGCATGGGGTCCCCTGCTTCCGGGTCCGCGCCCGCTCGCAGCGCGAAGACCATGACGCAGGCCGCGCCGGCCAACAGCCACACCGCAGGAAGGGCAAGCATGCGCCGCGTCACCATCCCAGCACCCCCATGGCGAGCAGCCGCGCCAGGGCCGTGGCGAGCAGGAGGGTGCCGAGCGTCGGCCAGAGGCCCTGCCGCATGATGTTGTCCGCCAGCACCCCCGGAATCACGTACCCGACGATCGCCAGTCCGAAGGGAAAAACACCCAGCAGCGGCAGCCAGCTGTCCAGCGCCACCTTCAGGATCAGTCCGGTCAGGATGAGGAAGGCGAACCTCCTCCTTCCATACAGCAACATGTAGGACTGCGCCAGCATTCCGATCCAGCAGGCGGCGACCCCCACGGCAATCGTAAGGAGGAACTGTTCGGGGACGTGGAAGGTCAGCACCAGGAACGCGGGAACGATGATGCCGCCGGGGGAGTAACCGGTCAGTTCGTCCACCAGGAGCGCCGCAAGAATACCGAGAACGAAGAGCGTCACCATCGGGCGTGCTCTCCCATGGAGCGGAATACCTGGCGCACCCGGGCCCCCGCGTAAGCGGCGTTTCCGGCGGCGAAGGCGAATCCTTCGCCCGGAACGGCACGGGGATCGAGGCGGCGCAGATAGCGGGCGCCGGAGGCTTTGAGCACGGTGAGGGGCGGCCGGTCGCCCACGATTACGGCGGGATGACGGCGCAGCAGGCTCACGAACGACTGCAGGCGCGCGGCACGGTCACGCCGATGGCAGTACACGGCTCCCGCCTTCTGCGGTGTGACACCGGCCCGCTCCGCCAGAAGCCGCAGCATTGTGGACGTGGACAGCGGGTCGTTGACCGAGAGCAGGTCCGCCAGCCGGAACCCCTCCCCGGTTGTATAGATATCAATTCGCTCGTCTTCGCGCGCCCGGCGGGCCACCGTTTCGAGATTCTCCGGCCCTGCCGCGTTCATGGTCCGCAGCGCCGCCATGACCCCGGCCAAAAGGTTTCGCGTGTGGGGATAGAGCCCGGTGGGGGAGTGCCCCTCCTCCGGCTCGACAAGCTCGAAACCCCTGGCCACGGCGTGCGATCGCAGCTCCCCGTTTTCCTCTCCCGGCGTGATGAGGAGCGGGATTCCTTTGTCCAGCGCCCCGAGCTGCAGCACGGCACGATCCCGGGCACCGGCTGGAAAAACATCAAGGTGGTCCGGCGCGTCGCTCACGAGTACCTGGAGCGTGGGGCGGAATATATATTTCCCCACCGTGCGCTGCAGGTCAGGGCGGATGGCCATGTTTTCAAGAACAACGGCCTCCACCCCCCTCACCGCCGAACCGAGCAGAACGCGCTGCAGCTCCACGATATTCGGGAGCCCCCTGCGCGGTGAGGGACGCTCCCTACCGTCGGGCAGGAGCAGGAGAGGGGCGTCGCCACTGATGCGGGAGAGCGTCGGCACGCCGTGCTGCACCAGTCCCGCATGGAGCAGGCGGACGAACGTTGTCTTGCCGCGCATGCCGGTGACCAGGATGCGATGCCGTACGTGGGCGAGGTTGCGCCGCTTGCGGTATTCGAGCCATGCGCCGCAAGCCATCCAGGCCAGCCAGACTGAAGACGCAACGGTCAGCAAGCGCTCAGTTTTCCTCTCCGTTGGAGCCGGCTGGGGGCTCTCCCTCCGGTCCGTGCAGGTAATACCCCGTGCCGTTTGCCACAATCTCGTCGTAGTGGGGGATACTCGCAACGCCGATGGGAGGTCCGGCCATCTGGTCGTTGTAGGATTCCACGAGACGCATGGTCGTCTGCACGTGCCGGGCCGTGCGGACGTCTATATGAATGCCGCCTTCCGGGATACGCACGTAGAGGATCCGCCGGCTGCGTTCGCGTGGTGTGCGGCCCCGCTCCTCAAGGCGGCGCGCCCGTTCAGCCAGCCGCTCGTTGAGCTGCGTCTGGATCATCTGGACGCGCTCGTAGGCCAGGTCGCGGCCCTCCACGATCTGCTCCTCGGTTGTACGTCCCTTGAGGCGCCCCTGTGCCACGTTGGGTGCTTCCAGTAGAACCGGCAATACACCCGGGTCGGCGTCGCCCCATTCGCGGTGTGTGAGGCCGCGCAGGTTGATGGCGGAGGTGTCCGTGGAAATTCCAATATTGTCACCTGCAAGTAGCAGCTCCGCCCAGGTCGCCACGTCAGCGGCGCGCTCGTGTGCCACGATTACGTTGTTGGTCGGATATTCTGGGGCGGCTTCGTGGTAGTCCACGGCCAGATTCACTTCCTCCTGGCGGATGAGTTCCACGATGGCGTAGGCGAGTTGCTCGGTGATCGTTCCCCTCGGGTGCCCGGGGAAAACGCGGTTAACATTGCGGGAATCAATTCCTGCAAGAGTTTGCTGGCCGGGGCCGGGGTTGCCCACGGTCATTTCGGGGTGGTCCTGCACGATCTCATCCCAGAAAATGCCCCGCGGATTTACATAGACAGTCGGGTCCGGCCATTGCAGCACCGGGCTCGTGACACGGGAACCATGACGGAACTCCCTCTCGCCGTGCGGAGTGGGAATACGGAAGCGCTGCAGTTGCGCTTCCTGGCTCTCCGTGTGCAGAAAGCCGCCCTTGTTCATCCGGGGCATGACGATGGCGCGGCCCTCGGTCATTTGTATATTTTCGAGAAAGAACACCGAAGCGAGGTAGCCAGCCGGCTCGTTCGGGTGATTGCCCCCGCAAATCAGCAGGGTGCCACCGGGAACACCACTATCGAAAAAATAGAGTTCCGTGTCGAGTGGCGTCCCTTCCAGCGGGGGGTGGTATTCGCTCAGCATGCGCACCTCGGTCAGATGCGGGGACGGGTAGAGCGGCTCCTCCACCCACTGTGAGCGGAAGCGGAGGGTGGCCACCAACGCCACCAGCAGGGCGAGTCCGAGGAGAATGCTTGCGCGGATATTGCGATCCTGGAAAGCCTTCATCATCTCATTTGATCCCCAGCAGCCTCAGCAGAAGTGGGATGACCACAAGCGCGGCGGTCACCTGGTGGATGGGCTTCTCCTCCTTGTACAGGTTGTACACGGTCAGATAGAGAAACCATGCCACAATGAGCACGTATATCCACATAATCATGGCGGGTCATCCTCCGATCCGGACAAGGTACTGCGCGAGTACCGGCGCGAACTGAATCGCCAGCAGGCCCTGCACCACCGCGATAATGCCCGGAATGATGCACCAGCGCAGCACGCGGATGTATTTCTTTTCGCCGACGACCTGCGCGGCGAAGATTCCAGCAAGTGCCGTCGGCGGCATCAGGTCGCCCACCGCGACGATCGAGGAAAGCGCCGCTGCATTCATGATGATTTCCTCCGGCCCCGTCGGCAGCGCCAGCACGAACGGAACGCCAAGTACCGACGCCGCACCGAAGGAGGACACCGAGCCCATCAGCGGCATCGTTGTCCCGATCACCGGGTAGAGCCCCGTCCATCCGCGCGGAAGCTGGAGCGACTGGATGACCACCTCGCCTCGCGCGCCGGTAAGTGTCATGACCTGAATGAACATGCCGACACCCATCAGAATCCCGAGGATGGGAAGCGCCGCCTTCATCGCGTCCGCGGAGACCTTGTGCACGGAGACCTTCTCGCCCGTGAGCAGGGCCACTCCCATGCCGATGAGGAATATGAGCGGCAGTCCGAGCTGGATGTACTCCGGGTAGACACGCTCGCCGATCATCAGCACGGCGACCACGATCAGCGGGAGGAAGAGCTTCGCTCCGTGGCGCGCCGCGGGGCCGGCCTCCACCTGCCGGGCGCTCTCCGCCGTGGCGGCCTTGTCCATGTGGGGCATCGCGAGCGCCCACGTCGTGGCGAGTGCGATCGGGAGGCTCAGGGCCAGCAGCGGCAGGTCCAGCCCCACGTAGGGCAGGTCCACCCCGGCTCCGATGATGAGCGCGGGAATGTTCACCGGAGGGGCCGCCATGCCAAAAAGCGCCGCCATCGCGATGATCGCTCCCGCCTTCTCCCTCGGCACCCCCATGTGCATGAGCACCGGCGCCATGAGCGCCCCTGTTGTGAGCACGGCCGCCGTGGAGGACCCCGTCAGCATGCCCGGGAACATGATGATCACCGTGATCGCAGCCAGGAGGACGAACGGCGCCCGGTTGAACGTGCGCAGCGTCCACGACGTCAGCACCTGCAGCAGGCCGTTCCGTTCCATCGAGAACATGAAAATGGTGGCCGCCGCGATGATCAGAATCGGATCGAAGTAGGCGAACATCCCCTCCACGAGGTGGCGCACCGCCTCGTCCAGCGGAAAGAGGTGTCCACCCGCCACGATCCCGGCGATTGCCCCGATGGCCATTGAAATGCCGATCGGCAGCTTGATGGCGAAGGCGCTTATGAAAAACGCCGCCACCATGACGGAAAAAACGGTAAGCTCGTATACTCCGACGGTTTCCGGCATGGTTGCTCTTGGAACGATTCCTCCCCGTTTTGACCTTCTTCGTCGCGGCCGTTCCCGGCCGGGTCAATCGCTTGTGACTTCGGCCAGCGCGGCCACAGCCGGCTGTTCCTCCGGGTTGACCGTGGTCAGGATGCTGCGGGCGGTAAGCTACCGCACCTCCTACGATTCGATCATGCCTTGGGGGCTCTCGGCAAACCGCCCCTCAAAGCCGGGAGGGGACGCGGTGCCGGGAGCACTCAGGAGCAGGGAAACAAGAAGGGTGGAGCAGCCCGGGAGCGCCCCACCCTTTGCCATTCCGCGCCCGGAAGCGATCACTCCTCGCCAGCGGCCTTGCGGAGCAGCTCGGCCAGGGCCTCGCCCGTCTGGGGTTTCTGCTCCACCTCCACCAGATGCAGTTCATGCTCTTCGGCAATTTCTGTGAAGAAGCCGTCCTGGTTGCCGCCCGCATAAACGATGAAGGCGGTGGAGTGCTCGCAGACCAGCTCGTTGAAGGGATCGGACAGCTCACCGCGGCGCGGTTCGCCTCCGATGTGGACTCCGACGACCGGAATTTCCATTTCCTTCGCTTTTTCAAGCAACGCCCGGGTGCGCTCCATCTCGGAGCTGATGTCGAGTCCCGCGGCGCCAAGGCCTTTCGTGCTGCCCCCCACACCGATGACCAGCGTGCGGTATTCCTCGCCGAGCGCCTCCACTTTGGCGGTATCGTCGCGCTTCATCTCCCAATCGCCCAGGCGGCGGAGCATCATCTCCACCATGCGGGCGGTGTTGCCCTGCCCCACGTCGGTGATGAAAAGCGGGCCCTGGATGTCGGCGATTGTGGGGCCGGAGGAGCCATCCGCCTCTTCGGCAGCGGCAGGGCTGGTAACTGCCCCACCGGCAAGGAAAACAATCAAGGCTGCGATTACTGCAAAGCGGTTCAGAAACGGAGCGTGCATGTCGGGAAAACCCCCCTCGGTCCTTGAGTGAAACTGGCGTGAATCATGAACCGCCGGAGTGACCTGTGGCAACAGCGGATGCAGCACCGGTCTTGACCCTTTGCAGGGGATGGTCTTGGCAAGGGCAGAGGGAACAAGCCCGTTCCCCCTCACGACTCCCTTCAGGAAGGACTGCCGGGCGCCCAACCCGTCCGGTCCAAATGCCCATGAACGCCCTTCACCGGCTCGCCCTTTCCGTCACCCTGCCCCTGATTCTTGCCCACGTCACTCCCGTGCTTGCCGCGGGGATTGAGTTTCAGGCCCACCTCGAGGGTGCGGGGGAAGGCCCCACGATTGTCGTCACGGGCCCGGAGCATCGGCGGGCCAACGAGCTGGCGCTGACCGATCAGCTCGCCGCGCTGGAAGTGGAGCGGGGCTTGGTGCTTCTGCTTACCGCTCCGGATGGCACGCCGGTGGAGGACATCGCCGCCTTTGCCGGCACCCACCTTGGCACTGCGCCGGATGCGATCCTCCTGAACCACTTCGGGCCGGAGAGTTATCCGTGGGTGGATGCTCCGGAGGGCGCCCCTGCTCTCGCCATCTCCCATGAAGGGGACTGGCTGGAACTGGCCTCTCCTCTCTTCGGCGAGACGGTCACCATCACAGTGGACGCCGGTCTGGCGCCGGAGGACTCGGACACCCTGGTGGCTGCGCTGCTCTCGCGGGAGGACGAACGTCTCTCGCGCCGCACCCGTTGGAGCCGTCAGTTCACCACCGCGGCCCTTGGTTATGCGGGGGTTATCTCCGGGAAGGAGTTCCCCTGGAGCGCGCTGGCCAACCCGGACGGGAAGCTCCTGGCGCTCTACGACGCGGAGGGTGTGGGCGGCGCCGGACCCCGGCGTGTGGAGAGGGCAATGGGCGCGGAGCAGCCGGACCTGCGGGTCATGCGCGTCTGCGGCGAGGATGTGCGGGAGGGCGCGCTGGAAGCCTTCGGTGCGGCGGTCTTTCCCGGCGGGAGCGGCCGCGGCATCGTGGAGGCGCTCGAACCTGAAGGCACGCAGGTGGTCCGCGATTACGTCGCGGAGGGGGGCGGGTTCCTCGGCATCTGCGCGGGAGCCTACGCGGCCGGGTCAGGGGTGAATGTCTACTTCGGCATCATGCCGCTCTCACACGCAGCTCCCTGGCGCCGCGGAAGTGATCACTTGGAGGTCGAGCTGACACCCGAGGGCATCGAAATGTACGGCGAGGAATTCGCCACCTTCACCACGCGGTACAACAACGGCCCGGTCTTCCTCGACCCGCCCGAGATACGAGAGGGGATGAGCGACGTGACGGTCCTCGCCACCTTCAAGACCCCGTCCACCGACAACGACGGCACGGTGCGCGAGGAGATGGTCGGCACACCTGCCATCGGCGTCTCCACATGGGGCGCAGGCCGGGTGCTCTTCATCAGCCCTCACCCGGAAACGCACGAGGAACTCAATTCCATCATCTCGGAATCGGTCCTGCACATCATGCCGTAGGCCGGACGGCCCTGCGGCTCACTCGCTCGATCCGCTGCCGCGGGGTTATCCTTCCGCCGGGGCGGCGCCCTGTTTCAGCAGGCGGTCCTCCACGAGGAGGAGGTTGTTCGGGCCGGCCATCTGAACGAGCGCGAGCAGGTCGTTCATACTGGACTGCTCCTCCACCTGTTCATCCACGAACCACTTGAGGAAGGACGCCGTGGGGTAGTCGCGTGCGTCGTCCGCCATGCCCATGATCCTGTGGATCTGGCCGGTCACCTCGATCTCCTGGTCGAGCGATGTCTGCACGGCTTCCTCGACGCTCTGGAAGTCGGCTTTCGGCTCGGGGATGGACCCGATGCGGACGTCCCCGTCCACGTCGAGCAGGTAACGCAGGATCTTCATTGCGTGCTCGCGCTCCTCGGCGGACTGGCGGAAGAAGAAGCCGGCGAGGATCTTGAGCCCCCGGCCATCCATGAAGCTCGCGATCGCAAGGTAGGAGTTCGAGGCATGCAGTTCGTGGACGATCTGCTCGTTGAGGGCGCTGGCAATCTCTTTGGAAATCATCTCTGGTGCTTGCTCCTGGTGGGGTGGAGTAAAGGGAGGGCTCTGCCTCCTGCCTATAACAGTTGCTTTTCCCGTGCCGGTGCATCGCCGGCGGCGGGAATTGAATCCTGGGGTGGTGTGGTGGGGTTCTCCCCGTTGCCGTTCCGGCGCCGCTCCAGGAAGTGCAGGTTTTCGATCAAAATAATGAGTCCGAGGACAAGGAAGATAACGTTGATGTAGAGAACACGGGACTCCGCCGCCGCGAGCAGGACGGAGTTGATCCCCAGAAACGCCGTAATGAAGTGGAGGAAGAGCACCACGCGGCGCTGGTCGAGTCCCAAGTCGAGGAGCCGGTAGTGCAGGTGGCGCCGGTCCGGCTCGAAGGGATGGCGGCGCTCCACGGCGCGGCGCAGGAAGGAAAAGGAGGTCTCGAAGATGGGCAGTCCGAGGGCCACCAGCGGGATGCTCAGGGCCAGCAGGGTCGGTGTCTTCGTGGAGGAGATGAGCGCCGCGGTGGCAAGCAGGTAGCCCAGCAGGAGCGACCCGCCGTCGCCCATGAACGTCTTGGCCGGGTGCCAGTTGAAGGTCAGGAAGCCGAGCACCGCACCGGCCGTCATCACGGCAAGAAACGCCCCCAGAATGACCTCCGGAGAGGGCAGGATGACGAGGCTCACGCCCACCAGGGCGAGCGCCACGATGAAGGCGATCCCTCCCGCCAGCCCATCCAGCCCGTCCACCAGGTTCATGGCGTTCATCAGTCCCACATACCAGCCCACCGTGATGGCGTAGCTGATGAGGGCGCCCAGATCCATCGCTTCATCGAAGCCATAGGAGACCGTCTCGACGCGCACGCCGGCGAACCACATGGCGGAGGCGACGGCGATCTGCAGACAGAGCTTCCCCCAGGCGGGGATCGGCCGAACGTCGTCCCAGAACCCGACAAGGAAGATGCCCACTGCGCCCAGAAGGATCGTCAGCAGCGGTCCACCCTGCACGGCCGTCATGGAGGGTTTGACCACCGCGAGCAGGAGCACCCCGGCCATGAAGCCGATGAGAATGCCAAGGCCGCCGAGGTAGGCGACCGGCTTGCGGTGGCTCTTCCGCGGGTCGGGACGGTCCAGCACCCCGAGCCGGTGGCTCAGGAAAATGGAGAGGCGTGTGGCGGCCATGCCGGCGGCGGCAGTGGCGAGGAGCAGTCCTGCGAGAAGCAGCAGCGATGGCGTGATCAAGACAGCTGATGACTCCCGATGGCGCGCGGCGGCCGCCCGGCGCCGGTCTTGTGAGACAGGTTTGAGTCCCGCATGGCGGGTTTCCAGCCCTCCGTCGGTCCTGCGTTCGGGCAACGTGGCAACGGCTCCGGGTTCGCGCAAGCAGGAAAGCACCGCCGCGCCCGTCCTGCCAGCGGCAATGGCGGCGGAGGGACAATCCTCTTGGCACTGTTTG
Source organism: Candidatus Sumerlaeota bacterium (assembly GCA_007132505.1). Classification (GTDB taxonomy): domain Bacteria; phylum Sumerlaeota; class Sumerlaeia; order SLMS01; family SLMS01; genus SLMS01. The sequence goes on from SLOM01000077.1 coordinate 11,535, forward strand.
CTGCGCAGACCTACGGCGTGCGCGGAAAGGAGCCGCACCCCGTGCCAGCGTTCCAGGAAGTCCTCCGCCGCTTTGAGTCCTACCTGCGCGTGGAGCGCAACCTCAGCCCCCGAACGCGCACCGCCTACCGCGGGGAGCTCGAGCGCTTTGTCCGTTTCCTGGCGGAGGAAGGACGCCTGCCGGAGGACCCGGACATCACCGCCTTCGAAACCCGCCACGGTGAGGCCTACCTTCAGCACCTTGGCCACGAACGCCACTGCCGCGCTGCCACGCTGTCACGCACCATCTCCACGCTTCGGGTCTTCTTCCGCTTTGCTGTCGAGACGGGTCTGCGGGACGACAATCCGATGGAGGAGCTCCGCCGGCCGCGCGCCGGCCGCAAGCTTCCCGTCTATCTGCTCGAAAGCGAACTCGAGAGGCTCTTCGGAGCCCCCGACACCTCGGAGCCGCGCGGCGTGAGGGACCGCTGCATGATGGTCCTGATGGCCTTCTGCGGATTGCGCCTGCAGGAGGTGGTCGGCCTCAACCTGCGGGATATAGACATGAATTCCCGGACGCTGCGCGTGACCGGCAAAGGGAGCAAGGAACGGCTCGTCCCGGTGAACGAGACGGCCGCACGGGAACTCCTGGCATGGCTTCATGTTCGTATGGCGGCGGATGGAGAACGGGCTCTGTTCACCAATCGCTTCGGCCGGCGCCTGAGCGGCCGCATGGTTGAGAAAATCGTGGACAAGTACGTCCGGGCCTCCGGCCTCTCGCGCAAGGGGCTCTCGCCGCACAAGCTTCGGCATACTTTTGCCACCCTGCTTCACTCCAAGGACGTGGACCTTGTCGAAATCCAGGCTCTCCTTGGGCACGCCTCCATTGCCACGACACAGATCTACACCCACACCAATCCGGCGCGCCTGCAGGAAGCAGTGGACCGGCTCAAGGTGCTGGAAGGATAGCACACTTCATCGTGGACGAGGCGAGTGAAGGGAGGCTTTCACGCGAAACCCCCGTGCCTTCGTGGCTCGGTGTTTGATATTTGGTTCGTGGAGTGTATATCAGAATAGCTTTTACCACCGAGGCATAGAGGACACAGAGGTGTCGCCTTAGAGGCTGTTGCTGATTTTCGGTGATGGGTAACTGTATAGATTCGTGATTTGGACTGATGTCCGTACCGTAGAATACCTTCGTGTGTCCGTGTTTCACTGTTTGGTTCGTGGAGTGTATAGCAGAATAGCTTTCGCCACCGAGGCACAGAGGACACAGAGGCAGTATTTTGTGGAGATTGCAGGTCCATGTCCCACAGGGGCATTCAAGGGGTGCGCTATGCTGTCCGACGCCTGTATCGTAGAATGCGTCCGTGTCTTTGTTTTTCGTTCTTTTCCCTTGGGGTCTATATCAAGAAGGGTATTGCCGCGAAGCCGTTACGGGGAACATGAAGTCACACACACATTGGAGACCTCTGTGTCCTCTGTGTCTCTTGTGGTTCATTCCATCTTTCACCCCAACCATCACCACACCCCGGCTTCAGCAGGAAGGGATGCAAGAAGAGGTCGTGTCGGCGGGAATTGGCAGGGTCCTTACGCGGATGATGACTCTTTGCTCGGGGCTCAGGAGCCCATTCCCCAGCCGGGCTTTACATTGAGTTCCGGACCGCTCGTTCGGTCTGCGGCGAGATGGTGGCACGCGAGTCCGGCGATCATGGCGGCATTGTCCGTGCAGTACTCGAGCTCCGGGACGGCCACCGTTATCCCGGGCAGGCGGCGCGCGAGTGCGTCCCGAAGGCCCCGATTGCATGCGACGCCGCCGGTGACGGCCAGCCGGTTCAGCCCGGTCGAGCGCAGGGCTCGTTCGGCCTTCGCGATGAGGACGTCCACACATGCGGCCTGAAAGCTGGCACACAGATCGGCGAGCGCCCGCTCGTCCGTGGCGAGGGCTTCGGGTCCGCCGAGTTTCTGCACCTCGCGGGCGAAGGCGGTCTTGAGACCCGAAAAGGAGAACTCCAGCCCCTCGCGAGCAAGCATCGGCCGCGGCAAGGCAAAGCGCGACGGATTGCCGCCGGCTGCAAGCCGATCCACTGCCGCGCCGCCCGGATAGCCAAGTCCGGCCAGCTTCGCCACCTTGTCGTATGCCTCGCCCACGGCGTCGTCGAGCGTCTCTCCCAGCACCTCGATGTCGAGGGGTCCGCGCACGGCGGCAAGACTCGTGTGGCCGCCGGAGATGGCGAGGGCCACGTAGGGTTGGTTGCGGGTCTCCGGGTCCCGGGTTCCGGAGCCCGTTGGGGTGAGGCTCTCGCCCCAGGCGTCGTGGGTGCGGCCTATGTTGACGGAGTAGAGGTGCGCGGCGACGTGGTGAACGGCGACGAGGGGAAGCCTCCGTGCCGTGGCCACGGCCTTGGCGAACTCCACGCCCACGAGCAGGCAACCGGCCAGCCCCGGTCCGCGGGTCACGGCCAGGGCGGCCATGTCCTCCAGCCGGGCATTGGCCTCGGCAAGCGCCTGTTCGCAGACCGGGACAATCTGCTCCAGATGGGCACGGCTGGCGATTTCCGGCACCACGCCCCCGTAACGGGCGTGCAGTGGCACCTGGGAGGAGACCACGTTGGACAGCACACGCCGCCCGTCCTCTACCACCGCGGCCGCCGTTTCGTCGCAGGAGGACTCTATTCCGAGTATGCGGACAGGTTCTTTTTCAGGACCGGGGCGCGGGGGCACGGAGGCAATCCCTTGCGGAACGATTGCAGTTCCCGAATCGCAATTGGTCAGCTTCTTTGACCCTTGATCTGGTTTCCGACGGCGGTATGGGCGCGTTCGAGTTCGCTGCGGGCCCGGCTCCAGCGCAGTTCACGCAATTCGTTGCGTGCCTCATTCAGGTGGAAGAGCGCCATCTTGACGTGCTCGGGCCGGTTGGTTGTCCCGGCGGTAAGTGTCACGATGGGGCTGGTGCCGAGGTTCGGGTTGGCGCGCGAGAACTCCGTGTCAATGCGTGCCACGTCCGCGCGGCGCCACAGGTGGAATACCTGCCGGCGGGGGAGCGAGTGGCGGATGAGCCTTGGCGTCACCGTATAGTCGAACTCATGGCGCAGTTCCTCGCGCTCGTCGTAGACCCGCATGCGGTGGAGCCAGATGTCGCCCCGGCGGACGTCAATGCTGATGGCGCTGACCCGTGGCGAGGGCGGATCGAACCGCAGGGTGCCGCTGTCTATGCCTTCCGTCCGGTCCACGCGCACCTCGCCCAGCTCCGTCCAGTTGTAGTGGATGAGCGAGGTGTGGAGGTCATCGCGGAAATTCAGATAGTTGTAGGATGAGGTGACCATGCGGACGAGTGAGTCGAGGTGGATGTCCGGCGGCAGGCTGCCGTCGTCCACCGTGGGGACGTAGGAAAGCACGCGCTCAATCAGCTCATGGCACTCGCCGAGGCTGAGTGGAGGCAGGTAGGGCACCGGTGTGGGTGTGGGAGTGGGTGTCGGCGTGGGTTCGGGTGTTGGCTCAGGGGTGGGGGTGGGTTCTTCCGGTGTTTCCGCATCGCCTTCGGTGGCTTCCCCTTCTTCCGCCGCATCGGGAGAATCAACTCCCTCCCCGCTTTGCACCTCTGCGGCGTTTTCGTCCCCCGGCGCTTCGCCGGCTTCCTCCGCAAGAACAAACACGACCCCACCGCCCTGCGCGAGCAGGAAGACCAGTAGAAACAACAGTGTGCGGGGGGCGGTCATCTGAGGCGGTATTGTACATCCCTGCCGTGGAATGCCCGGTCCTGGCCGGTCCGGAGAATGAAAGGTGAAACGCGACGGGCATGGGCTTCAAGGCGATTCGCAATTCCCCCGGCCGGGACGGTGACCTGCTCGTGCGCCGGCAGGGGAGCGCCGCACCCGGCGGCGGGTACTCCTTCGCTCTTGCGTGGGAGGGTGGTGCCCGGCACTTTCGCTCCCCGGCGCGGCGGAGGAGCCCGCGCTGCTCGGAAGGACCACCATGCGGGATACGCAGTACGACGTCATCGTGGCCGGCGGCGGACACGCCGGGATCGAGGCCTCCCACGCGGCAGCGCGGCTCGGGTGCCGGACGTTGCTGCTTACCATGGACCCGGAC
>SLOM01000223.1 GCA_007132505.1 Candidatus Sumerlaeota bacterium
CCGTGGAGCAGCTCCCACCCGCGCTCGACATCCCGGGCGCCGTGTATATTCAGCCAGCCAAACTGAAACCCGTACAGTTTCACCAAACCGAACAGGACCACAAGGCCGGCTGCCACGGCAAAGGGGTGCCGCCCGAGCAGCTCCTCGGCTTTGGTGAAAAACCGGCTCATGGCGTCGTGTCCGGCTCCGCTATCCTGGGAATGCCCTCAGGGACGGGGGGACTTGCGGGAAGGCCGCGGAATTCCTCGTAGCGGTCCTTGTAGTTCCGGATCGCGACCATGTGAGCGATCCAGCGGTCGTAGCGGCTCCGCATGGGATTGGTGTAATACGCGGCGAGCGCCTGACGCGCGCGTTCGTCCTCGCGCCAGTACTGCCGCAGGAGCGCGGCGGAGACATGGCTGGCGGCACCGAACTCATTGAGGCGTTCGATGAGCAGGTCACGGGTCTCCGGTGTGCCGTCGTCCGCGATGAAGAGCAGCCACTTGTTGCCCTTGGCGGGGTAGGGGGCGGCCTCGGCGCGGCGGAGGACCTCCTCCCGGCGTGCGTCTGGCTCCTCCTCGGGAGGCAGCCCACGCCCGCAGCCCGTCAGCACAGGCAGGCAGGCAAGCAACACTGCCAGAGCCAGGGCGCTCAGTCCGGTTGGTGAATCAGGCCGGATGGCAATCAAAGCCGATTCAGAACTCCCATGCGGGGACCGCCAGCATGTCCCGGATTGTGGAGTGCACCTCCTCCGGGTCGGGACGGGTAAACTCGATGCGCAGCAAGGTTGAGTTGCGGGAGGTGGTGATCCGCACGTCTTCGCGAAGAGCGCGCATGATCTCCTGCAGCGCTTCCTGCTCGTCCTGTGTCCCTGCCTCGCGAAGCGCGCCTTGAAGGGCCATGTTCGCCATGCTGATGGCTTGGGTGAGGAACTGGTTGGCCATGTTCGCCTGCTGCGGATTATCGAATGCGGAGTGAAGCTCGAAGCGCAATTTCTCCGCCGGGAAGGTCGTGATCAGAATGCCGCGGGACTGGGCGAACGGGCCGACGAATCCGCGAGCCTCAAGCGGGACCTCCCGGAAGCCCTGCTGGATGAGCGAGCCGGACAGATAGATCATCGCGTCGGGCCTGCGTCCCCCGAGCGTCATCGCCGAATTCACGAACCGGGAGTTGGGAGCCATGAGGCCCTGACGCTCCGAGCCCAGCTCCAGCGCCCGGCCGAGCCATCCCTGCTCCGTGGTGGCAAGCAGCACGCCGTCCTCGGGCGCAGAGGCGCGCACCTGCGTCCCATCCTGCCCGCGCGGGAATTGAAACAGCCCATTCCCCGAAGCCCTCCCACCGGCGCCCTCGAGCGCCGCAGCCGCCTCGTCTTGGCTGAACGTTCCCAGCACGGCGAGGTACTCCTCCTGCTCCACCGGCTCGATGCTCGCGAAGGTGAAGGCCAAGGCAGCGACCTCGATTTTTCCGGAGAACTCCTCGTCCGTGAGGATGATTCTGGCCATGACCTCGGCCGGCGATTCAATCGGCTCGTCCCGGTCGAACGCCAGGACATCCGGGTCCTCCTCCAGCAGGATCTGGCGCATGTCGGCACTGCTGATGAGCGAGAGAGCGGACTGGGGGTTACCCTCCGCGGTGTAGTCCCACGTCACCACCATGTCGCTGTCCTGTGGCAGGAGCCCAAGCGCCTTGGGGAGGTCTCCCCGTGCCTGAAGCGGTAGGGTCCATGCGATGACTGTCAGTCCTGCCGTGAGCGCCACCAGGGCACGAAGCAGCCGGTCCGCCATGATCTTTTTCCTCTACTTGGGGCGAGTTGTTGGGAGAGCGGTCAGGGGTATCTCCTCCAATGGGATGGACCAATGCACACCCTCCCCCGCAGGGAAAGCGGATTCTGTGGCCTGCGGCGTTCCGCCGTGCCTTTGCGGCACGAAAAACCCCCGGGAGGCGGGCTCCCGGGGGTTGGTTGTTCCGGCTGGGCTGCTGGCGCCTACCAGCGGTAGTGGGCGAAGGCCTTGTTGGCTTCGGCCATGCGGTGGGTGTCTTCCTTCTTCTTGATGGCGCCTCCCGTGTTGTTGAAGGCGTCCATCAGCTCACCGGCGAGGCGCTTGAAGAACCCGCGCTCGTTGCGGCCGCGGGCGTGGCTGATGATCCAGCGGAAGCTGAGGGCTTGGCGCCGCTCGGGCTTGACCTCGATCGGCACCTGGTAGTTGGCGCCGCCGACGCGCCGGCTCTTGACCTCGAGCATCGGCTTCACGTTCTCGACCGCCTGGACGAAGACCTCCAGCGGGTCCTGTCCCTCCATGCGCTCGGCGATCAGGTCCATCGCCCGGTAGAATCCCGTCTCGGCGACGGTCTTCTTGCCGTCCCACATGATGGAGTTGATGAACTTGGATACGAGGACGCTGTTGAAGCGCGGATCGGGCATTAATCCGCGGCCGGGCGGTATCCTCCGCCGTGCCATTTTCCGCTGACTGCGGCTCCGGCCGTCCTTCTTCTTTCTTTTTGGCATCTTGCTGGGAACCTTTCCGTGGTGCTTGAGTGCTTTGGGTGTTGGCTGGCGCCGGTTACTTGGGCCGCTTGGCGCCGTACTTGGACCGGCGCTGCTTGCGGTTGGCGACGCCCTGGGTGTCGCCCTTCTTCGCTCCGCGGATCACGTGGTAGCGCACGCCCGGCAGGTCCTTCACACGGCCGCCGCGCAGAAGCACGATCGAGTGCTCCTGCAGGTTGTGCCCTTCGCCGGGAATGTAGGCCGTGACCTCGAATCCATTGGTCAGGCGCACACGCGCGATCTTGCGCAGGGCGGAGTTGGGCTTCTTGGGCGTGGTGGTGGTGACGCGGGTGCAGACTCCGCGCCGCTGCGGGCAGCCCTGCAGAGCGGGCACCTTGTTCTTGTGCCCGATGTGCTTGCGGCCCTTGCGGATAAGCTGATTGATCGTCGGCATTCATCTCTCCATGGGACAGCTTCGCCGGTCCGAACGGCCAGGGGCCGCTCTTCGCGAGCAGCGGAAGGAACCCCACCCACGCGCCGCCGGTCAAGGCAAAAGCGGGGTGAGTTGTGCGCCCGCTTTGCGCCTCCACGGGAAAAAGGCTTTGACCGGCAGCGCCCGTCCCGTAGCGTCCGGGCCATCAGATGGTCCCGCCCTTGGGGCCGCGCGCGGTGGAGTGGCCGAGTGGTTGAAGGCGCTCGCCTCGAAAGCGAGTAAGCGGCAGCCCCGCTTCGTGGGTTCGAATCCCACCTCCACCGCCAGATTTTCCAACCTCCCAAACGCATGCAAAACGGGGCAGCCGGCCGATCCGGCTGCCCCGCTGACGGTCTGGTTGTACCCGTGCACGCGGCGCCGGGTCAGTGCGCGATCAGCATCCAATCGTCCACGGATGTGTCCTCCTCGATCAGCACGAAGCGGACACCCGAGGACCACATGTTGCCGCTCTGGTCGGTGTCTTCGTTGGAGACGGTGACCTGGCCATCCTCGCTCTGGCCTTCTGCGAACTCGAAGGTGCCGAGCGGGTACCACTGGTCGCCCGGGGCGGACTGGTCGAGGTGGATGGTGTCGCGTCCACCCACGTGGTCCACATGGTAGGCGACCGGGTCCCGCCGGTTGCTGCCCGCGTCGGGCCATGCGACCGCGACGTGGTATTCACCACTCTGCGGGAAGTCGGGCCGGGAGGTGGCGGTGCGGACACCGACGGATGGATGGCTGGTGAAAGTCGAGGTCCAGCGCGAGCCCGAGGCGGTGAGACCGGGCGCCGTGGCGGTGGCGGTGGAGTTCGCCCAATCGCCGTCCTCGGAGTACCATAGATAGTTCAGGCCGGTTTCGCGGGACTCGACGATGAAGCTCGGGCCGACAGGTGCCATGGGGATGACGGTCAGGCGGAGCCACGCCCGTCCATCGTGCGGGCCGATGCGCCCAACGCCGTCCTGCGTCAGCATGAAGTACTGATTGAACGTCTGGGCGGTGGCGGTATCGGGTGCCGTAACGGGGAAGGTGAATGTGGCGGTTTCGCCGGGTGCCACGGTGGCGGGATCCATGAGCGCGGGTTCGGAAGGGGAGACCCAGCCGTCCTCGTAGAGCGGGCTGGCTCCCTCCGCAGGACGGGCGGTCACGAGGCGGGTGTCCGCCTGGGTCCACGTCCCGGTGCCCATGTTCTCGTACTGGAGTGTCACCGTCTGGCTGTCCTCCGGCTCCACGGTGCCGTCGTAGTTCATGGCAAGCAGCCGTGCGTCCCATTCGACGGGGTCGGCCGGTGGTGCCACGACTGCGATGGCGTTGGGGGTGCCGCGCTCGCCCGTGCCGTCGGAGGGATAGTTGACCACG
>SLOM01000234.1 GCA_007132505.1 Candidatus Sumerlaeota bacterium
GGCAAGGACCTCGAAAAAACCGTGGAATCGTCACTGGCATTCATCTACGTCGCCATGATCCGAATCATGTCGAGAAGGCTCGCGGGGGTGCCGGAGTGAGACTTCTTGGATGGTCTCTGAGTCATGTAGGGCTCCCGGTAGTAGCGCGAGGGCAGGTACATGATCTGGTTGGCGAGTGGCCTCTCAAAATTCAATGGCAGGCGGAAAATGTCCTCCATGGCCGAAACACTCGATACGTAGGCGATCGGTGTTGTAAGTCCGCCGGCCGTGCCGGCAAAACCTGGCCAGACCTTCCACCGTTCTTCCGGCGCCCAGGATCCGGCGGGCGGATTCAACGGGGAGACGGTGGTCATCGGGTACTCATTGTTGTCAATGTGATACGTCTCAAGTGCGGTCGCCACGGTGCGCATGTTGGAGAGCTGACGGCTCACTTGGGAGCGCACCTGAGCCTCCAGAAAGTTCGGGACGGCGATGGCGGCGAGGATCGCGATGATCGCGACCACAATCAGCAGTTCGATCAGCGTAAATGCTCTTCGCTGTTGCATTGTGAAAAGTCCTTTCCTGTTCAAAGCTCGGCGGGCGAGTGGCAGTTTGTGAGAGTTTCCCGCAGCCGAATTTTCCGTCCCAACGGGTGTTCGCGATGGCGGAGGCTGCGTGGTTTTCCCCAAAGAAGCCGTGCGCTTGCAGGCGTTGCAATGCTTTTTTCCGCCACATAGGACAGGGTTGCAGGCACAAATGCCCTCGCAGGGGCTAATTATTACAGGAACCGCTCCGCGTGCATTCGCGCGGAGCGGATTTCCTCGAAGCCTGGTACCGGGTGGCACCGTATATACCCTAATGCAGGGACCATCCGTCAGCAGGTGGAGGCGGGATGTTCACATACCCCCACGGGTTGACCTGCGTGTGGATAATATCTCCCCAACTGTTTGCTCCGTTGGTTGGATCGTAAGGCTGGCTGTGGTCAGTATAGATCGAGGGCGTCTCCCAGGAATAGTTGCCACCGGGGAACAGGCTGGGGGGGCTGCTCGCCATCGGCCCCCAGTACCCGTCCGGCCCGACGCTCAACAGCATCCACTCGCCGGTGTCCTCCAGGATCGCATCAAGGAACACAGAGGGTGTTGTCCGTGCGGGGGCCTGCAATCCGGTGAAATCGAGCCCCCACGTGGATCCCGTGTTGCGGTAACGGATATTACGGAATTGCCAGTGCACGACGCCATCGGGCTCCGGGCGGAACGGGTCCACAACGTTCACCGAGTTCAGGTAGGCCACAGGAGTGGAGAGGTCCATCGGCAGGTACCAATAATTATACCTGTCGGCATCCAGGCGATTGTACCCGTCGAAGGGATACACTTCCCAATCGGTGTGATAAGCCTCCAATGCCACGGCGACGCGCCGCATCTCCTGACGTGCCTCGGCCACCTTGGAGCGGATTTGGGCGTCCGTGAAGCTGCTTGCCGCCACCACCCCCAGCATGGCCACGAGTGGCACGGCGATCAGCAGATCGGTGGCGGCGCCACCACGGTGCCACGGTTTCGATAGACGCATGTTTGCTCCTTCCTTGCCGGATGACTGATGCCCGGCCGCCCCTGATACCGGTTGGTGTGCGGCCGGGTCTGTGGTGCCGTCAATACTGCTGCCAATCCTTCACAGTGGTCGTGGGTGACACGTTCACGTAACCCCACTCATTGATGTGCGAGTGGATGATGTCGCCAAGGCTGTTGGCCCCGTTGGTTGGATCGTAGGGCTGGCTGTGGTTCGGGTAGCCTGACGGCGTTTCCCACGGCAGTTCTCCTGTGGCCGAGGGTCCCCACAATCCGTCCGGCCCGACGCTCAGCAGCATCCACTCGCCGATATCCTCCAACATCGCCGTGTAGAAAGGAGCGGGCGTGGCCCGTGGGGTTGTCTGCAGTGCCCCCCACTCTGTTCCCCATGTGGATTCGGTGTTCACGTAGCGGATGTAGCTGAAGTATTCCGGTGGGTTCTCCATGGTTGGTTGGCGGAAGGGGTCAATGATGGCCACCGAATCCAGGTAGGCCACCGGAGTGGAAAGGTCCACGGGCAGGTACCAGTAGTTGTACTTCCCGAAGTTGATCGCGTTGTACCCATCGAAGGGGTACAGGCCCCAGTCGGCGTGATAGGTCTCGAGAGCGACGGCCGCAGCGCGCATGTCCTCGCGCACTTGTGCCACCTTCGTGTTGATTTCGGCGTCTGTGAAGGTCTTGACCGTCACCACCCCCAGCATTGCCACGAGCGGTGCGGCCACGAGCAGGTCGGTTGCGGCGCCTCCACGGCGCCGCGGCTGGCTGGTTTGCATACTCACCGCGCTCCTTCCCTGATGTCCGGCGCGCGGGCCGGCATCGGCCCCGGCCGGGATGTGGGCACTACAGGATCAAGGGAAGTATGGGACCTTCACCTGCCAGCAGGCAACACAGTGTACGAATTTTTCTTCGGGGAATCCCTACTGCACGTTCGGGTAGCCGCTGGGGTGACGCTGGGAGCGGAGGATGTCGCCCCAGCTCGTGGCCCCGTTGGTGGGGTCGTACGGCTGGGCGTGATCCGGATAGCCGGAGGGCGTGGGCCAGGACTGCGCCCCGGGAAAGAGATCTTCCGGGCTGCTGGCGGACGGCCCGAGATGCCCGTCCGGTCCCACACTGATGAGCGACCATTCCCCAAAATCCTGCCGGATGGCCTCGTAGTGAGGGGACGGGCTCTCCGGCGCGGGGTCCTGCATGTCCGCGTAACGGGTGCCCCATGTGGAGTGGGTGTTCCGGTACCGGAGCTGTCCATGCTGCGAATGCGGTGCGTCCTCCAAGCCCCCCTCCACGAAGGGATCGTTCAGATCAGCCAGACTCCGGACGTATGAGATGGGCGTGGTGACGTCCACAGGCATGTACCACTCCTGGTATCTTGCCCTGTCGGCCGCCCTGTATCCGTCGAAGGGATAGACGCCATAATCAATGAAATAGGCCTCCAGGACTGTTGCCGCCATGCGCATGTTTGACCGGGCCTCGGACACCTTTGATCGCTCGTCAGCCTCGAGGTAGCGGTGTCCGCCGAGAACCGCCATAATCAGGGCCACGAGCATGAGCAGCAGGATTTCGACAAGGCTGGCTGCCTTGGTGTTCATCATGAGGATCTCCTCCGTTCGTCAATCGCAGGGCGGCTCCGGATCCCGGGGCATGCAATCACGGAACGCCTGATGAGGTGGGGCTGTCTTGGATGGTGGCGCGGACGCGGGGCGCCAAGGCAAGGTGTTTTCCTGACTTCTCAACCTCACCCCCAAAGAGACCGCCCCTCCCCGCGTAACGCCGGGAGGGGCGGTGACGGCCGTTGCTGTCGTGTGACTTACGGCGTGTTGACGTAACCAGTCGGGGCGCCCTCCCCACTGCAGCCGCTGGTTGTTACTCCTGGCGTCCGCCGATCGTGAATCGCTGGGAGCGAAAGATGTCACCCCAGCTCATGGTGCCATTAGTGGGATCGTAGTTGATCGTTGACCAGTCCGTGAAGTCGCCGGGAGGCTCCTGGCCGGTATAGAAGAAGTAGCGGTCGGGTCCAGCGCTGTAGAGCCGCCAATTGCCGAATCGTGCCTCACCAACGGGGCTCGGGTTTCCGGCCAACCGCTGGCCATGGAAATTCGTGTAGCCAAAACGTTGGCGACCTTCGAGCACGGGGTGGTTGCGAAGGTCCGCCCGATCAACCCGGAAGGGATCGTCGAGTTGATTGATCGAAGTCAGGTACGAGATCGGAGTCGAAAGCTCGACTCCGAGCGTCAGGTTGGCATTCGTCGGGTCCCCTGGGATGGGCCGCGGCGGTCTGTGAGTCGGGTAGGCGTTGTTGTCTATGTAGTATGCCTCAAGGCCCGTAGCAATCACACGCATGTCTGAGTGCGCACGGGAGACTTTGGAGCGGACTTGGGCTTCAAGGAAGTTTGGAACGGCGATGGCTGCAAGGATGGCGATGATCGCGACTACAATGAGCAGTTCGATGAGAGTAAATGCTCCATCCTTCTTCATTTCGGCTCCTCCTGATTGTGCCGGGGGGGTCCCGGCCTGAGTTGGGGACCTGCAAGTCGGCTTTTCGAGGCCTTGGGAGTAACGCAAGAGAAACAGCCTCGCTTTCCGGGCCAGCAGGTTGTCAATGCCGCACCCGCACGCGTGCGGATGCAACGAAAAAGCAGCAGATGCGAAGGTAACCAAGTCGGAAGCTTGTGCTCTTCTATCAAGCTGCTGCGCATAAGATTCCGTAGTGAGGACAAAAGTTCACAGGCAAGCAATAATTTGGAGCGTTCCAGATTGGTCTGCAAGACAGGGGGGCCGCCACCGGATATGGCTAAGCGAGTCCTCTCCGCGCACCAAGAACACCCTCTTCCTTGGGAGTTGTGTGAACGAAGGGAGATGGCGGCGAGCCGTGCACCTTCCAAGAGCAGCAATGACACAAAAACCCCTCCCTGCGTAACGCCGGGAGGGGCGGTGAAGGCCGTTGCTGTCGTGTGACTTACGGCGTGTTGACGTAACCCGTCGGGGAAAGCTGCGAGCGGCGGATGTCGCCCCAGCTCATCGTGCCGTTGGTCGCGTCATAGGGCTGCGCGTGGTTGGTGTAGCCCGAAGGGGTTTGCCAAGAGGACGCGCCACCGGGGAAGAGGCTGGTGGAGCTGGAGGCGCTGGGCCCCCAGAAACGGTCGGGACCGACGCTCGTGATGTCCCAGCGGCCGATGTCCTGCAGCATGGCGTTATAGAATCCCGCCGGGCTGGTGGGGTTGTCGCTCCGGTAGGAGGCGAAGGCAGTGCCCCATGTCGCGTCCACGTTGCGGTAGCGCATGTCGTCGAACTGCCAGTGGCGGGTTCCACCCGGCTTCTGGTCGCGGAAGGGGTCCACGAGCTTCGCCGTCGTCATGTAGGCGACGGGAGTGGAGATATCAATCGGCATGAACCAGTAGTTGTAGCGAGCGGTGTCTGCCCGGTTGTAGCCGTCGAAGGGATACTGGTTGTAGTCAATGTGATAGGATTCAAGTGCCGTGGCAGCGGACCGCATGTCGGCTCTGGCACGGCTGACCTTCGAGCGGACCTGAGCCTCAAGGAAGTTCGGCACTGCGATGGCCGCGAGGATGGCGATGATCGCCACGACGATCAGCAGCTCAATGAGGGTGAAACCTTTCGTTCTCTGCATAACGGGTACGTCCTTTCGTTTCCGGGGCCGGTGCCCGGGGTACAAGAGTGGCCCCGGAGTGCCCGTCCGGCCTCCGGGATGGAAGGCGCCGCACGGGAGGGTGCCCCGTGTGGCTGTTCCGATGGCCCTACGGTCCAATCCGCCGATTCGGGATGCAACCCCTAATGCCACTTCCCGGGCATTATCCCAGATGCAGGGGGCAAGTGGTGGGCAGGCTGTTACACAGTGTGGCAAGAGGTGCTACCGGCCCGGTCAGCCAACGCCCCCCTTGCTGTCCTGTCAGGGCCGGCAAAGGGGGCCGGGATTCTTGAATTTACGGCATGTTGTTCCGCGCCTGCCAAGGCTTTGGAGAAAGCCTTACGGCGTGTTGACGTATCCCGTGGGGGACAGTTGGGACCGCCTGATGTCGCCCCAGCTCATGGTGCCGTTGGTCGGGTCATAGGGCTGCGTGTGGGCGGGGTAGCCCGAAGGGGTTTCCCAAGAGTAGGCACCCCCGGGGAACAGGGCTTCGGAGCTGTTGGCGTTCGGACCCCAGTAGTTGTCCGGGCCGACGCTGACAATGTCCCATTCCCCAATGTCCTGGAGCATGTGGTTCAGGTAGATACTGGGGCTCGTTCGGGCAGGCGATTGGATTTCGCCAAACTCGGGACCCCACGTGGAGCGGATGTTCCGGTAGCGCACATCCTCCATCTGCCAGTGTCCTTCCCCAGATCTGTGAGTACGGAAGGGGTCCACCAGCCTGCAGGTGGTCAAGTAGGCAACGGGGGTGGAAAGGTCCAATGGCAGGAACCAGTAGTTGTACCGCGTGGTTCCGAGGGAGCCGTCGTAGTTGTACCCGTCGAACGGGTATTGGTTGTGGTCAATCTGGTAGGATTCGAGTGCTGTGGCTGCAGACCTCATGTCAGCCTTGACGCGGCTGACGCGGGAGCGGGTCTGGGCTTCGAGGAAGTTCGGAACAGCAATGGCTGCCAGAATAGCAATGATCGCCACGACGATCAGGAGTTCGATGAGGGTGAATCCCCGCGATGTTCTCATGATGGCTGCTCCTGGTCTTGGGGTTCCGCTCCCTGTTCGACCATGAGGGAGGGCACCCCTTCGGATTCGGGGCCGGAAGAGCGTGCGAGGCTCGGAGCAGACGCTCTCCAACCTCCGTACTTTTGATGGTGGACCGCCGCGTGACCTCCAATCAACACTTACCGGACCTTAGGACCAGAAAACCATTGCTCGAATGCTCCCGCCGTGTGTGCCGGACTTCGCAGGCGTGTAATACTTTTCCGGGTGATTCCGGCCTGAGTGCCTCCGATCGGGACAGAAAGAACTCCCCCGGCCTGAGAGGCGCGGGGGAGCGTGGTGCGGCAGCTTCGCTGTGCCGCGACTTAGTTGGTGTTCACGTACCCTGTGGGGGAGAGCTGCGAGCGGATGATGTCTCCCCAGCTCATCGTCCCGTTCGTTGGGTCATAGGGCTGTGGGTGATCCGGGTAGCCGGAGGGCGTCTGCCAAGACTGGGCGCCACCGGGGAAAAGGGTGGTGGAGCTGGAGGCGGACGGGCCGTAGAAGCGATCCGGGCCCACGGAGACCATACTCCATGCCCCTACGTCCTGCATCATCGCGTTGAACCATGTGGAGGGCGACGTGGGATTGTCTGACCGGAACGGGGCAAAGGCCGTACCCCACGTTGCCTCGGTGTTGCGATAGCGGACGTCATCAAACTGCCAGTGGCGTGCTCCGCCCGGCCGCTGATCGCGGAAGGGGTCCACAAGCTTGGCGGTGGTCAGGTATGCGACCGGTGTGGAGATATCTATCGGAAGGAACCAGTAGTTGTAACGAGCGGTGTCTGCGCGGTTGAATCCGTCAAACGGGTAGGCGTTGTGGTCAATGTGGTAGGATTCGAGGGCGGTGGCGGCGGACCTCATGTCGGCCCGGACGCGGCTGACTTTGGAGCGAACCTGGGCTTCAAGGAAGTTGGGTACGGCGATCGCCGCCAGAATCGCAATAATGGCAACGACGATCAGCAGCTCAATCAGCGTGAAACCCCTTCTGGTGTTCATCTGGACTCCTCCTGAGTCTTCCGGGGGGCAATTCCCGGTTTTGGGATGATTCTCCGAACAAACCCATTTGGGAGTGGCCGGAGAGGGCAGGCTTGGGAAGGGCTCCCTCCTCCTGCGCCATTTGCAGGAAAGAGACTTGGACCGGTTTCACGAATCAAGCGGGAAAAGCCCCCGAATCAAGTCCGCCGTACGGATTTTCCCTGCCCGAACGTGCTTCCCGCAGTGACCAGGGTGGGAATAGGGAAGGAGAGTTCATAACTGGGCATCGAATTGGAATGGCAGCGTATGGCCTTTGGATGTAAGAACTCCCCCGGCCTTTGGGCGCGGGGGAGTGTCGTAAAGGGCTGCTCTGCGGCGCGAATGAGCTCCGGGCCGGCGGCAGGGCCGTCCTACGGGGTGTTCACGTAGCCCGTTGGGGAGAGTTGCGAGCGGCGGATGTCGCCCCAGCTCATCGTGCCGTTGGTCGGATCATAGGGTTGGGCGTGGTCGGTGTAGCCCGACGGCGTCTGCCAGGAGGAGGCTCCGCCCGGGAACAGTGTGGTGGAACTGGACGCGGTCGGACCCCAGAAGCGGTCCGGGCCGACACTCACCAGATCCCACCAGCCGATGTCCTGCAGCATGGCATTGTAGAAGCCAAAGGGCCGGGTCGGGTTGTCGGTCCGGTAGGCGGCGAAGTGGGTGCCCCAGGTTGCTTCGACGTTCCGGTAGCGGATGTCGTCGAACTGCCAGTGGCGTGTCCCGCCTGGTTTCTGGTCGCGGAAGGGGTCCACGACTTTGCAGGAGGTCATGTAGGCGACGGGCGTGGAGATGTCGGGGGGAAGGAACCAGTAGTTGTACCGGGCCGTGTCTCTCCGGTTGTAGCCGTCGAAGGGGTAGACGTTATAGTCAATCTGGTAGGCTTCCAAGGCTGTGGCGGCGGACCTCAGGTCGGCCCGCACCCGGCTGACCTTGGAGCGCACCTGGGCTTCGAGGAAGTTCGGCACCGCGATGGCTGCCAGGATGGCAATGATGGCGACGACAATCAGCAGTTCGATGAGCGTGAAACCCCTGGTGGACTTCATCTGGACTCCTCGTGCTTTCTCCGGGGTCGGCACCCGGTCATGAAATTGAACCATCACTCCAGCCGCCGCCTGATGGTGGGGTGGAGAAGGGAAGCAGGTCCGGGACAACCCAAACCCTTTTCTGCGTCCATGCAGATCAAAGGGCTCCGGAATTCTCCGGTGCGCAACAGGGAACCGTCGGCAGGAAATGGAAAAATGATCCAAGGGCCGTCTATTTGTCTCCCTCCCCCTCCAATTTCTCGATGGTGTGGGCAGAAAAGTACCCAGCGTGAATGCGGAGGCTCATTGGAAGGCATGGAAAGCCCCCCCGGATTGGAGCCGCCGGGGGGATCGGAGGGTCTGGCTGGCCTGTTGGGTGGCGAGGGCGGGTGCCTTAGTTGGTCCGCTGCCCGGTTCTTTGGGAGCGGATGATGTCTCCCTCTGAGATGGTGCCGTTGGAGGGATCATAGATGATGTCGCCTGCGATGAAGCCGCCGGCGCTGGGGACCTCATCCGGCCCCGCGGAGCTGATGAGCCACTCGCCGTAAAGCCGCATGCCCTGACGGACGAAGGAATCGTCAACCGTCACCCACCGGAACGTGTAGGGCCCCGGGTAGGGTGAAGGCGCCCACGCCCTGGCACCTCCCATGTTCGCCGGGTAGTTTATGTACCGGTAACGATCCGGCTCCTCGCGGCCTCTCCAGGACCGGCGGAAGGGGTCCTGCATGAGGGAGGCGTTGGTCAGATAGGAGATGGGTGTGCTGAGCACATCGGTCAGGTACCAGGCCCACCCCCGGCTGTCGAGGTCGAAGGGGTAGGCTGCATTGTCAACCCGGTAGGATTCGAGTGCGGTTGCGATGGTGCGCAGGTCTGCCTGCGCACGGCTGACTTTAGATCGTGTCTGGGCTTCGAGGAAGTTGGGAACGGCGATGGCCGCCAAGATGGCGATGATGGCAACTACGATGAGGAGTTCGATGAGGGTGAAGGCTCCCTTTCCTTTCACATGCATTCTGCTCTCCCATTCTTCCGGGTGGGGACCGGATATTTCGTATTGGCGGCCTCTATGCGAGACCATATGGGCGCACTGCAACTCTGTTGCTGCCCCTTCTGTACAAGATCATTAGACTCCGGTGCGTGAAGGGTTGCAAGTGAGAAATGACCGATAAGACAGGGTTTATTTACGGAGGGGGCGGATGACTATCCCCGATTGCAGGGGTGCTCAGGCCTTAAAAGGAAGCTCCCCCGGCCTGAGGGGCGCGGGGGAGCGGAGTGTGTCTCGTTTGTTCGGCCGGGTTTAGTTCGTGTTCACGTAGCCCGTGGGGGAGAGCTGCGAGCGGATGATGACGCCCCAGCTCATGGTGCCGTTCGTGGGGTCGTAGGGCTGCGGATGGTCCGGGTAGCCGGACGGAGTGGGCCAGGACTCCGCGCCGCCGGGGTAGAGGTTCGTGGAGCTGGAGGCCGACGGGCCGTAGTAACCATCGGGCCCGACTGATACGAGGCTCCAGCGGCCCGTGTCCTGCAGCATGTGTCCGTGGTAGGTGCTGGGGCTGGTGGGGTTGTCCGAACGGAACGGGGCGAACGCGGTCCCCCACGTTGCCTCGGTGTTGCGGTAGCGGACGTTGTCGAACTGCCAGTGTCCTTCGCCGCGCCGGTGATCACGGAAGGGGTCTGTCAGGTTGGCCGTGGTCAGGTAGGCGATGGGGGTGGAGATATCAATCGGCAGGTACCAGTAGTTGTACCGCGCCGTGTCCGCCCGGTTGAACCCGTCGAAGGGATAGGCGTTGTGGTCAATCTGGTAGGCCTCGATGGCTGTGGCGGCGCTTCGCATGTCGGCCTGTGTGCGGCTGACGCGCGAGCGTGTCTGCGCCTCGAGGAAGTTCGGGACGGCTATGGCGGCAAGGATGGCAATGATCGCAACGACGATCAGCAGTTCAATAAGGGTGAATGCTCGGGTTTTAGGCATAACGCCTCCTTACGGTTCTTCCCGGTCTTCGCCGGACCGGAGAAGGTCGTGATGTGTGTCGCCTGATGGCCTAGTGGCAATGTGCGGGAGAGTCCTCCCTCTCCTGCTCTACCACTGGGTCAAGAATAGGGCCGGGAGCGGTGGCTGCGCAACGGTGATCTGCCCGACTACGAGTTTTTTCTCAGCGGCCCTTCGGTGCAAATGACTGGAAATATTATGTATTGCGAAAGCCACGCCGCCAAACAAGTATGAACAATGGTTTGTGCACCCCAGATCTTTCCGGGCAACCCTCGGTAACCCTTTATTTATCAATAGCAGAGGCTCGGAACCCTTGATGGCCGCGCCCGACAGGGCGAAATGCTAGCCGGACTCCCGTGCAATAGATGTGCAAAAAGTGGGAGTGGGTTTGCACTCAAGCACCTCGCCGGTGAGGTCGTAGGTCTCTGCCTCGATGATCCGGGCCGTGACGAAGTCCCCGGGGGCGAGCTCCTCCGCCGAGTGGAGCCGCACAAGGCCGTCAATGTCAGCGGCTTCGCTGGCACTGCGGGCCACGTACCAGTCGCTGTCCGGCACGCGTCCCTCCACGAGGCAGCGGCGCTGGGTTCCCACCTGCGCGGTGGCCCACTCGCGGCTGATCGTGGACTGGAGCTTCATGATCCTGTCGCGCCGGCGGAGCTTCACCTTATCCGGAATCTGGTTGGGCATGTCGTGGGCCGGGGTGCCGGGTTCGCGGGAGAAGGGGAACACGCCGAGCCGCTCGAAGCGGATCTCCTTCATGCCGTCGAGCAGGGCTTGGAACTCCTGGCGGGATTCACCGGGGAAACCGACGATGAAGGTGGTCCGCAGCGTGAGGTCCGGCAGCTCACTCCGAAGCATGCGCAGCATGTCGAGCGTGCGTTCGCGGCCGTGGGGCCGCTTCATGCGGCGGAGCGTGTCCCCGTGGAGGTGCTGGAGGGGTATGTCCAGATAGCGGACGATCTTCTGTTCCTCGCGGAGGACGGCCACGAGGTCCCGGGTTACCGTGCTCGGGTAGAGATAGAACAGGCGGATCCAGAACTCCCCGGGCAGGGCGCAGAGATCCCTGAGCAGATCCGGCAGGGCGAGGTGCCCCTCCGTGTCGAGGCCGTACTTCGTGATATCCTGCGCGACGATGTTGATTTCCCGGATGCCGGAATCGAGGAGCCTGCGGGCCTCCTCCAGCAGGAGGGAGCGGGGGACACTCGTATAGACGCCCTTCATCAGTGGTATGCTGCAGAAGGTGCAGGTGTGGTTGCAGCCGTCACTGATCTTGAGGAAGCCGTGTGGGCGGCCGTCGAGGCGCCGGCGGGGGAGGGTGCGGGGGATGAGGACTCGTGGCGCGTCCGCCGCGAACTCCCGGTCGTCGAACTCGGCGGTGGCGGCGGGGCTTTGGGTGGGGAGGTCCCAGCCGTTGCTGTTCGCGGCGGGCAGGAAGCGGCTTTGGCCCTCTCCGGCAACGAGGCGGGCCACCCGCTCGAAGTCTCCCACCCCGGCGAGGAAGTCTATCTGTGGGAACTCGCGCAGGAGGTCCTCGCCGCTCCGCTGGGCCAGACAACCGATCACGCCAAGGCGGGTCCCGGCCCGCTCGCGGATGGTGGCCCAACGGCGGATTTCCTCGCGGGACTGCTCGCGCGCGGCGTGCAGGAACCCGCAGGTGGTGATGACGACGACGTCCGGTGGGGAGGCCTCGTCGGCGGCCTCCACGGTGAAGCCCTCCGCGGCCAGCAGGCCCCCGAGGTATTCGTTATCCACTGTGTTCTTGTCGCAGCCGAGGGTGACGATGCCGATGCGCATGGCGATTGGCCGGTGGGGGTGATGGGCGGCCCGTGGGGTTGGCCGGGAGAGGACGGTGGCGGGAGGAGGGTGCTCCGTCAAGGCGAGCGGCGGTGGACATCCCGGCTCTCAGCACCCCATGCACCCGGCCGGGGTGGGTGCATCGCGCCGTTTCGTGGAGGCCTGATACCTCGGCGGATGACTGATGATGTCCAGAACTCACGCCACGCCGCCACGACGCAACGGCGCCGGTGATGGAAGACCTCCTGCCCCAATGCTTTTCCGCTCCATTGCTCAGGGGGGGCACTGACCTTCGAGTCTTCCGCCGATTTCACAGACCCTCACGGATGCCGTTCTACTCGCGCGACTGGACTGGTCATCAGCCCCGATTGGCGGATGATTCACCGTCCTGATGCGTCGGTTCGTCTCCACCTGACCCTGCGAGGCCGCGGAGAAGCGACTGACCAAGGACGGCGGCTGACCCCTCGCGCCTGGTTCCGCGCTGCGGGCCACCCCTGATCCGATTTCCTGCAATGGCTGTGGTCTACTGTGCGCCGCTCTCGGCGTGGCGGTGGTGGGTCCGGTAGTGGCGGAGTTCGCCCAGCCGCGCGTAGATCACCTCGTCGGCAATGTCCACGGCAAGGTCGGCGATGCGCTCAAGGTTCTTGCTGACGCCGATCAGGTTCGTAGCCTGATAGATGTGCTGGGGCGACTCGGTGCCGATCTGGATGAGCTGCGTGATGATCTCCTGGTTGAGATCGTCAATCTTGTCGTCGCGGTCGCGGAGTTCTCCGGCGAGCTTCGCATCGAGGGTGAGGAGCGATCTCATTCCATCGTCCCACAGAGCCCGGACCAGTTCGTATAGCTGGGCCACGTCCACGTAGGGCTTCATGGGCGGCTTGTCGGAGATGCGGATGGCCGACTTCGCGATGTTGACTGCCAGGTCGCCGGCGCGCTCGATCGAGGAGTTGGTCCGCAGGTAGGCGATGAGCAGGCGCAGGTCGCGCGCCACGGGCTGGTTGAGCGCGATGATCTGAATGATGGACTCTTCGTGCTCGTCCTCAAGTCGGTCCAGTTCCTCGTCGCGGGCGATGACCTCCTGCGCGAGCACGGTGTCCTTGGTCACGAAACACGCGACCGACTCACCGACCTGGCGATTGGCGAGTTCCCCCATGTGCCCCAGGGACTCCTGTAGGCGTTTGACCTGACTTAGGTAGAATCCACTCACCGGCATGTTGGCTGTCTCCCTGATAGAGCCACTCCCGCCGGGCCCGGAGCGAGCTACTGTGACTCCCCTCCCGTCGAGAAGAGGGAGTGTGAGGCAAAGCACCGGGCCGAAGCAACTACAATCGGGTAATTTTCCACAAATTGGGGCTCGATTTGGACAGAAGCATTGAAAACAGCGGCCGGGAGTTGAGTGCCCGGGTCACAGCCCTTGCACCGGAAGGACGGGCGCAGTTCCCTCACCGGCCGTACGGTACTCGAATCTCCGCGGAGGTACGATCCGATGGGTGAACTACTGGCGAGAGCCCTGCCGCTGGCGGGACTGGCTGTCATGGTGGCCATCTGCCTTGGCCTGAGCACCAACCGGCGCGAGGCGCTTCGGCGCTGGGACCTGATCGCCTGGGGTTTCGGGCTGCAGGTTCTCTTCGCCCTTTTTATTCTGCGGACGGGGTTTGGGCAGGCGGTCTTCGCGGCGCTGAACGATGCGGCGGTCGCGCTCATCGGGACTGCCCACGAAGGCGCGGAGTTCGTCTTTGGAGCACTCGCCACCGGCCCCGGGCCGGGCAACGTCGCCACCGTCGGGTATGTGGACGGCACGCATCCGGACAACCCGGGCGGCTACATCATGGCGTTCAATGCACTGCTCCCGATCGTTTTCTTCAGTGCGTTGGTGGCGGTGCTCTATCACCTCGGCATTCTTCAGCGTGTTGTCCTGGGTGTGGCCTGGCTGATGCAGCGGACCATGAAGACGAGCGGAGCGGAGACGCTCAGTGCGGCGGCGAATATCTTCGTCGGCATGATCGAGGCCCCGCTGATGGTGCGCCCTTACCTGGCCCGGCTGACACGCAGCGAGCTGATGACCCTGATGACAGTCGGCTTCGCCACGGTGGCCGGCGGAATGATGGCGGCGTATATCTCCGTGGTGGGGGACCGCGTGGAGGGCATTGCGGGGCATGTGCTGGCTGCCTCGATCATGTCGGCTCCGGCGGCGCTGCTGTTCGGCAAACTGATGATCCCGGAAACGGAGAAGCCGGAGACAGGTGGCCGGCTGGAGGTGGACTACAAGCCGGAGACGGCGAACGTGCTGGACGCGGCGGCGGCGGGCACGATGGAGGGCGTGCGCATCGTGCTGAACGTGGTGGGCATGCTGATCGCCTTCCTGGCGCTGCTGGCGCTTCTGGATCTGCTGCTGCAGGGTGGGAGCGGGCTTATCCTCGGCCATGCGCCGGAATGGTTCACCGTGCGCGGGCTGCTTGGCTACCTGTTCGCTCCGCTTGCCTTCCTGATGGGGGTGCCGGACTGGGGGGAGGCCGTGCAGGTGGGCCAGCTCCTCGGGGTCAAGATGGCCACGAACGAGCTGGTGGCGTACCTGGATTTCGTCGGGATGGAGGAGCTCTCGGAGCGGTCGCGGCTGATCGCCGTCTATGCACTTTGCGGGTTCGCGAACTTCGGCTCGGTCGGCATTCAGATCGGTGGTCTCTCCGCTCTGGCGCCGGAGCGGCGGAAGGATATCTCCATCCTCGGCCTCCGGGCGATGCTGGCGGGCACCTTCGCGGCCAATGCCACAGCCTGCGTGGCGGCCATTCTGCTCTAGCGGGGTGGATATGTCTTCCGCATCCTGCCGCATCCTTGCCGGGACCTCCGGCTTCTCCTACGAGGACTGGCGGGGGAGCTGGTACCCGGCAGGGCTGCCGAAGCGGGCAATGCTGGACTACTACGCGGACCGGTTCCCGGCGCTGGAGATAAACGCCACGTATTACGGCACGCCCTCCGTCCTCACGGCCCGGCGCATGGTGGAGCGGGCGTCGGGCCGGCTCTGCTTCGCGGTGAAGGCTCCCGGGGACCTGACCCACAAGGGTCTCGCCGGGCCAGACGTGATCCTTCCGTTCCGGGAGTTCCTCGAACCCTTCGCCGGGGCCGGCTGCCTTGGCCCCGTTTTGCTCCAGTTCCCGGCCAGTTTTGTCTATACGCGGGACCATCGGGACTTTCTGGCCATGGCGGCCGGGCAGCTCGCCGGGCTGGAGCTTGCGGTGGAGTTCCGCAGCGCCACATGGGACGGTGCGCCAGCCCGGGCGGAGGTGGGTGAGCTGGGCGTGGTGCGCGTGGTGGTGGACCAGCCGGCGGTGAAGGGGCTTTCGGTCAGCCTTGAGGAGCCCGCCGTCCCGGCGCCCTTCGCCTACTATCGCTTCCACGGGCGCAACGCGGGCGGCTGGTATGGCTCGGAGGAGCGGCACGGCAGGTACCGCTACCGCTACGGCACGGAGGAGTTGCACGA
>SLOM01000103.1 GCA_007132505.1 Candidatus Sumerlaeota bacterium
CCGCATCAGGATCGCGTTCATGTGATTGTCGCTGTTTGTGCCGGTGCGGTAGCAGGTGTTGCCGGCGTGTAGATGCAGGGCAAAGGAGCGCCGCGGACGTGTCGTGGCGTTCGGACCGCTGCCGTGGATTGTCAGGCTGTGGTGGAAGCTGACCTGGCCGGCCTTGAGCTCGCAGGCAGCCGGCTCGAACCGCCGCCCGCTCTCCTGCTCCATGCGTTGGCGCATGCCGTCCATGTCTTGATTGAAGAAGTCCCCCTCCAGCAGCCCCCACTTGTGGCTGCCGGGGACGAAGTGCATACAGCCGTTGGCCTCGGTCACGTCGTCGAGCGCCACCCATGCGGTCAGCATGGTCCCCTCGGCGCACTGCCAGTAATGGTGGTCCTGATGCCAGCCCACGTTTCCGCCCCCCTCGCCCTCGGGTCCCTGCCCGGGCTTATAGAGCATCTGGTCGTGCCAGAGGCGGATCTCCGGTTCGTCGGAGAGCCGGGAGGCGATGGCGCCGATGGTCTCGTTCAGCGCCAGCTCGCGGATGGTGTCATTGGCCCAGTGTGACTGATCCATCTTGCGGATCGCGTGTGGGTTCCTGCCGAGCCTCCAGGGGCCACCCCACGGTTCCCGGCCGGTTTCGAATTCCCCTGCCCAGACGCGGTACATGGCGTTGCGCAGCCTTTCGACTGTTTCCATGTCGAGGAGGACGGGCGCAGTCCAGTAACCGTTTGCATTCCAGAGCTCCAAATCCTTCGCGCCGGGGAGCAGGTCTTCCCTCAAGGTCTGTGCAATCATCAGGCTGAGTACCCTTGCAAATCTGGTTTGTTCTGCTTGAGGGGAGGTGGCGGCAGTGCATTCCCCTCCGTTCCCTGACCTGCCTATCCGGCGATGAAAGCGGTTGCAAGCGAAACTGTCCTGTTGCCCACCATGCCCGGCAACGCCGCAGAATCTTCCTCCCGCCAGCACATCCACGGAGGAAAACGCCATGAAAGAGTACTTCCCCGAGGTGAAATCCATCCCCTTCGAAGGGCCGGACTCACGCAACCCGCTCGCCTTCAAGCATTACAATCCCGGGGAGAAGATCCTCGGCAAGACGATGGCGGAACACCTCCGCTTCGCGGTGTGCTACTGGCATACCTTCAAGAACCTCGGCGCCGACCCCTTCGGCCCCGGCACCATGATCCGCCCGTACAACGCCAGCAGCGACCCGATGACCGTCGCAGAAGAAACCATGCAGGCGGCCTTTGAGTTCTTCCGCAAGCTCGGCGTGGACTTCTGGTGCTTCCACGACAGGGACATCGCTCCGGAGGCGGACAACCTTCCGGAGACGAACCGCCGCCTCGACCACATCACCAAACTCGCCGCGAAGCTGCAGAACGAGAACGGCATGAAGCTGCTCTGGGGTACTGCCAACCTGTTCGGGAACCGCCGGTACATGGCCGGGGCCTCCACGAACCCGGATCCCGCTGTCTTCGCTTACGCGGCCAGTCAGGTGAAGAAGGCCATGGAGATCACCCACGGGCTGGGCGGCGCGGGATACGTCTTCTGGGGTGGGCGTGAAGGCTACGAGACCCTGCTCAACACCGACATGCGCCGTGAAGCAGAGCAGCAGGGACGCTTCATGCAGCTGGCCGCCGATTTCAAGAAGGAAATCGGCTTCCAGGGCCAACTCTACATTGAGCCGAAGCCGAAGGAACCCACGAAACATCAGTACGACTTCAGCGCGGCCGCCTGTCACGCCTTCCTGCTGAAGAATGGACTCGTGGACGAATTCAGGCTCAACATCGAGGCCAACCACGCCACGCTCGCAGGCCACACGTTCCACCACGAACTGGCCTACTCCATGGCCCACGGGCTCTTCGGCTCCGTGGATGCAAACCGCGGCGACCTGCTCCTTGGGTGGGACACGGACCAGTTCCCCACCGACATCTATGATACCGCGCTTGCCATGTACACGATCCTGCGCGGAGGCGGCTTTACAACAGGCGGGCTGAACTTCGACGCGAAGCTCCGCCGCCAGTCCATTGACCCCGTTGACCTCTTCCACGCCCACATCGGCGCGATGGATGCCTTCGCACGCGGCCTCCGTATTGCAGCGGCATTGCTGGAGGGGCGGAGCCTTGAGGACTTCGTCGAGGATCGCTACCGCGGGTGGAGTGGCGAGCTGGGCAGTGCCATCCTGAGCGGCGAAGTCGGATTCAGCGGGCTGGAGAAGTACACGCTTGAGCATGGAGAGCCGGAGCCCCGCAGCGGACGGCAGGAGATGCTGGAGAACATCCTGAACGAGTCCATACGCTGAGGGAAAAGGCCGCCCTGCCTCTGGTCAGAGCTCGCGAACAGTCATGCCCTCGTGGATGGAGGCGAGCAGGGCCTCGCGCAGCCGCTTGAGCTTGGCGGTCTCGCGAATCTTGTTCGTCTCGAGGTCCGTCACGTAGAACACATCCACCACCTGATAGCTCTCGGTGGCAATGAAGGCCAGTTCGACGTTGATCAGGAGATCGTCGAACACGCGGGCCATGTCGCTGAGCAGGCCGGGCCGGTCGGGGGCGCGGACCTCCACGACGGTGTGTGTCGGAGAGAGGTCGTTCTTGATGTCCACCTGCGGCGGGCGCATTTCCAGGCGGTCGGGCGTCAGGGGGACATACTCGCGGTTCTCCACCGAGCGCATCCAGTCGAAGGATTCCCCCGTCCGGAGCACCTGGTTCATCTGGCTGCAGATACGCTCGAGGAGCATGTCAAGGTCCGGGCGGAGTGCGCGCGGCACATCCACCTGGAAGACGTCCACGGCCTCGCCGGAGTACGCGGTGTATATCTGCGCGGAGAGGATGTTGAAGCGCTTGGAGGCAAGGGCGCCGCACAGGTTGCTGAAGAGGTTCGGTGCGTCGTGCGCCACGAAGGTGATCTCGACGTAGTTGCTCCCTTCGGGCTCCAGCTTGCGGCAGCGTATGCGCCTTTCAGGTGTCAGCTCGCTCGACAGCAGATAGTGCGTGAGTGCATCCTCCGGGAGCACGGACCGGTGGTACCTCTCCGGCAGGTCTGAGAGGAAGTGTTCGATCTCGTCGCGCCCGGGTGCTTTCTGCTCGCCGAACCACTCCACGCCGGCCCTCCAGACCTGCTCCACGAAGGGCGCTGCTTCCGGAATCCCGGTCTCGCGCGCTGCGTCCGGCCCGCCGAGTCGCGCCATCGTCTTCTCGTACAACATGCGCAGGAGGTGCCCGCGCCAGTCGTTCCACGACTCAGGGGAGACTCCGCCCAGGTCGCATGCCGTATGTACATACAGCATCCGGAGCAACTCAGGCGAGCCGACGGACTCAGCCAGCTCCTCCGCGATGGAGGGATCGGCCGGGTCACGCCGCAGGGCCATGTGGCTCATCTTCTGGTGGTTGGCCACGAGCAGACGCAGCACCTCACGTTCGACGGGGCGGAACCGCATCCGCTCGGTGATGCGCTGCATGGCGTGCATGCCGTGGATCACATGCCCCTTGCCTTCGCCCTTCCCGAGATCATGGAAAAGCAGCGACATGTTCAGCAGGTCGAGACGCAGGATCCGGCGCGCCTCCTCGGCGACGTGTTCCATGCCCCGCGGGACTGGGTCCACCATCAGCCGCTCGCAGAAGGCAACGGTGCGTATGAGGTGCTCGTCCACGGTGTACTGATGGTAGTGGTCTATCTTGGGCAGGTTGCGAACGGCGGAGAACTCGGGGAAGAGCACGGAGAGGTAGCCGCACCGGTTCATGGCGCGCAGGGTTGGAGCCAGGTTGCCGGGCGTGTCGAGGAGGGTGAGGAAGAGGTCCTTCGCCTGTGCAGAGCGCCGGAGGGAGGGCGTCACGAGGTGAAGATGCTCCTCGATGCGGCGCAAGGTTCCGTCGGTCGGCCTGAGTCCTTCACGGGCTCCAGCCAGGAAGAGGCGCAATGGCCAGTGCGGATCGTTCTCGACGGTGGGCAGGCCGCGCTGCTCCAGCCAGATCTTCCAGCCCTTGCCTCCGAAGTCCCTGTCTATACGTCTGGGTGGCTTCTGTTCGAGGTCATACTCCGGGGTCCCGTGGGTATAGGTGAGGCACTTCTCGAAGAGGCGCTCGGTGAGCCGCTGGACGTGTGATGCGTGGTCGTAGAACGCCCGCATCAGGTGCTCCTCGGCGAGCGATCCTCCGCTCTTCCGGTACCCGAGGATGTCCGCCACCTGAATTTGCCGCTCCAGGGTCAGCCTGTCTCCGCGCCGGTTCTGCGCG
>SLOM01000160.1 GCA_007132505.1 Candidatus Sumerlaeota bacterium
AACCTCACCAAAATCAAGGGTTCACCAATCCGTAGCCGACGCAGATGTGTGTCATCTGTGCCGCATGGCCTGCGTGTCGTGGCGGGACGAGGTGCTGAAACGGATTGCTTTGTCTCACCGGCAGGTTCATCACGATGGCGCAAGGCAGCGAGGCACCACCCGTGGACCTGCCAACATCCAGCCAGAGGAGCGCGAGTCCCGCCCCGCGGGAGCTGCCGTCATTCCGCGCCGCCTCCGTGATCGTCTTCGTGCTCTACTGGTTCCTGTACGTGCCGGGACTGGTGCTCAACATCATCCTGCTGCGGAAGGCCATGCGGGTCCGCGACGAGGCGGGTGGCAGAGCCCCACGAGGGTTCGGCTGCCTGAACGTCCTTCTCTGGGTTGGGCTGATACAGCTCTGGGTCTTGCTGGACGTCTGGGGCATAATGCACCCTGGCGACCCGGTTCGTGCCGGTGTCGCCCGTGCGCGTTCCGAGATGCGGAATCTCCAGCACGCCATTGATGCCTATCAGTTGGAGCATGGCGTCTATCCGGCGTACACATTCGACCGGCGGCAGTCCCTTGCGCCACGGCGGGCGGCGGAGTTCGAGGAAAGGTACGGGCGGATTCCCACCTTCCGGGCGCCGGGAGATACTCCCCTCGCCACACTCACCTCACCGGTTGCCTACATTTCATCGCTCCCGCAGGATAATCTGCTCGCGCGTCCTTTCCGGCACTCGTCGTATGCATACTGGAGTGATGGGGGTGGCTTTATCCTCTGGTCGCCCGGTCCGGATGGTGAATATGCCATTACGGCGCCTGAGACCGTCTACGATTCCAGCGTTCCGCAGCGGTCCGCGCTTCTGTTGTCCGGCTATACATGGGATCCCACGAACGGCACCGTGAGTCCGGGAGACGTCTGGCGCATCAGTCAATAGTCCACTAATTGGTCTGCAATTGATCTCCGGGTAATTGCCCCATTCCGCATTGGTGCAATCCACCATTTCCGCTTCTCCGGGGTTTTTTGCTTGCAGGGTCGGCAAACGCCGGGGCAAAAGGCATACAGGTAGCATCGCCACCAAAAATCCCCCACAGGCAGGACCCCACCCATGCCAAAGTACGTAATCGAAAGAGACATTCCCGGTGCGGGAAGGATGACTGCATCGGACCTGCAGGGTGTCGCCAAGAAGTCCTGCGGCGTCCTCAGGGAAATGGGCCCTGACATCAAGTGGCTCCACAGCTACGTCACCAGTAATAAGGTGTATTGCGTTTACGTGGCGCCCAACGAAGAGATGATCCGCGAACACGCGGACAAGGGCGGCTTTCCCGTCACCCATATCGAACGCGTGAGTACGGTGATTGATCCCGCTACTGAGGAAGAGGCTCAGGCGGTCTGATTCCCGCCCCAGCCCGTGTCGCCCGTCCGCCGAAGTGCATCCCATTATTCGGCGACGTGTGCCACGCACCGGGCTGGGCGGAGAAACGGAACAAACACGCAGTTCTAAACCCCCACAAGAGACTACCGGGTCCGCAATTACTGGACACGGAAAATATCCCAGGAGGAAAACCATGCGCATGAAATCCATCCCCACCCCGATCGTTGCCTTGGCCTTCCTTGCCGCCTGCCTTGCCCCCGGTTTGCCCGGTCATGCCGGGGAGGCCGGCGCATCAGGCACGAAGGCTGTGCACGATGGGTCATCCATTGGTGTCGTGGATTTCGGAGTTGCCTGCGACGAGAACGTA
This sequence comes from Candidatus Sumerlaeota bacterium, assembly GCA_007132505.1. GTDB lineage: Bacteria > Sumerlaeota > Sumerlaeia > SLMS01 > SLMS01 > SLMS01. Next base: position 1,723 of record SLOM01000160.1, read on the forward strand.
CAGGCGGACTTCGATCATGCTCTCGGTCTGATGCACCACATGATGTACGCAGAGGCTCGCAGGGCATTCGAGGAGATCGCAGAGACCGACCCCGGCTGTGCCATGGCACATTGGGGCATCGCCACCACGAGATTCCAGCCACTCTGGCCAACTCGTCCCGGTGCGGCCGACCGTCAACGCGGCCGGGTGGAAATCGCCAAAGCAAGAGAACTGGCAGAAACCGAACGGGAACGCCTCCTCATCGAGGCAACGGCAGCCTTCTTTGAGGAGCCCGAACCCGCCGGCTTCTGGGAGCGCCTTGATCGCTGGTCCGAAGGCATGGACGCGGCCTACGAGGCCTTCCCGGACGACCCGGATATCGCCTCTATCTATGCGCTCTCACGCATCACCCTGGCCCAGACAGCAGAGGACCGCGCACCGCTGCACGACGAGGCAGAGAAAATCCTTCGCGCCGCATTCGAGAGGCATCCCGACCACCCCGGCGCCATACACTATATGATCCACGCGACAGACGCCGACGGGCGCGCGAACAACGCGCTCGACATCGTGGAAGCCTATGCACCCATTGCTCCGGAAGTCCCGCACGCCCTCCACATGCCCTCGCATATATACGTCCGGCTGGGAGACTGGCCCGAGGTCATCGAGTGGAACAGGCGGTCGGCCGACTCGGCGCTGGACTACCCCGTCAATGGCACCGTGTCGCACCACTACATCCACGCCATGGATTACCTGCTGTATGCCTATCTCCAGCAGGGAGAGGACGACAGGGCCCTGGCTGTACTCGAGGAAACCGCGAGCCAAGGGGACCATCAGGCCTCCTTCATCAGTGCGTTCCACGCCGCGGCCATGCCCGCACGATATGCAGTGGAACGCCGCCAGTGGGACGAGGCCGTTCACCTCGAGCCCCGCACCCCGGATCACCTCCCATGGGACCAGGCACTTTGGGCCGAGGGGCTCAGTTGGTATGCCCGCGGCCTCGGGGGCGTTCACACCGGTGACATGGAGCTGGCACGCGAGGCAGAGGAAAAACTGAAGGAGCTTCGCGACAGTGCGGAAGATGCCGGAGAGAGGCGCTTCGCCACCTATATCGAAGTTGACCGGAAGATACTCTCCGGCTGGATCGCACACCACGGAGGCGATTACACCGAGGCCATCGAGCTGATGCGGGCCGCCGCCGAGCTCGAAAGCACCGTGGAAAAACACCCCGTGACTCCCGGTGCCCTGCTGCCACCGAACGAAGCACTCGGTGATCTCCTGATGGAGCTGGACAGACCCGGCGAGGCGCTGGAAGCCTACCAGGATTCGGACGGCATCTGGCCGGGCCGCTACAGGACGCTGCTCGGCGCTGCCCGCGCCGCGTCCGTCTCCGGTGAAATCGAGACCGCCGAAGGCTTCTACGGTCAACTGCTCGAAATCGCCGAAGGCTCGCAACTCGAGGTCTGCCCCTGCTGCACACCGGCCGTGGGCCAATTCGCCGAGAATCCGGAGGACTTCAAAAGACCGGGCCTTGCCGAAGCCCGCAACTACGTCGGGCGTTGAGCGCCAGCATCACCCGTGAGAACCCGGGAGCGTCCTCGCAGTCGCGCGAAGCGCAAACCCGGCTGACACCTTTCAAAGCGGAGAACCGGGGATACGGCTCCTCCTTGGGATTGGCACACCCCGGTTCTCCCACCTGTGATCATCCTCCTTGCGTGCCACGGGCGGGGCTGGTTCCGTTTGGCAAAACGGAGGCGGTCATGAACGCAACGCGAGCCTGCATCCTCTCAAGTCTTTTCACCTTGGTGGCGCTGATCCTGTTCGCCTATGTCGCGGTTTCGTACTGCCGGGTGGCGTGGGGTCCACTCCTGCCCGAGGCAGGCGCCCCCACCGCAACAGAGGTGGATCCCGACGATCTGCCGAAGCCCTACGCTCCCGCTGACGTGGAGGGAACAGCCGTCCCGCCCCCGGACGAGGAGGACGAAGTGGACCTGCCCGATCTGGAACCGGCGGACGTCCCCCCGCCTCCCGAGAAACTCGAGCCTTGGCGCGACACATCCGGACAAGAGGAAGAAGATTGAGTCCCCGCCGGTGAACAGACCAACCCCCTTCTGGCCCGTTGTCGTGCTTGAGTTCCCCGAGCCACCCGAGGGCGAGGCGTGGGACGTCTTCGCCGCGGAGGCGGGAGCCCTGCTGCCCGTACTCGGACTGGAGGAAAGCCCCCCAGAGCGGGTGGATGGACGGGGGCCGGACACCGCGCGGCTCTTCTTTGGGTCCGTTCAGAGCGAGGACTCTCCTCTCCCGTGGCTCGCACCCCTGCGTGAACTGGCCACCGCCCGATTTGCGCCCGGCAGCTTCCGTCTCGCCGTGGAGATCATCCCCAACCGTGACTGGGGGGAAGAATGGCGGGAGAATTTCCATGTGCGCCGCATTGGCCGGCGCCTGTGGGTGGGTCCCCCCTGGCAGCGTGAGCTGCCCGCCGGCGC
>SLOM01000084.1 GCA_007132505.1 Candidatus Sumerlaeota bacterium
CGAAAACCAAGCCTCCTTGCCAGCCACCCATATTCCCACTGATCAAAAGCTGGATATCATCTGCCTCTCAAAGTCCGCCTAATTCTGCGAGTATATACAATATTGCGCAAGTCCCACCAAAGCCCGAAAAGAATCGGAGAGAATATCAAAAAGATTCCGATGTAAATATCTAGATCCCACGATCCGCTAGGGGTCAATGTCCACCAAGCCAACCACACACTCACAAGCGAAAGGACAATCGGAATGTCAGGGATTATGGATTTTCCCACGCCCCTGATCCATTTCCACTTCGAATACGGCGAGTCAGGCCCTCTGCATGACAGCCTTTGCTTTTCGTTCTGTTGCGCGCAGGGTCTTCTGTCCATGAATTCTCCTATCCCATGGGAGGCGGCATCGCCAGTGGGAATGTGATGCCTTGAAGCACCTCCGTGCCGCAGTCTACTGCCTTATCCATACACTCTTCCCTCCGAGCGTCAAAGTTGCCGGGCAACAAGGCGCCTCCGTTGTGCTCACGGCGCAGGGCAGCCCGGTAGGATGCAGCCTCTTTGGACCGCCAGGCGCCCGCAGGTCAACCATTTTGCCGGGCTGGTCTTGGAAGGCCGCAACGGGCGGCGCCTGCCACCTCGGAGGGAGCAGCCCCGCACGGGTGGTGACATTGGAACTGGGCCCTTCTGGCGCCAGCCCAACGCCACAGCCATTTCCGGCTCAAGTTCTGGTAAGAGTGGCGGTGGGAGTGGGATTCGAACCCACGGAGGGCGTGAACCCTCGCCGGTTTTCAAGACCGGTGCTTTCGACCGCTCAGCCATCCCACCGCGCGGCACGGATGAACCATGGGGCGGAAGGGCCTTCTCTGGCAAGGCTGCAATTGCGGTTCGTGAGCTTGGCGCGGCCGTTTGCTGCTCCAGGGTCCAAGTAGGGTCACTCGGTGGGACGTTCGAGGCTGGCGCGCAGCTTTGCCGCGCGGTCGAGCCGCTCGGTGAGCTGTCCGGGCGGTGCGGTGCGGACGTCCGTGGCGAGCGAGCGCATGATTGCCGCCGTGCTTTCAAGCCCCGTGGCGATTTCCTCGCGGTTGTGGATACAGATTTCCTCCCAGATGGCGCCGCTCCCGAGCGCCACGCGTGTGGTGTCGCGCAGGCCCGTTCCTGCCAGGACCCGAAGGAGCGCCGGGTCCTCCTCTGACCCGGCTATCAGCTCCACCAGCGCCGCGGCGGCCAGGTGGGGGACGTGGCTCAGCAGGGCGCAGAGCGCGTCATGGTGGAGGGGGTCGGTCACGACCGTGCGGGAGCCGAGTTGCTCCCAGAAGCGGCAGAGGCGCGCGGCGGCGTCCGGGTCCGTGCGCGGGGTGGCCGTCACGTAGGTCGTGGTGCCCTCGAAGAGCGACGGGGTGGCGGCTTCCCAGCCGGTGCGGTGACTTCCCGCCATGGGGTGGGAGCCGACGAAGCGGCCCGGGCCCTCAGCCGATTCGGCGGCCTCGACGAGGAGGGTCTTGGTGGAGCCAACGTCGGTGATCAGGGCCCCACGCCGGGCCCGCTCGATCACGCGCGGGAGCTGGCTGCGGAGGACCTCCACGGGCGTGGCGAGGATGATGAAGTCCGCCTCCTCCGCTGCCTCCTCCAAGTCCGGCACCTGACGGTCAATCATGCCCATGCACACGGCGGGGGAGAGGTCCCGGCGGCCCCAAGCCACGATCTCCCGGGCAAGGCCCTGATGGCGGATGGCCATCGCGGCGCTGCCTCCGAGCAGGCCGAGCCCGCCGATGAGCACTCTTTCGAAATCTGGCAATTGGGTGGCTCCCCGGGAAAAAGTCTCGCACTGCTGCGGCGTGGTGTGTTCCGTTTAGCTGATAATGGAGTGCCCCGCCGTGGCCGGGCAACCGTTCAGATTCGCCTGGTCCGGCAGCCCGGGGTCTCCGGGAGGCACTCCGGTGCCCCTTGGGCGGGATAAGCGTAACGCGGCATGTATTCTTGCCCTCCCCACCGGGCGGGGAACAGGATCCGCCGCGACGATACTGGATGGCGAGGGACATTGGGAATATGACGGGGGTCGAACGGAGCGCGGGTCAGGGGATGCCGGACTCACTGCAGGTCCTGTTCATTGGCCTGCGGGAGGAATTCACCCGGGACGTTCTCAGTCTTCTGGGTGACAAGTGCACCCACTCGCTCACGGTGGCCGGTGAGGATTGGCAGGACACGGCGTGGCAGGCCTCCCGGCGGCCCGGTGTGGCCTGGGTCGTCATCGGCCCGGGAGTGGAGAAGCACTCCGGCCTCGGTGGAGTGCTCAAATGCACACAACTCTGCAGCCTGGTGTACCGGCCCCAGCGCCTTGTCGTGCTGGTGGACGTGTTCCGGCTGGACGATGTGCTGCGCCTTCTGCGCGTGGGTGCCGACGGGGTCATGCCGGCGGGGGTGGACGCGTTTCACGTGGTCGACGAACTGTGTCACTCCGGCCTCGCCCGCGAGGAGTTTTTCCCCGAGCCACAGCGCTGGCTGCAGACGCTCACACGCGCTGCCGAGGAGCTGGACCTCTCCCGCCACCCCCAGCAGACCATCAAGAAGCAGCTCCGGCTTTTCATCTCCCAGCTGGAAGTCAGCCGGGCCTCCGTGTCCCTGCGGGAGGATGGCAAGCTCCGGATTCTGGCGGGAGTCGGCCTGCCTCCCGGACTGAACCAGCATCAGGCGGTGGCGGTCGAACCGAACACCATCTCCGGATGGGTAATCGAACACAAGCGGGCGCGCCTGGTTCACGGCGAGTTCGCCGGCCAGAGCGGGGACGTCCGCCATGCCATCTGTGCTCCGCTTCTGAGCCGGGACGAGGTGATCGGCGTTGTCAGCTTCGAATCGCTCGGAGGTGCCCGGGAGCTGACCCACGCGGACCTGGCCGCGGCGGAGGTGTTCGCCGCCATGCTCTCCATGGCCATCGTCAACCACCGGCTCGTCGAGGAGGGGCTCGAAGCGGAACGGCTCGTGACCATCGGGACCACGATGGCCTCGGTCTCCCATTGCCTGAAGAATCTGCTCATGGTGCTGAAGGGCTCGACGGCGCTTTTCGAGAACGCCGTGGAGGACGGCAGCGTCGAGCCGGTCGAGAAGGCCCTGCCGGTCCTCCGCTCGGGAATCACGCGGATGGAGAAGCTCGTCCTGGACCTGCTCGACTACGCCAAGCGCCGGCCGCCGGTCCCCGAACCGGTCAAGTTCCCGCTCTTCTTCGAGGAAATGGCAGCCACCTTCCGCCAGCGTCCGAGCGAACGAAAGCAGGAGCTGATTATGGAGATCTCCCCGGTGAAGGAGTTCCCCGTGGACCGCCTCCGGCTCGAGAGGGCCCTGCTGAATCTGCTGCACAACGCGTCCGAGGCAGCTCCCGAGGGCGGCACGATCCTGCTCGAGGCGGAGGAGGACCCGCGTCAGGGCATGGTGCGCATCTCCGTCAGCGACAGCGGCGAGGGGGTCAGCGAGGACGTGGGGAACAGGATCTTCGAGCCCTTCTTCAGCACGAAGGGCAGCGGCGGAACGGGCCTTGGACTGCCGATGGTCAAGCATTTCTGCACTGAGAGCGGCGGCTGGGTGGAGGCCGACGCATGCTCCAGGCTGGGCGGCCTGAGGGTGAGCATGTACCTGCCGCTCGTGCCGCAGACGCCGGAAATGGGGGTTCCCCGGCAGAACGCCACTTGATCCGGGGCCGGTTCCGGCGTTGTTTTGCGCAGCCGCCCCGCCGGGTGGCAGTGCGTACGAATCAAGGCACCGGAGCCGCCTCGTCACCCAAATGAGCAACAAGCCCACCTTCTACATCACCACTCCGATCTACTATGTGAACGACGTTCCGCACCTTGGCCACGCCTTCGAGGTCATCGGCATTGACGTGCAGGCGCGCTTCCGCCGCCTCACCGGCCACGAGGTGCGGTTCCTCACGGGCACGGACGAGCACGGCCAGAAGATCGCCGATACCGCCGCACGCAACGGCGTCCACCCGCGTGAGTGGTGCGACCGCCTGGCGGGGGAGTTCCGCCGCGTCTGGGACCTCCTGAAGGTCAGCTACGACGACTTCATCCGCACCACCGAACCGCGCCACCACGAGTCCGTGTCGAAGCTCTGGCAGAAGGTCGAAGCCAACGGTGACATCTACCTCGGCAGGTACGAAGGGTGGTACGACGTCAAGGAGGAGTCCTTCATCACCGAGACGGAAATGAAGGAAAAGGGCCTCGAGCCGGGCAACGACCGCATCAAGCGCATGTCCGAGGAGGCGTACTTCTTCCGGCTGGGCAAATACCGCGAGGCGATCCTCCGCCACATCGAGGAAAACCCGGATTTCATCCAGCCCGAAATCCGCCGCAACGAGGTGGTGAAGAGCTTTCTTCGTCCGGACATGCCGGACCTCTCCATCTCCCGCACCTCCATTGACTGGGGCATCCCCGTGCCCGGCGCGAAGGGCCACGTGATCTATGTGTGGTTCGATGCGCTGACGAACTACATCTCCGCCGCCGGCTACGGCCGGGACGAGGAGCTTTACGGCAAGTGGTGGCCCGCGGACGTCCACGTCATCGGCAAGGACATCCTCAAGTTCCACTGCGTGTACTGGCCCGCCATGCTGCTGGCCGCCGGGGTGGAGCTGCCGCGCCAGGTGTTCGGCCACGGCTTCATCACCGTGCTGCGCCCGGGTGCCGAGGGCGAAGAGAAGATGAGCAAGTCCGCCGGCAACACCGTGGACCCGATGGGCTACGTGGACCGGATCGGCGTCGAGCCGCTGCGCTACCTGCTCATGCGCGAGCTGAACTACGGCGGCGATGGCATCTTCAACGAGCACTCCATGATCCAGCGCTACAACGCCGAGCTGCCCAATGGGCTGGGCAACACTTTGTCCCGCACCGCCAGTCTCATTGAACGCAACCTGCCGGACGGCATCGTGCAGCCCATACCCATGGAGGAAATGACCGAAATCGAGCGCGAGTTCGTGGCCTTCTGGGAAGGGACCGTGGCGGAATACGAACGCGGCATGCCACGTTTCGAGTTCCAGGCCGTGCTCGGCAGAATCTGGGGCTTCATTGACCTGATGAACAGGCGGATGAACGAGGTGGAGCCCTGGAAGCTGGCGAAGGACCCCGCGCAGGCCGATCGCGTCCGGGTGTTCCTCGGCAGTGTGGCGGAAGGGCTGCGCGGCGTCGGGCTCCTGCTCCACCCGTTCATGCCGGACGCAAGTGCCCGCATCCATGAAACCCTCGGCCTCTCCCTGGAGGACATACGTTGGAAGGATGCCCGGAACTGGGGCGCCCACGGGGAGATGCGCGTGCGCAAGGGCCCGCCGCTGTTTCAGAAGCTGGAGACCTGACCCCCCGCATCCCGCATGATTGTCCGCCCCGGCGCGGGCACGGATTGGAATATGCCCGAAATCCAGACAGCTCTCGACCGGTACGTCGTGCAGGGCGGCATCATGATGGTGGCCCTGATCCCGTGCCTGATTCTCATGATCGCCTTTGCGATTCAGGGCGCCGTGAACCTGCGCCGCAGCCGCGTTGTTCCGAGTGGTTTCGCATCCCGGTTGCGCCGGATCATCCAGGAATCCGGCGTCGGCGAAGCCCGCCGGATGCTCGCGGAGGAGAATCACTCCCTCGCCGAAGTCATCCGCAATGTGGACTCCCACCTTGGCTTCAACCCGGGGGCCGACCCGGCGGACGTCCTCCGCTCGGAGATCGCCGATGAGTGCGACGCCCTCCTGCAGCAGAACTCCCAACTCGCCGTCATCTACCGCATCTCCCCCCTGCTCGGTCTGCTCGGCACCGTTTTCGGCATGATAACCACCTTCAACGAGTTCGCAGCCTCACCGCGGCCGGACGTGCAGGAGCTCTCCGTCGGCATCAACATCGCCCTGATCACCACCGCTTGGGGCCTCAGCATCGCCATCCCGGCCTATGTGGTGCTCTACCTCCTCCAGCGGCGCGTGGCCACCTACGAACAGGTGCTCCTCCCGCAGGAAGCCAACGACGCGCTCCATGCCCTGCTGGACCGGCCGCTGGTCCCCGCCGAACAGAAGCCCAAAGCCCCCGTCCCCGCCGAAGAAAAGCAGGAGGCCTGACCCATGGCCGCGCGCACACGCCGCAGGGGCCGCGCCTTCCTGGAGGATGAGGGGGGCATCAACCTCACACCTCTGCTGGACGTGATCTTCAATCTGATCTTCTTCTTCATCCTGGCGACGACGCTGCGCACGGACGAGACGTTCTTCGACCTTGTCCTGCCCGAGGCCGCCGAGGAACCGGTCCGCGAGCAACAACCCCCCTTCCCCGAGATCTTCGTCCTGCAGGACGGGACCCTCGTTTTCGACGGGCAGGAGATGACACCGGCGGCCCTGGAGAGCGCCCTGCGCATGCGTGTCGAGCAGGAAAACGTCACACGCGCCGTCCTCAGCGTGGACGGCGATGCGAGCGTCCAGAAGCAGGTGGATGCCATGACGGTGCTCAGGCGGGCTGGCATCGCGGACGTCATTCAGCGCGTGCGCACGCCCTGATCAACCCGGAGAAACGGGCCGAGGTCTCCTGTGATACCCCCGCGCACAGCGGCTCAGGGTGAGAGTACCTTCGTTTTCCAGCCTGTCCCCTCGCGCTCGTACAGCAGCCGATCGTGCAGGCGGTAGGCCCCCTCACGCCAGAATTCGATCTCGTCGGGAATAAGGCGGAAGCCCGTCCAGTGGGGAGGTCGGGGAATATCCTCGCCGGGGTATTTTCGCGCGTATTCCTCGACGCGTGCCTCGAGGACCTCCCGGCCCGGGATTTCCTCGGACTGATCAGAGGCCCAAGCACCCAGTCGGCTGATGCGCGGCCTTGTGGCGAAGTAGGCGTCCGCCTCGGCAGTGGTCACTTCCTCCACGATGCCCCGCAGCCGGACCTGCGTGGCGGTGTCAATCCACCAGGCACAAATGGCCGTCTTGCCGTTCGCCCGGAGGTGCCGGCCCTTGTTGCTGTTCACGTTGGTGTAGAAGACCACCCCGCGCTCGTCCGTGCCCTTGACGAGCACCATCCTTGCGGCGGGAAACTCCTCCGCGTCCACCGTCGCGAGCGAAACCGCCTCCGGCATCGGCGCTCCGGCAGCCCGGGCGTCCTCCATCCACTGGCGGAACAAGGAAATCGGGTTGTCAACAATGGGGATGGCAGCAGACATCGAAAGGGAGCCCCGGCAGAGAGGTTGGATTGCCACGCAGCATCAAGGTGCGCAATAGTCAGCAGGGGTGATGCCAGTGCAAACTCCGGCGGCCCGGTGCCGTTGACGCAATCAGGCCTTCGTACCCATCCTTGAGGGCCCCCTTTGACCATTCCAGGAACCGGCGTGTGTCCAAACCGAAAAGGATAGCCCAAGTTATCGGCAACCTGGAAACAGGGGGTGCGCAGGTCCTGCTCATCGAGATGATGAAGCGGCTGGACCGCTCGCGCTTCGACCCGGTCCTGGTTCATTTCCGCGAGCCAAACCATTTCGAGGAAGAAACTCGGTCCGGCGGGTGGAACGTGCACCGCCTCCGCGTCAGCCGCTCCTGCCGGCCGGCGCAGATCATGGCCCTAGCCCGGCTCTTCCGCGAGCAGGACATCAGCCTCGTTCACACCCACTCCGACTTCGCCAACTTCGCCGGCCGAGCCGCCGCCATCCACGCCGGCGTGCCCCACCTGCTCGTCCACTATCAGAACACCTATGAACACCGCATGGACCGGCACTTCCGCAACCTGGAGGCCCACCTTGCACCCCATACGGACGGGTTCGTGGCCTGCTCCATGGGCGTGAAGGACTTCCTGGCGGAGAACCTCGATCTGGCGGGCCGGCCCGTGCGCCTGCTCCGAAACGCCGTGGATACCGCGCCCTACTGCGAGGCGCGCCAGCATCGCGAGGAACACCGCCGCCGCCTCGGCATCCCGCCGGACGTCTTTCACATCGTCCACACCGCCCGCCTCGAACCGCACAAACAGCCGGAAATGCTGCTGCGGGCGCTCAGCCTCTCCACGCGCAGGCCGGACCGTGCCCTCGGCGACTGGCGCCTCACCTTCGTCGGCAGCGGCTCCCAGCACGCCGAACTCGAGCGTGAACTCGCCCGCATGGACGAGGAGGCGGAGCGGATCGGCGGCCAGGTTATCGCACCGCGCGTACACTTCGCCGGCTGGACACGCGACATGGCGGGATGGCTCGCCGCGGCGGACGTCTTCTGCCTTGTCTCCCGCAACGAAGGCCTGCCGCTCTCCCTCGTCGAGGCCATGGCGGCCGGTACTCCAACCGTCTCGCCCGACATCATCGGCCCCCGCGAAGTGGTGGAGTCAGACAGCCAGGGCCTGCTCGTGGACTCCTCCCGGCCCGATGCCGTGCTGGACGCCCTCCACCGCATGCGGACCGACACGGAATACTACGAGACCGTGGTCCGGAACGGCATTGAGCGGGCCCGCGAATTCACCGTCGAGACGTTCATGGAGAGGTGCCACGCGCTCTACGAGGAGGTCCTCGCGGGTGAACTCGGACCGGTTCCGCGTCCGAACGGGTTCCTGCGCCGTGCGGTCTTCCTCATGAAGCTCAGGCGGCTGGCCAAGGCGAGCCGCGACGCCCGCCGCGAGGCGGTCACGGCATGAAGGAGCCCCGCTGGTGGATTCTCCCCGAACCGGCGGAGCCCGGCAGCCGCACCCTCGTGCTGAACATCACAGCCGTAAGCCTCTTCTTTCTCCTCTTCTGCCTGACATTCCTCGATAACAGCCGGTTCCCCCGTGTTGTCCTGACCGGGATTCCCCTGCTTGCAGGGGCATGGGGCATCTGGCGGGGCTGGTTCTCGGCGGAGGCGGTCCGGCCCTTCGTGAAGCCCCTGCTCGCACTCTATGCCGTACTCCTGCTGTCCTCGGCCTTCTCCCTGGACCCTGTCTTCAGTTTCAAGACCCTCGCGAACCAGCACCTCTGGTTCCCGTTGTTCTTCCTTTTCGTTGGTGTCTGGGCTGTCACGCCCGCCCGGCAGACGGTACTCCTGCGGGGCCTGATGGTGGCCGGCGGGCTGAGCGCGGCACTGGGCATCTTCTTCTACTTCTTCGCCGAGCAACTGCAGGATACCCGCTGGGTGCGCCGCGTCGAGTATTTCATCTTTGAGGCACTCGACGAGGACGGGGAGAAGTACAACCGCGCGCGGGGCATGCTCTGGAGCTATACGCGCTCGGCCCTCGTTTTCGTGCTCGCACTGCCCGCCACGGTCGCCCTCGGCCTGCGGAGTTGGCGCGAAGCGCGCTGGGTGGAACTCGTCCTGGCGGTGGCCGTGGCCCTTCTCGCCGTCTGGTTCCTGTTGCTGACCAAGTCACGCGGCGTATGGATCGGTGTCGCGGTGGCCTGTGCGCTGACTTGGATCTGGATGCGGGGCACGTGGCTGGTGCCTGCCATCGGGTTTGTCCTGCTGGCGGTGTTGCTTGCCGCTCTGCCCGCGCAGCGCTCCCGGGCGATGACCTTCGTGGACCACTTCTCCGATCCCGACCTCATGATGTCCGGGCGCATTGACCTCTGGCGCCAGGGACTCACCCCCATCCGGGAGAACCTGCTTCTCGGCGTCGGCTATGGCGGAAACATCTTCCAAGCGAGAGGCGTTGTGGAGCGCTATCCTCTTCGCAAGCACGACCGCGAGCACTGGGCCATGGATCCCGATGACCTGCAGTCCGACCTCCACAACATGTACCTGCACACGCTCGCGGAGGTTGGCCTTGCCGGAGCGCTCGTGTACGCATGGCTGCTCGCGCTGCTGCTCCGGGCTGGATGGCGTGCGCTGCGTGCCGAACGTGCCGGCCCGCGCCACCCCGCCGTGATTCCCGTGTACGCGGGGCTGCTGGCGTTCCTTCTCATCGGAATGGTGTACTACTTCAACGAGGAGCACGTCGGCCAGATGATGTGGGGCATGAGCGGGGTGCTTGCCGCCTCCGCTGCGCACCGGAAGCCCACCAATTCCCCGCCACCCGAATAACGCACCTGCCGCCCGCCCCGCCTGTACACGGCGGCGCCTGCTTCCTGCTTGCACGAAGAAAGGGACGCTCCAACACTACCGTTCCCCGGCTTCGGGCCGGGAAAAACCCACGCCTGACACCGTCAGGGGGAGAGAGAGAGCGACACATGTGCAGATTCGCCGCGATGGTACTGGCTGCGGGCCTCGCCGCCGCCGTCCCCGCCGGGGCGCAGGAGCTGACACGCGGGCCCTACCTGCAGAACCTCAGGCAGGACTCGGTGGAGATTTTCTGGCGCACGGATGAGCGCACACCCACCTGGGCTGCCGTGCGTGAGAAGGGCGCCACCGAACCCCTCGCCATCCACAACTCCAGCGTACCCACAAAGCACCACCAGCAACTCCTGCCCGATCTCGAGGTGGACACCTGGTACGAGTACCGGGTTGGCTATTCCGAGACCGAGTTCCTGCACGAGGACTGGATTCCCTTCCAGACGCTCCCGCCGGACGACGTGGAGGTCTTCGAGTTCGTACTCTACGGTGATCACCGCAACTATCCCGAAAACCACCGCGCCGTGGTGAACGCCATCATCGAGCGGGCGGAGGAGCGCGGCTGGCCGCGGTTCGTCATAGACACGGGCGATTTCACCGGCAGCGGGGAGGCCGACCCCGACCCCTGGGATCGCGAGTTCTTCGAGCCGGCCGCACCACTCATGGAGCGTGTGAATCTCTATCCCGTGATCGGAAATCACGAAACGCGTTTCCGCTGGCCGCGCATTCCGTTCCGGTATTTCGAGAATTTCTCCGTCCCCACCGACACTTCCGGCACCGAGTACTTCTATTCGATCCGCATCGGAGACATTCACTTCCTGATGCTGGACAGCTGGTCAAGCGACTGGCGGACCGAGAGCAAGCAGTGGTACTGGCTGGAGGAGGAGCTGCGGCTCTCCGACGCCACATGGAGGGTCGCCGTTTTTCACCATCCCCTTTACAAGCACCGCGCCGCGCCCAATCCCCACCGGGGCGAAGTGGAGATGCGCGAGCATCTCGACCCACTCTTCGAGCAGTACGGCGTGACGATGGTCCTCACCGGCCACAGCCACTTCTATCAGCGGAACAAGGTGAATGATATTTATCACATCACCAGCGGCGGAGGCGGCGCACCGCTCTATACACCCGCCATGCCGGGTGAAGGAGCGGCCGACTACGTCCAAGCGGCGGTGGAGACATACCACTACGTCTGGTTCCGCGTGGAAGGCGACGAAATCACCATGTGGGCATGGGATTACAATAATGAGCTCCTGGACACCCACACCATCGCTCCCCGCGAGCCAATGGAAGACCCCGGCCCGCCGCTCAATTTCGTGAAGCGCCTTCCAGAGGATGACATGACCGAGGGCGAAGCGTATATCATCGAAAGCCGCGATCCGGATGGAAACGTCACACAGCCGCCTCTCTATTTTGAGGACGGCAACATGCAGAACAGCATCGTCAAGAGCACCGCGCCCGGACTCGAAGGCACCGGCACCCGATTCGCCGACAATGTGCAGAGAGACACGCGCTTCACCTTCCAGCCGCCCATCGAGGAGGAAGGGACCTACCTCCTCAGCGTCACCACTCCCACCGCAGGGAGTGTCAACGCACCGAACACCCTCTTCGAGGTTACTCAGGGAGACGATGAACTCATCCGCGGCCGTGTGCCGCTCACTCATGGCGAAACCGGCAACGTATGGTACGACATCGGCCTTTTTGAACTCGTGCCCGGCGACACCGTCACGTTCATCCAGGTGGACTTCGAGCCGGACCGCTTTTACGCAGACGCGATCAAGGTGACGCGCTACCACGAGGACTGAGCCCATCGCACACACTCTGCAGGCCGGAGGGGCCGGGACGCCGCAACACGATCCCGGCCCCTTCGCCGTGTTGTCCAGCAGCCACGAATCCCCCAACGCTTCCGGTTGCACTGTCCTGAGGGTACCCGGGAAAGTTGCGAACGGGTCGCACAGGCCAGGACGCCCCACAACGGCCCAAGCCCACCTGCGAGAAAATGAAAATGCGTGTCCTTGTGTCAAAATTATTCATCGCTGCAATCGCCCTCGCCGCCCCCGCAGGAGCCCAGGAGATCATCCGCGGTCCGTATATCCAGAACCTGAGGCAGGACTCCGTGGAGATTTTCTGGCGTACGGACGTTGAGACGGAAACCTGGGCCGCCGTCCGTGAAAAGGGCGCCAGCGAACCGCTCGCCGTCTATATGTCCAACGTGCCCACAGCGCACCACCAGCAGCTCGTCCCGCGCCTCGAAGTGGACACCTGGTACGAGTACCGCATCGGCCACGGCGAGGATGAGTTCCTGCACGAAGAATGGATCCCCTTCCAGACACTCCCGCCGGACGACGTGGACGTCTTCGAGTTCGCGCTCTACGGCGACCACCGCAATTTCCCCGAGCACCACCGCGCCGTGGTGGACGCGATCATCGAAAGGGCGGAGGAACGCGGCTGGCCGCGCTTCATTATCGAAACAGGGGACCTCACCGGGCAGGGCGAGGCGCCCGTGGACCCGTGGGACGAACAGTTCTTCGAGCCCGCACAGCCTCTCATCCAGCGCGTAAACCTCTATCCCGTCATCGGCAACCATGAGTCGGCCATCCATTGGCCGCGCATCCCATTCCGATATTTCGAGAACTTCTCCGTACCCACAGAAAACTCCGGCTCGAAGTACTACTACTCCTTCCGCGTCGGCGACCTGAAATTCATCATGATGGACAGCTGGTCCAGCGACTGGCGCCGGGGCAGCAAGCAGTGGCATTGGGCCGTGAGCCAACTGCGCGAAACGGACGCCCCCTGGAAGATCGTTGCCTTTCACCATCCGATGTACTCCTACCGCGCCGCCCCCAACCCCACACCGGGGGATCTCGAAATGCGCGAACACCTTGATCCCATATTCCAGGAGCTGGGTGTCTCGCTGGTGGTGACCGGCCACAACCATTTCTACCAGCGCGTCGAGGCGGATGGCATCCATCACATCACCAGCGGGGGCGGCGGGGCACCCCTTTACACACCCGCGCTGCCGGGCGAGGGCGAGGACCGGGTCAAGGCCGGGGCCGAAACCTATCACTACCTGTGGTTCCGCGCCGAAGGCGACGAACTCACCATGTGGGCATGGGACTACAACAATGACCTGCTGGACACGGCCACCTTCACGCCCCGCCGGATGCAGGATATCGGGCCGGAAATCAACTTCACAAGGCGCCTCCCGGACGAGGGCATGACCGCAGGGAAAATGTATGTCGTCGAAAGCCGTGACGCCGATGGCCACCTCACCCCGGAGCCGCTCTACGCCGAGCAGGGCGAAATGATCTACAGTTCGGTGAAGAGCAGCGTCCCCGAGTTGAGAGGCCGTGGCACGCGCTACGCGGGAGCCGATCAGACCGGTACGCAGTTCACCTTCCAGCCGCCCATCGAGGAGGAGGGCACCTACCTCCTCAGCGTGACCACGCCGGGCGCGGGAAGCGTCGGCGCCCCGTACTCCCTGTTCGAAGTGACCCAGGGCGATGATGACCTCATTCGCGGAAGGGTCCGGCTGCACTACGACACGACGGGACACCGCTGGCACGACATCGGCCTGTTCGACCTCGTGCCGGGCGACACCGTGACCTTCATCCAGGTGGACTTCGAGCCGGACCGCTTCTACGCGGACGCCATCAAGGTGACGCGCTACCACGAGGAGGATTGAGCGCGGCCACCCCGCAGGCACATCTCCCTTTTGGACCGCTTCGGCTTGCACCACGCCCACCCGGCGGCGAAGGTGACCCGGTGGTCGCCTGAGCACCCGGGTGACTGCTCAACCAACAGAACAAAGGGAGAGCAACATGCGATCCTTCACCGCAACAGTACTCGCCGCCGGGCTCGCCCTGGCCGCTCCCGCCGGAGCGCAGGAGCTGATCCGCGGGCCATACATCCAGAACCTGCAGCAGGACTCGGTGGAAATCTTCTGGCGCACCGATGAGCCAACCGAGTCCTGGGCCGCCGTGCGCGAGAAGGGCGCCAGCGAACCGCTCGCTATCTATATGTCCAACGTGCCCACCCCGCACCACCAACAGCGTGTGCCGCTCCTCGAAGTGGACACCTGGTACGAGTACCGGGTGGGTTACGGAGAGGACCAGTTCCTGCACGAGGATTGGATACCGTTCCAGACTCTGCCCGCCGATGACGTGGAGGCGTTCGACTTCGTCGTCTATGGCGACCACCGCAACTTCCCCCAGCACCACCGCGCCGTGGTGGACGCCATCATCGAGCGGGCGGAGGAGCGAGGCTGGCCGCGGTTCATTCTGGACACGGGCGATTTCACCGGCCATGGGGAAGCCGCCCGCGACCCGTGGGACGAGCAGTTCTTCGAGCCCGCCGCACCCCTCATCAAGCGCGTGAGCCTCTTCCCCGTCATCGGCAACCACGAAACAGGAACCCGCTGGCCGCGCATCCCCCACCGCTACCTCGAGAATTTTTCCGTCCCCACGGACAGCTCCGGCACGCCGTATTACTACTCCTTCCGCGTCGGCGACGTGCACTTCTTCATGATGGACAGTTGGGCCAGCGACTGGCGGCGTGACAGCCCGCAGTACCACTGGCTGCAGCGGGAATTGCGCCAATCGGATGCGACCTGGAAGGTCGCCGCCTTCCACCACACGATGTACTCACACCGCACCGCTCCCAACCCCACGCGCGGCAACCTCGAAATGCGCGAACACCTCGACCCGCTCTTCCAGGAGTTCGGCCTCTCCATGGTGGTGCACGGGCACAATCACTTCTACCAGCGGTCCGAAGTGGACGGCATCTATCACATCACCAGTGGCGGGGGCGGCGCGCCGCTCTATACACCCGCGCAACCCGGCGAAGGCGAGGACTGGGTGAAGGCGGCCGCGGAGGCCTACCACTACACATGGTTCCGCGTCGAAGGCGACGAAATCACCATGTGGGCATGGGACCATAACAACGAACTGCTGGACACCGCCGTGCTCACGCCACGCCGCCCGGAGGACACCGGGCCGGAAATCAACTTCACAAAGCGCCTCCCCGGCGAGGACATGACGGCAGGCGAGACGCATATCGTGGAGAGCCGCGACGCCGATGGCAACCTCACCCCGAGGCCGCTCTACGTGGTGTACGACAGCATGAGCAACAGCACGGCCAAGAGCACCGCCCCGGGACTCCAGGGCCAGGGCACGCGGTACGCCAGCGCGGCCCGCGCCGGCACACGCGTCACC
>SLOM01000216.1 GCA_007132505.1 Candidatus Sumerlaeota bacterium
AGGGAGCGCGGTCACGGCCTCACCTGTCATCCGCCGACGTGTCAGACCCCCTCGAAATGGCGGGATGTACCCGTGGTCAGGCTTCTCCGGCCTTGGGCAGGTGATCCGGCGCTACGAAGGGGATCCCCGCGAGGAAGGCGCTCCCACGCCAGATGACAGACTCCTCGGGGAGGAACTGCGGGTGGTGGAGCGGGCGGAAGGGGTCGCCGTCCGGCAGGACTCCGAGGAACACGAAGGCGGAGGGGCGCTCGAGTGCAAAGTAGGAGAAGTCCTCCCCGCCCATGGCCATGGCGATGTCCACGCAGGACTGAGGACCGAAGAGGCCGGTAAGCGTCTCCCGCGCGGCGCCGATGGCCTCCTCGTTGTTCAGAAGGGGCGGGTAGCTGACCAGCGGCTCGACCTCGGCTTCGCAGTTGTAGGAGTGGGCGGTGTGTTGCACGACGTCCTGGATCATCTGGGCGATCTGCTGGCCGCGGCCGGGGACGAAGGTCCGGAAGGTACCGCCGAAGCGGACTTCCTCGGGGATGACGTTGAAGGCCTTCCCGCCTTCGATGTAGGTGACGGAGACAACGGCGGGTTCTGTGGGAGGAAGGCGCCGGGAGACGATTTGCTGGAGCGCCAGAACCGACGCGGCGGCGGCGGGCATGGGGTCCACCGTTTCGTGGGGACCGGCGGCATGGCCTCCCCTGCCACGGATTGTCGCGGAAAAGCTCCCAACTCCTGCCATGGTCTCCCCCACCCGCAGCCCGAAGCAGCCGATCGGCACGCGCGGCGAGACATGGATGCCGAAACAGCCGATCACGTCACGAACGAGCCCGGCCTCGACGAAGTCCTTTGCGCCGCCGGGGGCGACCTCCTCGGCATGCTGGAAGATGAACCGGACGGAGACGGGCAGTTCCGCCGCCCGGTCCTTCAGGAGCCGCATGGCCCCGAGCAGCATCGAGGAATGCACGTCGTGCCCGCAGAGGTGCCCCACACCGGGGTTTTCCGAGCGGAATTCCACCTCGTTCTGTTCCTGAATGGGCAGGGCGTCAATGTCCGCGCGAAGAATGATGAACTCGGAGGGGTTCCTGGTGGAGATCAGCTCCACGTGGAATCCCTGACGGCCGGGCAGGGGTTCGGATGGCTCGAGCCCCATGTCCCGCACCACGCCGCGGAGATAGGCGGAGGTCTTCTCCTCGTGGAAGGAGAGTTCGGGGTGCCTGTGCAGATGGCGGCGGTGCGCCCCTATCCATGGGAGGAGGGCGTGTGCCTCTTCCGCGAGGCTGTCAAGGACTGTGGCGAGAGGGGTCATTCGGGATGGTTCTCCGATGGTCATTTGAAGTAGGGGCCTCCCTGTCCGCCCCTCTGAATCGGAATTAAGATAAAGATAGCATAGAACAGCAGGAGCAGGGCAAGGACACTCAACATGAGGAGCGGCCGACCCGCCAGAAGCAGCCAGGCCACCACCGAGCCGATCACGAGGGCGAAGCCGATGCCACCCAAAAGGCGGCGAAGGAACGCGGCGAGGAAGCGCTCAAGGCGCGTGAGGTCTCCCTCGTGGATGCGCAGGCGGAGCTGTTCGCGCTCCAACCGGTGGATGATGAAGGCCAGTTCCCGGGCGGTGACGTAGGCCTCCTTGACTCCGTCGCGCGCCCATTCCTCCCAGCCCTTCTCCCCGCGGAAGGCGATTTCACGGAGCATGCGCTTGACGATGGGCGTGGCCACGCGGATGCCGTTGAAGCGCGGATCATATTGGAGGGCCACCCCCTCCACGAGCGTGGAGGCGCGAAGCAGGTAAACGAGCTGGTTGGGCAGCCGGATGGGGAAGCGGTAGAAGGTGGAGAGGATCTCCTGGGCGATTTCCTGGACCTGGCGGGTGGTGACGTCCTGTTCGAGTTGTATGTTGAGGAGGGTGGCGGCGGCGTCGCGGAGGGTGCCGCGGTTGATGTCGGCGTCCACCATGTCCAGGCGGTAGAACCCGTCCACGATGGCGTCAATGTCGCGCCTGGTGACGGCGTAGACGACGCGGAGGAGTTCGAGGCGTATGCGCTCGTCGAACTCGAGTGCCATGCCGTGGTCAAGGATGACGAGGCGCTTCTTCTGGTCCACCAGGAGGTTGCCGGGGTGCGGATCGGCATGGATGAAGCCATGCACGATGGTCATGCGTATATACACTTCGACGATGCGGTGTATGAGGCCGTGTGTGTCCACGCCGAGGCGGGCGAGGCCCTTGGGGTCGTCTATCCTCACGCCCTCGACGAATTCACTGACGGCGACCTGCCGGGTGGTAAGCTCCTCGATGAAGTGGGGGATGTGGACGTCCGGCCATGCGGCGAAGTTGGCCCGCAGGCGGTCGGCGTGCTTCCGTTCATTGCGGAAGTCCATCTCCTGGGCGATCATGCGGGTGTATTCCTCGATGATGGCCCGGAAGCTCCGCATGAGGTTCTCGTCCACGAAAAGGGAGAGGAAGAGGATCAGCCACCAGACGACCTTGAGGTCGGTGGCGACGAGCTTCTCGACGCCGGGACGGAGGATTTTGACGGCGACAGGCTGGCCCTTGTAGTGGGCGCGGTGCACCTGCCCGAGGCTCGCGGCGGCGATGGGCTCGTGGTCGAACTGCTCGAAGACCTCGCGGACGGGCCGGCCGTGATTGCGCTCGAGGATGGCGATCGCCTCGCGGCTGGGGAAAGGGGGGACACGGTCCTGCAGGTGCCTGAACTCGCGCGCGTAGGCGGGCATGAGGATGTCTTCACGCATGGCAAGGACCTGGGCGCCCTTGATGAAGGAGGGGCCAAGCTCGGCCATGCGGATGCGGATGTTGCGGGCGCGGGTGGCGTGGTCTGCAGCAGAGAAAGGGCGAGGTGAGCCGAAGAGGATGAATCGCCGCCAGTCCCGGATGAAGCTGATCAGAAATGGCAACAGTTTGATCGTAACAAGGACGGACCGGGGAAAGAAGGCGGGGATTCTCATGATGTGTTGTTGTCCCCGGTTCGCTCGGGATCTTCGCGTGGCATGACTCGCAGATAGAGGAGCATGCTGACCGCGCAGAGGGCAAAGAGCAGCGTCATGTCCGCCGTGAGCAGGAAAACCACGATGCCGGGCAGGCATACGAGGTCGCAATAAACGAACTCACGGAGCTGCTGGAGGAACAGAATCTCGCGGTTGAGGACTCCCTTGGAGGCGAGGGCACGGCGCACCTGGCGATTCTGCCGGATGGCGCGCTCCAGCAGGTACCAGAGGAACCCGGCGTAGACGCTGACGACCAGGATTCCTGCGGGCAGGTTGGCTCGGTCGAAGGGGAGGAACCCCTCGCCGTCGCGGTACGGCTCGAAGAAGAAATACTGGATCGCCCACGCCAGCAGGAGGTAGAGAAGAGGGATCAGGATTGCGAGACGCCAGCGCTTGGTCACGAATGGGCTCCGCCGGGATGGGCAGAAATCCGCCCGCCGGGAGTTTAGCGCGAATCCTGCCAGAGCTTGGGAGCATTGTTTCGTATGGGAATGGGTCAACCGAACTCCCCGGGTGTTGCGGACGACGGCCGTGATGTGACCGTAAATGGGGAGGTTCCGCCCGGGCTGGAGCAAGAGACGCTGCGCGGTCTGGCCCTGATCGAGGAGCATCATCCTCCGTGGAGGACGGAGTACCACGAGGTGCTGGATTCGACGCAGTCGGAGGCGCTGCGGCGTGTCGAGTCCGTACCCCGACCGCGGGAGCCCTTTCTGCTGGTGGCCGGGCATCAGCACCACGGGCACGGTCAGCGCGGCCGCAAGTGGCTGGCCCCGCCCGGCAAGGCCCTGCTGTTCACAGCCGCGACGCCGCTTGAGCGTGCAGGCCATGGCAGGCCGGGGCGTCATGCCGAGGGCTATCCGCTCAGCCTCTGGCCCCTGCAGACAGGGCTGGCGCTTCTGCTGCGCCTTGGTTCGTCGGGCTGGGATGTTTCCCTGAAGTGGCCGAACGACCTTCTCGTGAAGGGGCACAAGGTGGGCGGCATCCTCTGCGAGGTGCGCTCGGGTTGGCTGCTGATCGGCGTGGGCCTGAATTTGCTGCAGGGGGAGGAGGAGTTTGCCGGGATCGAGCAGGCGGCGGTCCCTCCGGGCTCTCTGGCGATGCTTGCCGGCACGAGCTGCCCGGCGCCGGAGCAGATGCCCCCGAGCCTGCTCCAGTCGGTGGTCTCGATCC
>SLOM01000172.1 GCA_007132505.1 Candidatus Sumerlaeota bacterium
ATCGGCGGCGATTGGCTCTCGCGCGTCTGGCATCAGGCAAGCTGGATCGTCGTGCAGCAGGTGGCCGGAAGCGCCGAACCCCGGAACTGGCGGCTGGAGAAGGCAGGCGGTCCGTCCATACAATCGCTCTGCGGCGGCTGGCGGGACGACGTGCCCGGGGGGCTGTTTCCGAGACGCGAGCCCTTCCACGGGCCGGGGTTTGGCGCCCGCCACACGTGGTCCGATAACGGGAACCAGCGGCACGCTCTCGTTTTCGGAGCCTTCTATCGCCGCCCCTATGACCATACGGGACAGGGCGGCACGCAGCACGTCTGGAACGCGGCATCGGTGCCGGCGGTGGGGAGCATCGCCTTCGCGGTGGACGGTTGGGATACCGCCAAGGCCCTGGGCGATCGTTACCCGTACCGGCAGACAGGACATGTGAACGTGTATACGTACGCCCACGGCGGCGCTTGGATGCGTGCGACGAACGAGGCGCAACCCGCCTCGGAATACTATGCCGGAGGTCCCCCGTGAACCTCCACCATGCCACGGCCGAGCAGGTCTCGGTGGACATTGGCGGTGTGCTGTACGGCGCGCGCGTGCGCTTCCGGGACCCTCACCGGCCCGCCTCGACGCTGGTCACGAGCGCCCGGGTGCACGCGGTCTCCAACATCGCCGGCGGCAAAAAGCGGCTGGTCTTCGCGCGCTCACCGGTTGCGTTTTCCGAAACCGTGACCGCTGGCCCCCGCGACACGCGCGAGGATGTCTGGACAGCGCTCTGTGGCGGCAACGCCGTCTGGACGCCCGAGCCCGCGCGCTTCTATTCCTGGCTCAACCCCCGTTCCCTGCGCGGCAACGATGGTGCGGACCGGGCGGTCCTGGGCGACACCGTCCGGCATGGCGGGCGGGCCTTTCCGATAGTGGCGGCCAAGGCCTTCGGCTCGGAGAACGCGACCCCCGCCTGGCAGGAGGAGCCGCTCCCCGTTGTGGTGCGGACCGTCGCGGAGATGTCCGGCGTGCGCATCCCGGTGGAGACCCTCCGCGGGCCGGTGATCTTCGATGAGCCGGGCAGCTGGTCCGGCCTTCCGGCCTTTGTTGCCGATGCGGGCGTCTATACAGGACCCACCAAGCGCGGGCGGCAGGAGACCCTCGGCACCGGTCCCCTCGGCCCAAAGTACTGGCAAGACGCGGCGTACAACTTCCGCCTTGGCAACTGGGCCGAGCCGGAGCTGCACCTCGTTTGGTACGAGCAAGCCTTCGCCTCCTTCGGCGAGCTGGAGGCCTCCGGCGGGGAGGTCCTCGTACTCGACGGCGGAGAGCTGACCGCGCCGCTTCTCAGTGGCAACTTCGATGTTAATCTCTTCGTAGTGCCGGGCGAGGGCGGGGAGTTCGGGCAGGGCCACGTCGAGGTGCGCTTTGCCGAGGGCACCGATCGTCCCTTCCTGCGCATTCTGTGGGACGGACCGCACTTCACCGGCGCGGAGTACCGCCTCGAAGAAGGCGGCCCCGTGGAGCAGGCGGTCTGGACGCCGCCCGCGACGCCCTACAACCCGGCGCTCTCGTTCCCGGTCCGCTTTGTCAAGACGGGGCGCGATCTGGCGGTCCGGTACATGCCACCGGGCGGCTCCGAGTACCAGACGGCGGTGTCGCTCACGGACTTCTTCGACGATGCCGGGCAGGGCGGGCACCTCGCCGTCGTTGGCAACGCCAAGGCGACCGGGTTCGGGGCAAGGACGCTCTACGCCGGGTCCGGTACGCTCCTCCAGCATATAGACACCCACGCAGGGCTCGCCTACCAGCAGGACGTCACCCTGCCGACGGGTCTGGGTACGCCCTCCATTCGGAACACTTCGCTCGACGTGGCAATGAGCCCGGGCAGCGAGCGCCGGCGGGACCGGTACCAGATCGTGTGCGGCGCCCTGCGCCTCTGGAGCGAGGCCGAGGGGGACGAGATCGTCATCACCTACCCGGCGGTCGTCCCGTCAGGTGGCGGGATGCCTCCCCGCGCGCAACCGGGTACCATCAACTTCACGGACGGCGAGATGCGCGCGGGCTGGCGCGATTATGTGGACGTTGAGGACCCGGACGGCCTGCTCGGTGTCCAGCCGGGCGAAGAGGTGGAAATCCGCCGCGAGCGCGTCTTCGACGCGGGCGATCCCCCCACCATCGAGGTCCGGGAGAAGGGCACCGGAAGCTGGACGGCGCTCTCCCCGCCGGATATCACCGCGCGGTGGACGGAGGGTGAGATCTACCTCTCGCAGGCGCTTCTGGACACGCTACCGCAGGCGTGGGAGCTCCGAGCGGCCGGGAAAGTATATAGACAGTCCGGAAACTGCCGGGCGCGGCAGGCCAACGAGCTGGCCTCCGCCATCGACGCGCTGGACAAGCTATGGGTCTCGGCAGGTACGCCCGGCGGCGCCGCCGATGCTGTGGGCGGCAGCATGCAGGCGCGGATCGTCGCCCAGACAAGCGAAAGCTGCTCCGCCGGCGGCGTGATTTTCGACGGCTGGGGCATGGGGCAGACGCGCGGGTTCTTCGCGCCTGAGGTTGGCGATCTCCTGGCGGCCGGGGCGGCCTTCCCCTACTGGAGGACTCCCACCGAGTGGCGCGCCATCGTGGGTTCCGGCGTCATGTCCTACACCCCGGCGCACGTGGCCGAGTGGTTCCAGTGCACGTCGGGCGGCTACAACCGCTCCGGTTGGCACACGCCCTCCCAGCGCGCGGTGATCCACACGGCCGGGACGCCGGGCGCGCAGGGGTTGTACTTCGGCGAGGATGTCCTGAGCGACCCCGGCTGGCCCTACGCCGGAGGCCCGGCATTTAATATAGAAGGTGTACCCTGGAACCTGCGCGGCCTCATCGCGCGTCTATACGATGGCGCGGAGATCATCGAGGCGAAGGTCCCCGTCCGCATGCAGGGGCTGCGCGTCCGGAACTGGAGCTTCGAGCACACCTGGCAGGTCAATCGCCTGAAGGGCGCCAGTGTCCCGAACGCCTACGAGTCGCGGAAACTCTGGATAAACGGCACGCTGCACAAGGAGTTCCTGCGCGAGGACGGGGTCGTGGTAACGGACGAGGTCCACCCGGTGGACATGTGGAAGACAGAGGGGCCCGTCGCGTTCGCACTCGTCGGCCGGCGAGAGCACGTCCAGCAGGTGTATCTGCCGCTCCATCACGGCGGGAGATGGGCGGACCAGCCGGTCTGGCAATACCGGTCCTTCGGCTCCGGCCTGACGACCGGCAGCACCGCGTCGGACGGCAAGTGGCGGATGGTGGACTGCCGGTCGCTCGTTCAGGACGCGCTCCGCGCGCGCTCGAGCCGGTACACCGAGACCTACCTCTGGCCAACCAACGTGGGCATGACGGGCGATGGCTCCACCGGCGCGCTGACGACCTACCTGCGCTCGCTCGAGTCCTCGGTCACCTTCAACGCGTCGCTATCCGGCGGCATCTGGACCATCACCCAGTCGCGCTCGGGCCAGTACACCGAGTTCGACGGCGTCCAGTTCGGCGAGGTCCTGGTGCGTTTTCGTCTGCCCGGCGGGCTAATGGATGAGCAGATCGTCCCCATCGTGCGGCGGGGGTAGAGTAGGCTGGGCCCGCGCTGACGTTTGTACCCTCTGGGCACCGCGTTGCCGTCACCGCTTGGAGTACCGGACCCCCCCAGACGGCTCCGCACAGGGACGTAGGGATCAGTTTTCCCGAATCGCGATTTCGTGCCGGCCGGACACCGCTTTTCGCGTACCCCGCGGGCTGCTCTCCCGCGCTTGGCGCCACCGGCCGGGCCCGTAAGTCCGGTGTTTCCAGTTATTCAGGAGAACAGAATTCCCTTCCGGAAAAACTCGCTCTTCAGCCAAATTTTTCGCTTGCTTTCGGACCGCATCTGTGATCTGTGAGCCTATCAGCCTGCCACTCAGATCGCGTGGCCGATATTCAGACAACCAGGCCCCCACGGCAGCAGCACCTGGTGTAAGCGAGCACCTCCTCGCCGTGGCCCACCTCTACAACATCGGCACGACGCTCCCCGACCCGAATGCCCCGCGCGGCGCGCTGCTCGAAGTCGAGCACGCCAACAACAC
>SLOM01000137.1 GCA_007132505.1 Candidatus Sumerlaeota bacterium
ACCTTCCAGTCGAAGGCTGCCTTCATCGCGTTCTCGACGCCCAGGCCGCCACCATCAATGAAGAAGAACTTCTCGAAGCCCTCCGGACCCACCACACGGATGAACGTCTGGAGGAACTCGTTGAACGCCTCGCTCAGCACGTCCAGGTTCGCAATCTTCACCCGCGAGACCTTCAGCAGGTCCTTCTCGTATGCCTCATCAAAAAACTTGGGATGATTGTACCCGAGCGGCATCGAGGCGTAGTGCGAGGCAAAGTCAATGATCGCCTGGCCCGAGTTCCGGTCGTACATACGGGCCCCCTCGGATTTCTCCCAGTCTATGACCGGGACCGCCGGGTCCATGGGAGTAACGTGGCGCTGAACGGTTTTGACAAAGCTGTCGAGAAGAGGTGCAGACAATGTGGTCTTGTCCTTTCCGTGAAGTGTTTCCCTGATTGTGCTGGGTGCCGCACAGTGTGGCCAGAGCATCCCAGCCACGCGCCCCTGTTGTCAAGGACGGGCAGATGCCGCGCGGCGCACCCCATACCCTAAACCCTATCCCCTATCCCCTAAACCCTAAACCCCCAGCCGCCCCAGATACGGCGAAGCCGGGTGGTTCTGGCGCAGTTCGGCGGCCGCGGCGTGGGCCTCATCGTCCTGCCCAAGGGAGGAGTGGGCGCGGGCCTTCGCGAAAAGGATGTTCTCGCCGGCCCGGGCGGAGACGCGGGGGGGCAGGTTTCCGTGGGCGCGGCCGGTCAGCTCCAGGATTTCCCGTGCCGCCCGTTCCTCCAGCGGCTCCTCCGCCAGCCAGTCCTCGCGGTCCATCAACGCGTAATACGCCTGGAGCGCCACCCTCGTGCGGGCGCGTTCCACCTCGTTGCGCAGGGCGGGGGAGAGCGTCCCGGTGCGCTCCTCGTACTCGCGGGCCAACTCCACGGCCTGCTCGAACTGCCCGCGGGCGAGGGCGTCCTCCAGCTCCTGGCGCAACCGCGCGCGGAGGTTGAGTTCCAGTTGGGGGCGGATTTCCTCGGCCCGCTCCAGCGCCTCCTCGGCCACCGCGCCGAGAGCCTCCAGCCCCTGGATGGCCCGGTCGAAGGCGGGCAGATCGCCTCGTTCCGCGGCCTCCTCCGCCGCTTCGGCAAGCTGCGCCGCGCGGGACGCAGTCAACGGCCCGAGCCGCTCCTCAAGCTGCTCCTCCTCGCCGAGCACCCGGGCGATGGTGCGCGCCTCCTCCAGCGCCGGGAACAGTTCGGGTGCCCCGGGCTGCCAGGGCGTTGCGAGCAGCCCCTCCACGATGGTGTTCATGCGCCCGCGCAACGCCTGATTCCGCGCCGCCAGAAGCCGGTCAACCTCCTCGTCCACCTGCGGGAAGAGCCCCTCCAGGTCGCCGAGCTTGTCGTCTATCTCCGCGAGCTGGTCGAGGTCGCCCCCGCCGAGCAGATTCAGCCGTGCCTCGATCCGGTCAATCAGCGCGCCCTCCAGCAGGTTCCGCTCGCGGAGGATGCGGCTGCGCAGAATGTCCGGCGGGTCGTGCGTCAGGAGCGTCTGGAGCACGGCGGCGGACTCGCGGAACTGCCCGTCCGTCTTCAGGGTGCGGGCCTCCTGGATGCGCGTTTCGGCCGTGCCCTGCATGGCAGCGAGGAGTTGGAGGCGGATGCCCTCATCGCCTGTTTCGACGGCGATTTCGTGGGCGCGGCCCCAGTCGCCGTCCTGCCAGGCGGCCCAGGCCTGCCGCAGCATGCGCTGCTCGAGCGGCTCCCGCATCGCGGCGAAGACCACCGCGGCCACCGCCAGCGTCAGCAGGCTGATCCCGATCGCACCGTAAACCACCAGCCGCAGGCGCCGCAGCAGCGGGGAAAACGCACGGATTTCCGCGACGTTGCCAAGGTACTGGTGCGCCTTCCCCGCCTGCGGGTCCAGCGACAGCACCCGCTTCCACGACTCCGACGCCTCGTCCAGCCGGTCCAGCCGCGCCAGGATCGTCCCCCGCAGCACGAGCGATTCAGGAAGCTTCGAATCCAGCTCGAGCGCCTTCTCCAGCGCCGCCAGCGCCTCGTACTGCCGGCCGCGCTCAAGGTGCTCCACCGCCTCGTTGTGGTACTGCCGCGCCCGGTTCACGATCAGGCGCACCATCGTCAGGTCGCGCCCGCAGTGATAGCAGGCGACGCGGTCCTCGCGATTCTCCGTCTGGCAGTGTGGACAACGCATCAGTGTGGAAGGACCAGCCTCCGGGTGCCGGCCGTGCGGCGATGATCGAGACGTGAAAGGGGCGCGGGAGGGCCAGCCGCGTCAAGCGCTACGCCCCGCGGGCCTGCCCTCCCGCGGCCGGGTATCTTGTAGCTTTCGGGTAACGCGGGGTACAAGGCTTGTGAACGGGGTTACCCACTTACACATCATCTATGTCCGGAAAGCGGGGACGTCGCCCTGCCAGGATGGGGCGGGTGGCGGGAAAATGGCAGCGTAGGTCATTGAATGCAGTGGGCTTGCATGCTCCTGCCGGAATTTCCTTCAAGGGTCTGGGTCCGCTGGCACTGGTGCTGCCAAGAGGATGGCATCAGCAAACTGGGTCCACGACCCGAAAAACCCCTCTCTCCCCAAGGAGTCAGCAGCCATGATACACAAGTCAAAGGGCTTCACCCTCGTCGAGATCATGATCGTGGTGGCCATCATCGGCATCCTGATCGCGATCGCCATCCCGAGCTTCTTCCGCGCTCGTGAGGTCTCCCGCGCCCGCGCCTGCCAGTCGAACCTGGTGCAGATTGACGGCGCCAAGCAGCAGTTTGGAACCGAAAACAATGTTGCATATAACCATGGAGTGACCTGGGACGAGCTGACCGAAGCCCCGGCTGATGCTCCGGAAGGGCACGTGTATCTCCGGAATGTGCCTGTCTGCCCAGTGGGTGGGACCGCTGAACCCTACGTGCTCGGGGCCCTGGACGAAATGCCGGAGTGCCCAATGGCGGGGGAGCAGGATGAATACGCGGCTGACGGCCGGTATCCCCACGTCCACCCGTCTGAGATTGAGGACTAATCACCCCAGCCCCCCAACGCGGCACGGGTAACCTGAATCGAACCATCCACCAATCTCCCCGGGCTCTCCAGTCCGGGGAGATTCTTATTCCCCCGCCGCATGCCGCACCACGTAGGGCGGCGCCTCCAGCGCAAGGTCCTCCACCGTCCGCGGTGTCCAAGGTGAAATGAACACGTCCCCGGCACGCAGTTCCGGCGCCTGCCCGGGCGGGACAATGCGGGTTTCCGCGGCGTCCGGCCCCTCCTCGAAATACCGCGCGGGCGGGACCTGCTCCGCAAAGAGCACCGCATAGTTCGCATACGGAATTTCCGCGGAAATAAAAACCCGGCCGCCGGGCGCCCCGGGACCGGGCCGGATGGCCTCCAGCACGCCCGCCTGCCACGCCGCGGCGGGGGAGTGCCGCAGCCGGCCCGTCCCGTCGATGGCCCGCACGCCGTCCAGCGCCAGCAGCCCGGCCACCACCGCGGCCACGGCGTAGGGCAGCGGGGCCTTCCCACCCGCCTGCATCGCCCGCACGCGGGCCATCTCCAGGAGCCCCGCCGCCCCGCCCGCCAGCAATGCCACCGGCGGCACCAGCAGAATCGAGCGCAGCGCGTGCGGGATGCCGTCCTGGGTGAGCGCCGCCGCGGCAGGCGCCACCAGCACCCACCCGCCGAGGAAGAGCACGGCGCGCCGCTGCCGGGGCGTCCCGTACAGCAGTCCCGCCGCCAGCCCCGCCAGCATGAGCACCACCCCGCCCGCCCCGGCAAATCCGTTCGCCGGCAACCCGTGGCGCGAGTTCGCGTCGCCCGTCACCAGCCAGAAGTCCGGATGGAAGTGCGCCAGATAATTCCCGAGCACCGTGCGCACAACGCCGGCTTCCTCCTCCGCGGGTGTCACGGCCACGCGCGCCAGCCGCGCCGCGCCCTCGCCCAGCGTATAGACAGCGAGTGCCGCCGCCACGGCCCCGAACACCAGCACTCCGGGCAGCAGGTCCCTCCAGCCGCCGTTCCGCCACGGCTCCCTCCCCAGCGCAAGCACCAGGCAGCCAAAGACCAGCGGCACCA
>SLOM01000007.1 GCA_007132505.1 Candidatus Sumerlaeota bacterium
CTGGACGTGACGACTCCGCGCGCGCCGGTGGAGCTGACCGGGGTGCATATCCTGACGGGCAGTGACGGAGCGCCTGCCGTGGCGTTTGAAGCTGAGCCGGGCCGGACGCGGTACTTTGTTGCCGCGCGCCAGACGATCGCCAACCCTCCGGTGGCCGTTGAGTCCGAGACCCTCCCCCCACTGACGGGACCCGGGCTTCAGCTCCGAAGCATTTTTGTGCGCGAGCCCTCCATGGCGGCCGCGCTGGAACCGCTGGTGACGTTGCACGGCCCCGGCACAATCGAGTTCACCCCGCAGCAGGCCTACAACGCCTTCAATGGCGGGCAGGAAGGCCCCGAAGCCATCCGGGACGCGCTTGCCTACTACGTTCTGAACGCCCCTCTGCGCACCCCGTTCCCCAACGCGATTTTGGTGGGCGACGGGAGCTTGGACCGGCGCAACTACATCGGGAATCACACGGGCGCCATCCTCCCGATGTTCCTCGATCCTTCGGCGCCCAGCGGTGGAATCAGCATCGAGACGCCGGTGGACATGCCCTACGCCCGGCTGTCGCCCGGGAATATTCTCCTGGACGTCAATGTGTCCAGGCTCCCGGCCCGGACACCCGCGCAGCTCCAAAGGATCGTGAACCGGCAGGCCGCCTACAACGACGTGGTGCCGAACCTGGTTGGCAGGGACCGCTATGGCGTCTTCCTCAATGATTATGACGCGCAGGTCATGGCGGATGCGGCGCTCTGGCCGCAAATGTGGGAGGAGACCGGCAAGCCCTCCATCCGCATTGACTTCCCCCGAGGCTCCAATGGAGAGGCTGAGCGGGCTGAACTGGCCGCCGCCATGACCGACGAGGAAGCCGGTGGCGTGGCGGTCTTCCTCTACACCGGCCACGGGAACAACGACCGGTGGGGAAGCAACGGCCGCCTCATGCGGAACAGTCACGTGTCGAGTTTCTCGACCGCCGGACGCTGGCCCCTGATGGCGACCTTCACCTGCCTGAGCGCCTACTACGCCTTCCCGACCGGCTCCACCACGGCGTCCATGGCCGAGACCTGGATTCTCCGGGAGGGGGATGGGTCCATTGGGACACTCGCCCCCGCCACAGTGGACTTCTATGTGGAGCAGAAACTCCTGGCCATGAGGTGGCTGGAAGTCCTGGGATCCACGGAGGGCCGGCCCGATTCGTGGGGCGAGACCTTCACACTCGGCGCCAACAGCTACCTGACGTCGTTCCCCGGGCTGCTTCGCTCGGCGAACAACTATCACTACTTCGGGGACCCCTCCGCGCACGCGACGCTGAACGAACTCCCCGAGGAGCTGAGCCTTGACGGATGGATGGTCTGGTAAGGGCCGGGTCGCAATCCGGGGACCCCTTCGTGTTCCGGGTCTCCGGCTGGAGCATGGAGCCGACGCTTTCGGCCGGCATGGAGGTGCTCCTCGCCCCCGTGCCGAACCCGGGGCAGCTGCAGGTCGGGGATATTCTGCTCTGCCGGAAGGGCTCCGGGCGGTATGTGCTCCACCGGCTGCTGGGGTGGACCACACGAGGGAGGGCCGTCACCCGGGGAGACCGGGAGCTCAGAAAGGATGCCCCTTGGGACCCGGACTGCATCGAGGGAGCCCTCGTTGCGGCGCGGAAAGGTGGCGGAGACTGGATGGAGCCGCGGCGGGGTGCTTGGCGATTTCATCGCCTTTTTGTGCGCGCCGGTCCTTTATCAATTTTTTACCGGTTTTTCTCTCCGCCAGCCACATTTCTCTGGACACCCGCACAGGAGGCTCACATGGTTCAGATGCCCGAACGATCACTAGGCCATCATGACGATCGCGCTTCGGTAATGGCCTTCGAATCACAGTGGTTGGGCAACGAACTTGCGGTCTATGACCGTGCGACAAGGAAAGTGCACTTCCTGAACCGGGTGGCGGCCTGGATATGGGAGAAGGCACGAGAAGGCCATCCGCACGAGGAGATTCTTCGCGGGCTCGCGGAAGAGTACCCGCAAGTACCCGGAGAGGACCTCCGGCGGGATACAAGTCAAGCTCTGGCGGACCTGCGGCAAGCAGGGCTGCTCCCAGAGCCTAGCCAGAATTGAAGAGGATAATTTCATGGATCGAACACACGACACCACACGGCAAGGAGAAGCGCGGGCCGTGGAAAGGAAGCCGAGGGACACCGTAAAGTCCTCAAAGAGAAGCACCTACGTGTCCCCGGCCATCGTCTCCACAAACGCCCCGCGTGAGGCGGACAAATCCAAAATCGCCAACGCCTGCACCAGCTACAGCACTTGGCGCCAAGACTAACCTATTCCAACGAGAGGTAGGTCGGGGTCCCAAACCAAGTCACTAGCGGGGACCCCGGAACCGCCCCAGGAGCCATTGGCCAAGCAGGAATCCAAAACCCGAAACCCTCCACATGCTACCAGATATCTGAGAGTATGAAATTGCTCCCACCAAACTACCCGGACCTCCTCAGTGGGGTCCGGGTAGTTTGGCATGATACGCAGTGTGTCCTGGAGGAAGACGGGGCGCCCCCCCAAGCCTTCCGGGTGCTCGATGCCTCCCTGAAGCCGGCCCTTGAGAACCTGCTCGCCGGGTGGGTCATGGAACGGAAGACTCCCCGGCTGCTCTTCCTTCACGCGAACGTGATGCTGCACCGTCCTGGCGGCCGGCTGCTCTTCATCGCGGGCGATAGCGGTGCGGGGAAATCAACCCTCACACGGCTGACTCTCGAGCGCGGCGAGGACTGGACCCTGGCGGCCGAGGACATGGCCATCCTGGACCCTGACGCGCGTTCCCTCATCCCTTTCCCACGGGCTTCCTCCATGCGAATCGAGGGGGACAAGGTCACCGGCTTTCCCCTCTGGCGTCCCTTCGGCGGTGCCGAGGGCGAGCGGAAAGCCCTCGTCCCGCAGGAACGCTATGTCACCGACCCGCAGCCGCTGGCCCGGGCCGTCGTTGTCCTCCTGGACCCCGCGCGGGCTGAACCGGCCCCGCGCCGGGATGACGATCCTGCGGAGGCGCAGGAGTTCGTCTTCGATCTGACTTGGGCCGGGCCAGAGTTGCTGGAGGCACTCTCCAGTGGCGGCTTCGAGCCCTTCGAGGTGACCCGGCGCCCTGGCACCATGCAGCTCCGCGTCCGGCGCGACCTCAGCACGCAGGAACTCGGGCGGCTCTGCGACCTCTTCGAGGAACACGAGGCCTTCCTGCTGGAGGCACGCCGCGGCAAGGGCAAGGGCGCGGGCAGGGTCCGCTTCGCCGGGCAACCCGCCTGCGAGCCCATGCCGGCGCGCGTGGCCGTCGAAGCCCTGATGCCCCACCTGAAGCGCCACCGTCCGGGCGGGGAATCGCCGGACCTTCCCCCGCCCCTTTTCCGGCTTGTCAAAGCCCTCCATGATGCGGAGTTTGTCCGGCTCAGACCCGGAGGAACGCCGGAGGAAACCCTCGCGGAACTCGGTCCGGAATCCCGCATGGCCTGAGGCAATCACGTCCGGCAAGGGACTGATTCTTGCCACACCACGCTGCATCCAACAGATCCGGCGGAAGCACAGCCACCCGCCACCACTCTGCACCCGGAAAGCTGCCCCACTCAAATGAGCACCGTCAGCCCCCCCGCAACCTCCTCCGTCACCGGCACCTTCCGCCCGCGCGTCCAGCGCGACCTCATCGTGGACGACCTCGGCGAGCACGTCATCCTCCTCCACCCCACGCAGGCCCGCTGGGCCCTCACGAACCGCACAGGCCTGCAGTTGGCCCAGTGGATGGACGGCTCCCGTACCGCCGCGGACGTGGCGGAGGAGCTGACCGCGTCCTACGAGGGCCTGACCGGGGAGGTAGCACTGGCGGACGTTGAGACCTTCACGCGCCAGCTCGACGAGGCGCACATGCTGGAAAACGGCTCGGCCCAGCAGCGCACCCAGGCCGCCCTTCAGGACCCCGCCAACCGGCCGAGGAAAGAGCCCCCCAGCATGACCATCTACATCACCGAGCAGTGCAATCTCCGCTGCAAGCACTGCGCGATCGTGGAAGGCAAGATGCCCGAA
>SLOM01000131.1 GCA_007132505.1 Candidatus Sumerlaeota bacterium
CGCGTCCAGAACCTGCACGAGCTGAACCCCATGCTCGGGCATCGCGGCTGCCGCCTCGGCATCACGTACCCGGAAATCACGGAAATGCAGACCCGCGCCATCTTCGAGGCGGCGGCGGACTGCCAGAAGAAGCGCCTCCGCGTTTACCCGGAGATCATGGTGCCGCTCGTCGGACACGTGAACGAGCTGGTTAACCAGGCAAACATCATCCGTGCGGTGGCGGAAGACGTCATGAAGAGCCGCAAGGTGAAGATAGACTACCTTCTGGGCACCATGATCGAGCTGCCACGCGCGGCTCTAACCGCCCACAGCATCGCCGAGTGCGCGGAGTTCTTCTCCTTCGGGACAAATGACCTGACGCAGACGACGTTCGGGTTCTCGCGCGACGACATCGGCACGTTCCTCCCTGACTATCTCCAGAGGAAGATCCTCCCGGACGATCCCTTCCAGAGCTTGGACCAGGAAGGTGTGGGCGAGCTCGTCCGCATCGGGATCGAGCGGGGACGCGCCACGCGTCCCGGCCTCAAAGTAGGCATCTGTGGCGAGCACGGAGGCGATCCGCCCTCCGTGGAGTTCTGTCACCAGGCGGGGATGAACTACGTCAGTTGTTCTCCCTTCCGGGTGCCGATCGCCCTGTTTGCAGCCGCACAAGCGGCAGTTCTCCACCCCCGGAAGGAGGTTCCGGCCATGGCAGAGAAGAAGACCGCTGCCCGTAAGTCCACCGCTTCTTCGGCAAAGAAGAAGACCACCCGCAAGACCGCAGCGAAACCCGCCGCCCGCAAGACTACAAAGGCCGCGGCACCACGCACCCGCAAGGCGGCAGCCCCCAAGGCGGCACGCAAGACCGCCACAACAGCAAAGAAGACAACTGCAAGGAAGCCTGCCGCCGCCAAGAAGGCGGCCCCGAAGGCCTCCGCCACGAAGAAGACCACCGCCGCACGCAAGAAGCCCGCGGCAAGGAAAGTAACTGCCCCCAAGGCCGCCAAGCCGGCCGCCCGCAAACCAGCGGCTCGCAAGCCAGCGGCCCGCAAAGCCACCACCGCGCGCAAGCCAGCAGCCGCCAAGAAACCGGCCGCACGCAAGACCACCGCGCGCAAGACCACAGCCCGCAAACCAGCCGCGCGCAAGACCACGGCACGGAAGACCACCAAGTCCTGAGGCGCCCCGTGCATAGGACCGGCGCTCCCTGGCACAGGAATCTCACCACCCGGCTCCGCCCTGCGCGGAGCCGGAGTTCTTTTGGGGGACACCCTTTCCGGAGCACCGAGGTGGAATCACTGCCGGTGCGGCGGGCGGCACTCCTCGCTCTCGTATTCGCCTGTAAAGCTAATATAATCAATGGTACTCGGGCTGGGACTCGAACCCAGGACCAACGGATTAAAAGTCCGCTGCTCTACCAGCTGAGCTACCCGAGCACCGTGGAGGCGGAGGGAGCGCCCAAGGTGGGCGATTCTCCCTCTACGCGCGGGGCGGAATGGAAGGCGAAGTGCCCTTCTCCGCGCAACGGGAAATCCGGCCTCCCCCGCTGCGGCGGCGTTCCGATGGTCCCTTCCGGCTCGACACGCGGCTGCGGACCGGTCCAAACTCACCCCTCATTCCGGACGGAGCTGTCCGAAAAAATGAGGAGGAAAACGTGATGAACCGGCTGGCCATGTGCGGGGCGTTGGCCCTGGCAATCTGCGTGGGACGGGAGGGGCCGGCGCAGCCGGTGCCTTCGCTGGACGAGGAGTTTCGCGGGGCATGGGTAACGCGCTTCGAGTATCCGCGCGAAACCAAGGAGGAGACTCAGGAGCGCATCGCCGAGATGATGGCGACGCTCAAGGAGCACAATTTCAACGCGGTCTTCTTCCAGGTGCGCGGGCAAATGGACGTGGCGTACCCGAGCCCCTACGAGCCCTGGAGCGCCCAGTTCGACTGGACCGATCCGGGCTGGGACCCCTTCGCCTACGCCATCGAGCAGGCGCGCGAGCACGGGCTGGAATTCCACGCCTACATCAACACGCACACGATCCGGCGCGAGGAGCCGCCCGAGCAAACGGAGCCGCAGCACCGCTACAACCTCCACGGCCCGGACAGCGAGGACCCCTGGGTTCTCCACGACGCCGACGGCAACCCGGTGGAGTACACCGACGGATACGTGTGGCTCAGCCCGGGCCACCCCGACGGGGAGGCTTGGACACGCAGGGCCATTGACCACATCGTGGCAAACTACGACGTGGATGGTCTGCACTTCGACCGTATCCGCACCCCCGGGGGCGACTACAGCTACGACCCGAAGGCGGTGGCGCGCTTCCATGGCGACGGAAACCCGGACGCCGAGGAGTGGGGCGATTTCATGCGCAACCAGATCACACGCCAGCTCCGCCGTATATACGGAGCGGCAATGCTGCGCAACCCGGAGATCAAGGTGAGCGCGGCGCCCTTCGGCATCGCCAAACGCGTCCCGGGCGGCTACCAGGGAACAGGCGTGGAGGCACACTACCAGTGGAAGCAGGACATCTTCGGATGGATGGAGCAGGGCGTGCTGGACTTCATCGTGCCGATGATCTACTGGGACATCGGCTCGGCCCACCCGTTCGAGGTTCTGCTCGGGGACTTCCTTGACCATTCCTACGGCCGGCACGTGGTGGCAGGGCTGATCACCTCCCGGGACTATATCGAGCAGATCTACGAGTCCCGCCGGCAGGAAGCGCCGGGGCACGTGATCTTCCGTTACGGGTCGGCGGATTTCGACCTCTTCATCGAGGGTCCCTACCAGCATCCGGTCCCCCTTCCCGGAATGCCTTGGAAGGACGATCCGGACACCGCCATCGTGGCGGGGACGGTCACCTGCCAGGCGGGGGAGCCGGTCCTCGACGTCCGCATTAACCGTGAAGGGGACAATTTCAATTACCTGACCGGCGCGGACGGGTTCTATACGATTCTCAATATACCGGCGGGAACCTACACCATCTCCGCCCACAAGTCCGGTGCCGGGCATGGCGCGGCGGAAGAAACGGTAACCCTCGAAGCGGGTGATGTGCGGAGGCTTGACCTTCAACTTGCCCCAAGGCGAGCAGTAGGAAACTGAGACACCCGCGGCCCCGGAGTCGTCCGGAACACTCCGGGGCCGATTTCTTTCCGGAATCCATGACAGGACCGCCCCCCACCATGCAGCTCTCCGTCTCACGATTGCTTCTGCTCGCGGGCCTGCTCCTTGTTGCACTTCCCGCACGCGTCTCTGCGGCGCCGCTCCAGCCTCTGATTGATGGGGCAGCGGACGGCCAATTGTCCCTCAACGCAGGGACCGTCTATACGGGCGGAGCCTACGTGGGGCGTGACCTCGTGCTGAGGGGCAACGGCGCGCGTATTGAAATGCCCGCGGGCGCCTCCATCCACGTGGCCTCCGGCGCGAACCTCACAATGCAGGACGTGACGATTGCCGGGGGAAACTCCGGTGTCTTTTTCGCCGGGGGAGCAAGGGGCACGCTCACCCGCGTGCGCATCGAGGACGCCGGATGGGCTGTCTCGATATCCGGACCGGAGGAAATCCGGCTGCGCCAGGTGGAGCTGGACCGGGCGCAGCACGTTGCCATCACGATGGCTGCCGATGGTGTTCTCGATGCGGAGGGGCTGACCGTGCGGAACACCCCGAACGGACTACAGATGCATCGCGGCAGAGCCACCATCCGCGATTCCGTTTTTCGCGATATCGGGAACGGCTTTGCCTACAGTGGCCGGCTCGAAATGACGAACACGGTCATCGAGGATCTCTCGGGCCAGGCCGTGAACGCGAACACGTCCATGGATCCCACGCCCCTGCATCCGCTTTTCATTGCGAATGGTGTCACGGTTCGGAATTGCCGTGATGGTGTCTTTATCAAGGACGGTCTTTACGCCGTGGCCGATTCGCATTTCGAGAATCTGCCCCACGGCGTGCATGCCACGGGCCGGGGCGGGCACGAACTGCCGCGTTCCTCCGTTGTCCGGAGCCACTTTCACTCGATCGGTGACGCCGCCATCCAGCATAACGAGGAGGGTGAGCTGCTGGTGGAGGACTGCGAATTCCATCATTGCCACGGCGGGATTTCGATGTTCGGACAGTCCAGGCTGGAGGCGCGGCGTCTCCATATGGACTCCCGTCCGCGCGCCGTGCCGGGCATCGGAATCGCTCTGCGGTTCGGCGCCGAGATGACCCTGGAAGAGGCCGGGATATACGGGTTCCTGAACAGCCTGGACGCCTACGGCGATTGCCGCATGACCGTACGGAACAGCCGCTTCGTGGAGCCTCTTTTCAGCGGAATCATTGCACGCGACAATACGGAGATAGACGTCCGGCACTCCGAATTCATAGACAACGGACAGGATGGCATATTCTCCGACGGACAGGACGAAGTCCGCCCGGGCCGTGGCACGATCGCCTACAACCACATCATCCGCGCGGGCGCGGGCGAGATATACCTGCCGGCCGGACGCGACGAGCGGACCGGCACCGGCATCGCCGTAAAGGGCGGCCATTGGGTCATCGAGGGCAACTCGATCGGCGAGAGTTACGACGTCGGCATCGCGGTGCAGGCCCGCGCGGACGCCGTGCTGCGCGGCAATGCCATCTATGACAGCCGGCTGAGCGGCATCGTATTGGATGACCCGCACCCGGAGCCACGCGTGCATGATGGAAACATCGTGACCGGCCACACCGGTGAGGAGCAGGTGGGCATCCTGGTGATCGGCTCCGGCGGGCAGCCGGTGTTCCGCCGGGCGGTCATCGCGCGCAACCGTGCGGGGGTCCGGTTGCTCGCCTCCGGCTCGACCGTGCGGTTGGAGGACTCCGCGGTTTTGCTGAACAACGAGTTTGGCGTGGATGCCATTCGTGGCTCGGCCAATTTCATACGCACGACGATCGGCAACAACGCCGACTGGGGGATCTTCATCGGCTCTCAGTTCTCCTCCGCCGCGTTCGAGGAGTGCGACATCGTGAGCGCGTCCGGGAAGGGTATCTATAACAATGCTCCCACGGTGTTCCCCGCACACGGGCTTTACTGGGGCCCCGGCGCGAACCGGCACCGCCTTCAGGTATCCAGCACGGCGCCCGTGCCCCACCGCGACGTGGCGTTCCGGGGGATGACGGGAAACGCCGAGTCCTCCTTCTTCACCTCCCGGCTGCCGGAGAACTGGTTTTCCGTTTCCAATGCCGCGCTTGGCCGGAGCGGTGCCGTCGTCTATACGGCACGGCGTGGTGCGTACCATGCCGGGGTGGATGTGCCGGGCTGGGGCGCGTCCGTCCCCGGAGGTGCCCTGGATGTGATTGCGTTCCGGCCGGAGGTTCCGCCGGGTACCGCGGCCGCCTGGGAAGTGCTGCTGCCCGGACAGGTTCCGGCGGACGGGGCGCTCGTGCTCGCGGACGAGGGAGGAAGCTTCGTGCCACTCTCCTACGCCGTGCCGGAGGGGCTGGAGCGGCTCCGGGCAATGAAGGCGCTGGAGGATTTGTCCCAGCACGCAACGCCACTCACGCTGCGGCTGGTGCCGGGGGATGGCATTCCGGAACTGCGCCGCCTCCTCGGACTGCCGGACCAGCCTCCCGGCCATTCGGAAGCGATGAACCGCCTCATGGACACCAACCGGGACGGGGCGATAGACGCCGCCGACATAGTGCGCCGATTCGGCTCGGCGCACTGATCGGGCAACGTCGGGTCCCGCCGCGCGGGACCATGGCTAGCGAGCGTAGGTCAGCCGGGCCTGGTATTTCGTGTGGAGCAACTCGTGCGCCTTGCGGCCGAGCGGCTCCTTGAGGAAGCCGTCGTACAGACGTTTGACGTGCGGGTTTTCATGGGACTTTCGGAGCTTGCGCCGCTCGTCGTCGCTGTACAGACCTCGCGCGCGTGCCATGCGCACATCGTTCGTCACGCCGTAGGGCTGTCCGCCGCCGCCAACGCAACCGCCGGGACACGCCATCACCTCGACAAAGTGGTAGGGTGGCTCTTCGCCGTTCTCCTTCGCTTCGCGCACGCGATGCAGGACGGACTCAACGTGCCCGAGGCCGTGGGCCACGGCCACACGCACCGTGCGCCCGGCGATTTCCACTTCGGCCTCCTTGACGCCTTCGAGGCCGCGCACACCCGTATACTCAAGCTGCTCCAGCGTCTCCCCCGTGATGAGATCGGCGGCTGTTCGCAGGGCGGCTTCCATCACACCACCTGTCACGCCGAAGATGGTCCCCGCGCCGGTGTAATCGCCGAGTATCGGGTCGCACTCCTCCTCCTCAAGGTCGAGGAATGCGATGCCGGCCTGCTTGATCATGCGCGCCAGCTCGCGTGTCGTGAGGGAAACGTCCACGTCCTGATATCCGGAGGCGTACATGGATTCGTGTCTGCCGATTTCCCATTTCTTCGCGGTGCAGGGCATGATGGAGACGCACCGAATGCGCGCCGGATCGAGTCCTGTCTTCTCCGCATAGTATGTCTTTGCCAGGACGCCCACGATTTCATGGGGCGATTTGCAGGTGGAAAAGTGTCCGATCATGTCGCCATGGAACTTCTCCATGAAATCCACCCAGGCGGGGCAGCAGCTCGTGATAAGGGGCAGCTCGCCGCGGGAATGCATGAAGCGCTGTATGAATTCGGAGCCTTCCTCCAAAATGGTGACGTCGGCTCCGAAGTTGGTATCGAAAATGGCGTCGAAGCCCAGCCGGCGGAGGGCGGCGTAGAGCTGGCCGGTGAGGTTTGTGCCGGGTTGCAGCCCGAACGCCTCCCCGATGGCCACACGCACCGAGGGTGCAATCTGCACGACGGTGAAAAGCTCCGGGTCCTTGAGGAAATCCCAGGTGCGCCAGGTCTCGTCGAACTCGAAGATGGCGCCCGTCGGACAGTGGGCGGAGCACTGGCCGCACTTGACGCACGGTGATTCACCGAGGCTGACTCCGGCCGGAGCGATTTGCGTCTCATAACCCCGGCCCAGGAAGCAGAGTGCGTGAACGTTCTGTATATCCTGGCAGACATGGACGCAGCGCCCGCAGGAAATGCACTTGGAGGGATCGAGGGTGAGGGCTGCAGTCGAAACGTCGAGTTCAAAATCCTTCGCGATGCTCGGCATGACCGCTTGTCGGATGCCGAAGTCGGAGGCGATCGTCTGCAGTTCGCAGTTCTGGTTACGCCCACAGGTCAGGCAGTCATTGGGGTGCTTGGAAAGGATGAGCTCGACGACGGTGCGGCGCACCTCCACGATTTCGGCGTCGTGTGTGGTGATCTCCATTCCTTTTTCGACGGGGGTGCAGCAGGCGCGGAGCATCTTGCTGCTCCCCTTGGCCTTTACGATACAGAGGCCGCATGCGGCGGTGGGGTCCAGGTCTGCATGCTTGCAGAGCGTGGGTATTTCCACGTGGAGGAGGCGCGCCGCATCGAGGATGGTTGTTCCCTCGGGCACCTTGACCTGCTGGCCGTTGATGGTGGCGGTGACAGAGGGCCTGCCGTTGCCGCCGGCCACGATATTGGACTTGGTGGTGTAGCCGTTCGGATTCGTCATGAAAGAAGGGCCTCGTATTCGTTTTCAAAGTAGCGAAGGGTCGAGAGGACGGGGTTGGGTGCTGTCTGGCCGAGTCCGCAGAGGGAAGCCTTCTGCATGGCGTGGCAGATACGGCGCAGTTCCACGATGTCCGGTGCGGTTGCCTTTCGGGCGGAGATCTTCTCCAGAAGCAATTCCATCTGCTTTCCGCCCACGCGGCAGGGGGCGCACTTGCCGCAGGACTCCTCCACGCAGAAGCCGACGTAGAACTTCGCGATGTCCACCATGCAGTCGTCCTCGTCCATGACGATGAGGCCGCCCGAGCCCATGATGGAGCCGAGTTCCTGGAGGCTCTCGTAACTGACCGGAGTATCGAAGGCCGTCTCCGGGATGACGCCACCGGAGGGTCCGCCGGTCTGGACCGCCTTGATGCGCTTGCCGCCCACGGTGCCTCCGCAGATGTCCATGACGATTTCGCGCAGTGTTGTCCCCATGGGGATTTCCACCAGCCCGGAGTGGCGCACCTTGCCCGTCACGGCAAAGACCTTGGTCCCTTTGGACTCCTTCGTGCCGATGGAGGCGAACCACTTGCCGCCGTGCGCCGCGATGGGGCCTGCATTGGCCAGCGTCTCCACGTTGTTGATGTTGGATGGCATGCCCCAGAGTCCCCTCTGCGCGGGGTAGGGCGGCCGTGGCCGTGGCGTGCCCCGCAAGCCTTCCAGTGAGGCGATCAGGGCTGTCTCCTCGCCGCAGACGAAAGCTCCTGCACCGAGACGTACCTCCATGTCGCATGAGAAGTCCGTCCCGAGAATGCTCTTCCCGACGAGGCCCATCCGCCGGGCCTGCTTGATGGCCGCTTCCACGCGGTCAACCGCCAGCGGGTATTCCGCACGGATGTAGAAGTAGCACTGCTGCGCGCCGATTGCGTAGGCGCCGATCAACATGCCTTCGATGGCCGAGTGTGGGTCGCCCTCGAGGACGCTGCGGTCCATGTAGGCTCCGGGGTCGCCCTCGTCGCCGTTGCAGATCATATACTTTTCCGCGGCCTCGGTCTCGCGGGTGAGCTTCCATTTGAGCCAGGTGGGATAGCCGGCGCCGCCACGGCCGCGCAGGCCGGCGATGCGGAATTCCTCGAGTACACCCTCCGGCCCCAGGTCGAACAGGGCGCGCTTGAGCCCCTTGTAGCCGCCCCGCGCGATGTAGTCCTCGATCTTGGACGGATCAACGATGCCGCAGTTGCGCAGGACGATGCGGAGCTGCTTGCCGAGCCGCGGGACTTCCTGACCCTCGAGTATTCCCTCGTGTTCGGTCGGGACGACCATGCCGCTGAGGACGGTGCCCTTCTCCACGTGCTGGTCCAGGATGCGGAGTGCGGCATCCACGCCCACTTCACCGTAAAGCACACGGGGTGCGCCGGCCACGTTGACTTCCACCAGCGGCTCGGCGTGGCACTTGCCGAGGCAGCCGGTGCGCTGCACGTCCACATCGAGAGCCCGCTTGCGTACTTCCTCGCAGAGTACCTTGTAGACGGGCTCTGCGCCCGCTGCGATGCCGCAGGTGCTCATGCCGACGCGAACCCAGCTTCGCTCGCGATGTGTTCTTGCGTATTCACTTTCGAGGTTTTCCAGCGCCTCCGCCGTCAGTTTAGCCATGATCTATTCCTTCTTCTTGGCGCGTGCCGTGATGTCTTTTGCGTCTCCGGGCCGCACCTTGCTGAGAGTCTGCCCGTTCATGACGACCACCGGCGCGAGGCCGCAGCATCCCACGCAGCGGACCGACTGGAGGTGGAACTCGCCGTCGCCGGTGGTGCCGCCGTCCTCGAGGCCGAGTACTTCCTTCAGCGAGTCGAAGATATCGGGCGCGCCCTTAAGGTAGCAGGCCGTGCCCAGGCACACGGACACGTTGTTCCGTCCGGGCGGCTCGAGGTTGAAATAATTATAGAAGGTGACGACTTCGTAGATGCGGGCCAGCGGCACGTCCATCAACTGCGCGAGCTGGAGGGAGACGTTCCGGGGTACGTAGCCGTAGCGGTTCTGCACTTCGTGCAGTGCCATGATCAGGCTGCCGCGCTTCTTTCTCCATTTCTGTACGGTGCGTGAGATATCCGGCACCATGACCACATCGGACATAACTCTACCCTTTCGCGCGCCACCCTTGGTGGAGTGGCATGATCTGCCGGGCGGCCCGGCACAGTTGACAACAGCACTCCCGCCGGCTTTCGCGGGAGATTCGGGAATGGCTGGGGGCTGCCTTCCGCATGTCAGCGCCTTCCGTTCAGGGCATCATCCTTGGGCTGCGGACGATGTCTCCGTCGGAGATGGTTCCGTTCGTGGGGTCGTAGTAGATGTGATTTGCGAGGTCCCGCCGCTGCCTGTTCGGGCCGGCGGAGGCCAGGATCCAGTCGCCATATTGTCCGATCATGACATCTATGACCGGCGGCGGGGAGGGTTCCATGACCTGCTTGAACCACGGGAGGTTCGTGTAGAAGTAGCGCCGGTACCAAGGGCCCCATTCTTCCACCGGCGGACGGGCCCCGTCCATGAAGGGGTCCTCCGGCAGATGTGTCGTATAGGCCACCGGCGTGGTGAGGCCCTCGTGGAAAAATTTGTGGTAGGCGGGGCCCTGCGATGTGCGGTGGGGATTCTGCATTGTGCTGTCCAGGTTCAGGACGCCGGGCAGCGGGTGCATCCCGTGGTCCACATGGTAGGCCTCCACCGCGGTGGCCAGGCTGCGCATGTCCGCCTGCGCCCGGCTCACCTTTGTGCGTACCGTTGCCTCAAGGTAATTGGGAACCGCCACGGCGGCGAGAATCCCGATGATCGCCACCACGATGAGCAGTTCGATGAGGGTCAGTCCCTGCGCGCCGCACATTTCCCATCTCCACCGGGAGCACCTTCCGCCCCGGTGTCCGCAGTCTCCTTACTTCCTGTCGGGCCAAGAATACAGATGACCCCGGGGGGATCAATAGGAGAGATGGTTTTTTTCGGGCTTTGAAAGCGGCGCAAAACGTTGCTGCGGAAAGCGTTCTCCCGCGGGCGGGATGCACACGAAAAAGCGGGGCAGGACGGCCGTGTCCTGCCCCGCTCGTTGCGTTGCGGTGATGGGGGGAGAGGCGGGGGATTACTCCTTCTCGCGCCCCTCGTCCACCTGGATGACGCCCTTGTCTTCCTCTTCTTCCTCTTCGCCTTCGAGCGCCCCGTACTCCTCGGCTTCGCGCTGCTTCTGGATCTTGTCGATCATGGTGAGCGACTTGCGTACCGAATCCATCTCCGCCTTGATGGACTCTTCGGTCTCGGGGATGGTGTTCTTGGCCACTTCGTCGAAGGTGGTGACGCCGAGGCATATCTTCAGCCATCCGTCCTGGCGCATGGTGATCATGCCCTCGTGGACGCCCATGGCGTGGATGTCGTCGGTGGAGGCGCGG
The DNA here is from genome assembly GCA_007132505.1 of Candidatus Sumerlaeota bacterium. Taxonomy (GTDB): domain Bacteria; phylum Sumerlaeota; class Sumerlaeia; order SLMS01; family SLMS01; genus SLMS01. Next base: position 10,901 of record SLOM01000131.1, read on the forward strand.
TTGAGGATCAGCTCCTTGAGCTGCTCGCTGACCTCCATCATTTCGAATATGCCGAGCCGGCCCTTGTAGCCGCTGTAATTGCAGTCCTCGCAGCCGCGGCCCTTGTAGAAGTCAATGTCGGAGACCTCGTCGCGCGAGACGCCGAAGTCGAACAGGTCCTCGTCGGTCGGGCTGTAGGGCGCCTTGCAGTTCGGGCAGATCGTCCGGATGAGGCGCTGTCCCACGATTGCCTCCAGCGTGGAGGTGAGGAGGAAGGGCTCCACGCCCATGTCAATCAGACGGGTGACGGTGGCAGCGGCCGAGTTCGTGTGCAGCGTGCTGAACACCATGTGGCCGGTCAGGGCTGCCTGGATGGCGATCTGGGCCGTCTCCACGTCGCGGATTTCGCCGACCAGGATCACGTCCGGGTCCTGACGGAGAATACTGCGCAGGCACCGGGCGAAGGTGAGGCCCACCTTCGCGTTGATGTTCACCTGCACGACGCCGGGCAGCTCGAACTCCACCGGGTCCTCGGTGGTGATGAACTTAGAGCCCGGATCGAAGACCTCCTGCAGGGTTGCGTAGAGTGTCGTCGTCTTGCCGCAGCCGGTGGGCCCGGTGACCAGCACGATGCCGTTGGGCTTGCGGGCGCGCTTGAGGTAGGGCTCGAGCACTTCCTGCTGCATGCCCAGCTCGCTGACGCCGATCATCATGGTGGACTTGTCGAGCACGCGCATGACGATGGACTCGCCGTGGACGGTCGGCACGCAGGCAACACGAAGGTCCACCTCGCGCCCTTCCACGTTCAGCCGGATGCGCCCGTCCTGTGGCCGGCGCGTCTCGGAGATGTTCATGTCCGCCATGACCTTCAAGCGGCTCAGCATGCCGAGCTGGAGTGACTTCGGCGGCGAGGGGATCTCCCGCAGCACGCCGTCCACGCGGTAGCGCACCCGCAGCACGCCACCGAAAGGTTCCACGTGGATGTCCGAGGCCCGGTCCTTGATCGCCTGCATGAGCAGCAGGTTGACCAGCTTGATCACCGGCGGGTTGTTGGCCACGTCCTCCATGGAAATGTCCACTTCGCCCCGGCGCGAGTCGTCCCGCTCGGTCTCGCCTTCCTCGGTGGTGAGGGTGCCGATCACTTCCTCCAGGTCCTCGTCCGCCACGCCGTAGTGGGTGTTGATCATGTCAACGATGTCCTCCTCCTTGCACACGACCGGTTCCAGCTCGTGGTCGGGCAGCATGAGGCGCAGATCGTCAATGACCGTGATGTCCATGGGGTCTGAGATGGCGACGACGATGACGGGCTTTCCGGTCTCTTCGCTCTCGTACTCGTCCACGGGGAAGATCCGGCGTTCGCGGCAGGTGGAGGCGAGCAGGTAGGAGGTGAGCCGGCGGACCTTCTCGGGGTTGGAGAGGTCGAACTCGTTGATGTCACGGTATTCGAGGCCTGCCTTCTCGGTAAGGGCCTGCATCATCTCCTCGGCGGAGATGGCGCCTGACTCAAGCTCCTGCTCACTGGTGCCGGGCGGCAGGCCGCCCTCTCCGGCACCGACGCGCGTTCCGGCCTCTCCGGCCCTCTGGACGTCCTTGAGCAGCTCTTTCCTCTGCTGCGCCTTCCGGTCCTTGAGTGGTACGCCGCCTTCGACCTTGAGGAGCGTCTCCATCTCCTTGCGCGCGTTCTTGTAGTCCTTCTCGGCCATGTTTGTGTCTCCGGGTTCCCGTCTGATTCTGGCGCCGCGGCGGGCCCGCCTGGGGGCGCCACCCTGCCGGGGAGGTGAAGTGGAACACCGCGCCGGGCCCATGCAAAGTGAAATCCTGCCCCCGGCGCGTAGGGGCCCACACTCCCGGAGGATGGGCCGGCGTGAGGGGGCTGTCAAGCAGCGCAACGGGCCGGTCGGCCCGATTCCCCTTGGTCCACGGGGCCCAAGGGAGGAAAGCTCCCGCCGGATTGTCTCCGAAAAGACACGCAGAAACATCCATCCGGAGGAAACTCGAGATGAGAGCAGTGAGTCCCATGAAGCGGGTGCTGGCGCACCTTGCCGCCGTGGCGGTTCTGGCCGGCGGCATGGCGTTTGTCCAGGGATGCGCCCGGACCCCGGACGTGGTGCCCGGGGAGCAGTCGCTCCTGCGCCATGAGCGCCACGAAAAACCCATCACCGTGTGGTTCGATGCCACGGCCAATTGGGAGCGCCTCAGCACGCGCGAAGGCGTCGCCCGCATCATGGACCACTGCGTCCAGGCCGGCGTGGACGTCGTGATCGTGGACGTGAAGCCGATTTCCGGCCACGTCCTCTACGATTCCGCCATCGCTCCGCGCCTGACCGAGTGGCGCGGCGTGGAGCGCGAAGACCCGGACTTTGACCTGCTCGCCGTGGCCATCGAGGAAGGTCACGCGCGGGACCTTAAGGTCTTCGTGGCGGTGAACGTCTTCTCCGAGGGCCACATCGGTTCCGAGGAGGCCGGTGTTCCGCGCGGCGGCACATTCTTCAAGTACCCCGAGCGTCAGGCGTGGGCCAGCGTGGACTACGTCGTCCCCGAGGGCGAGACCGAGCCTGCCTTCGTCCCCTCCACCGAGGGCGTCCGCGGTCATGCCATGTTCACCAGCGCCGCACACCCCGAGGCGGTGGCCTACGCGCTCAACATCGTCCGCGAGGTGATGGCCTATCCCGTGGACGGCATCTGCCTTGACCGGGCTCGCTGGTCCGGCGGCACGGCGGATTTTTCCGACGCCGCACGCGACGCCTTCGAGGCCTTCCTCGGCCACGAGGTGGAAAACTGGCCCGAGGACATCTATCGCTGGGAACGCGTGGACGACGGCGAGGAAGACGAGTTCATCCCCGACGAGGGCGAGCGGGCCGCACGCATCGCCGCACAGTTCGAGCAGGTCGAAGGACCACTATACGACCGCTGGCTGGTCTGGCGCGCCGGAGTCATCCAGGACTTCATCCTCCGCGCCCGCGGCGTAGTCTATGATGCGAATCCCAACGCCATCTTCGCCAACTATACGGGTGGCTGGTATCCCAGCTACTATCAGGAGGGCCTCAACTGGGCCTCTCCCGACTACGATCCGTCGGAGGATTACGACTGGGCACCGGCGGACTATCAGGACACCGCCTTCGCGCACCTGCTCGACCACCTCTATCACGGCTGGTATTACACGCACGTGACGGAGGAGGACGCCGTGGCCGCCGGCGCACCCTGGTGGGCCAGCATGGAGGGCTCCGGCCGGCTCATGGAGCGCATCATCGGGGACGCCGTTCCGGTTCACGGCGGTCTCTTTCTCTTCCAGTATCAAGGCAATCCGGAACTCTTCCGCGCCTGCATGCGGGCCGCCTACGACAACAGCGATGGCCTGATGCTCTTCGACCTGATCTACCTCGAGGATTACGATTGGTGGGACGAAATCCCGCGCACCTTCCCCGAGCGCATGCTCAGTCCCTGACCTCACCGGGCTGGTGAAGCAAATGACCCGGAAGCCCCTCTCCCTGGACGTCCTCACGCCGCCGGGGGGAGGGGCTTCCCTTTTGTACTCCGATGAGGGGCTTGTGGATGCACGGGATGGGACTGTCTATCCTGTCCGCAACGGCATTGTCTATCTCCTCCCGCGCAGGGCACGAAATGCAAGGGTGAAGGAGGCGGAGAAAGCAGGCTGGAAGACCGTCTACGAGAAGAACGATTGGACAGTCTCCGGGCAGGCGATCCTCGGGCTGCCCCACAGCTCGGACGACCCGTATTGGCAGGAAACGGCGCGTGCCATGGAGTTCGCCCTAGCCGCGCGGCCGGACTGGCGGGGCACCACGGGACTGGACCTTGCCTGCGGAATTGGCTGGGCCACGGCCATTTTCGCTCGTGCCGGTGCGCGCATGATCGCCGCCGATTTCAACGACACCG